>NC_017039.1:2400000-2700000 GCF_000284455.1 Synechocystis sp. PCC 6803 substr. PCC-P
TTTTGCTCTCACCCTGGCGATCGGAGTCATGGTGAGTTTGTTCACCGCCCTGACCTGCAGTCGTACCCTGTTACTGGTTATTGTGCTCAGTTTGCCCAAAGTGCGTCAAAATCCCAGGCTCTTTTGCCCGAATCTATCATCGGTAACGGCTAAGTCTTAAAAGCTTTTTATTTTTCAACCCAGAATTCTGTTTGCTTTCTTTGACCAATTCTCAAAAATTATGAAATTAGACCTGTTCAAATGGGAAAAGCCAGCTTGGATCGTTTCTTCTCTCTTGGTGCTGATCAGTATTTTCGCCATGGCAATTTCCTGGGCACAATTCCAAGCTCCTTTTAGGCCAGGTCTCGATTTCGTCGGTGGTACCCGTTTGCAACTACAACTGGAATGCGCCAGCAGCAATAATTGCCCAGCGGCGATCGATGTGGCGGAGGTGCAGGATATTCTCGGCGGCGTGGGCTTAGGTAACAGTAGTGTGCAGGTAATTGAGGACTATACCCTTTCTATCCGTCAACAAACCCTGGATGTGGAACAACGGGAAGCGGTGCAAAAAGCATTGAATGAAGGCATAGGTAAGTTCGACCCGGAAACTATCCAAATTGACACCGTTGGCCCCACGGTAGGCAAAGCTTTATTCCGTTCTGGGGTGTTAGCCCTGGTGATTTCCCTGCTGGGGATTATCATCTATTTAACTATCCGTTTTCAGCTTGATTACGCTGTTTTTGCCATTATCGCCCTACTTTATGATGCCTTGATTACCATGGGAGCCTTTGCCATTTTTGGCTTAGTGGGAGGAGTGGAAGTTGATAGTCTTTTCCTGGTGGCGTTACTGACCATCATCGGCTTTTCTGTCAATGACACCGTGGTCATATACGACCGGGTGCGGGAAACCCTAGAGCGCCATTCTGACTGGGATATTAACCATGTGGTGGATGATGCAGTCAATCAAACTTTGACCCGTTCCATTAACACTTCTTTGACCACTTCTTTGCCCCTGGTAGCAATCTTTCTTTTCGGTGGTGATAGTCTCAAATTCTTTGCTTTAGCTTTGATTATTGGCTTTGCTTCCGGGGTTTATTCCAGTATTTTCATGGCCACAACCCTCTGGGCCTGGTGGCGTAAATGGCGATCGCCAAAGAATCCTCCTAGGGAAATGGTGGCGGAGGTTTAATTTTTGCGTTCCCCTGGGTGAGGCTGAGAGAGATACCTTAGACCAAAGTTAGCACCGGCGAAAAGGGACGGGAAAGGTCAAAGCCTTATGGGAAAATGGCCACAATTTAGCGTTTAGCTCCGCCGATCTCCCATGGAATTTAGCCAACTCGTAGAACGCCTACAAACCCATATCCAATGCCACAGCCTAGAAAAATTTGGCGATCGCAATCCAACCCTTGGGGGCGTTGCCGCCTTAACGGAGGCCTTGACCGGGCAAATCAGTTACGTCGATAGTGCCAAGTATGCGCCTCAAATGAAGACAACCCAGGCCAGTGCGCTAATTTTGCCCCCGGATGCAAAACTTCAAGCAGAAGCGGATGCCCAAGGTATAGCCTGGTGTGCCACTGCCCAACCCCGGCTCCTATTTGCGGCGGCGATCGCCGTTTTTTATCAACCCTATCGTCCACCGGCGGGTATCCATGCCACTGCTGTTATCGATCCCTCGGTGCATTGTGGTGAGGACGTGAGCATTGGCCCCCATGTGGTAATTTATCCCAACGTGACCCTCGGCGATCGGGTGTGCATCCACGGCAATGTGGTGATTTACCCCGGTGTGACCATTGGCAACGACAGCGTACTCCATGGTAACTGCACCATCCACGAACGAACTCAGATTGGCCAAGGTTGTGTGATCCATAGCGGAGCGGCGATCGGGGCAGAGGGTTTCGGCTTTGTGCCTACCCCCGAAGGCTGGTTCAAAATGGAACAATCCGGCCAAGTAGTTTTGGAAGACGGGGTAGAAATTGGCTGTAACAGTGCAGTAGATCGTCCCGCCGTGGGGGAAACCCGCATCGGGAAAAATACTAAACTCGACAATATGGTGCATGTGGCCCATGGTTGTCGTATTGGTGAGGCTTGTGCTCTAGCCGGCCAAGTGGGTTTAGCGGGGGGAGTTACCATCGGCAACCGGGTAATCCTCGCTGGTCAGGTGGGAGTAGCGGACAAATCCGAGATCGGTGACGGGGCGATCGCCTCGGCTCAAACGGGAATCCATGGCAAAGTGGGGCCCAAAGAAGTAGTTTGTGGCAGTCCCCATATGCCCCACAAGCTTTATCTCAAAGCCTCTGCCATCTATAAGCGTTTACCGGAAATGTACGACACCCTCAAAAAACTGAAAAAAGTTTAATACCTGCAACGAAAAACCCCATCCCAGTTACCTAGGGTGGGGAGTTTCTTTTTCTTGGTTCAATTATCTAAATCGGTCAGCCTTGCCCAAAGGGAAAATAAAGCTTTCTACTTTGCGGTGGCGGCAACTTTTACCACTTCACTAAAAGCGGCGGGGTCTAAAACAGCCAACTGGGCCAACATTTTACGGTTGATTTCAATATTGGCTTTTTTCAATTGTCCGGTCAGCTTGCTGTAGCTCATACCTTCTTGGCGAGCGGCAGCGTTGATGCGGGTAATCCACAGACGACGGAAATCCCGTTTACGCTTACGGCGATCGCGGTAGGCATTGCGTAGAGCCTTCATTACCTGTTGGTTAGCGGTGCGGAAAAGTTTGGAGTGGGAACCCCGGAAACCTTTGGCTAACTTGAGAATTTTCTTGCGGCGTTTGCGGGCAACGTTGCCCCGTTTAACTCTGGTCATAGTAACTTTAAAAAACTAAAGATAATTTCAGCTTTACCTGGGAAAGTGTTTTGGAGTTAGAACCCTAGCGGGATTTTCCCCATCCCAACTTTCCATGGCACCCAGCGGAAAAGTGAGCAAAAATAGCGCTAACTACTCAATTACATATAGGGAAGCATGAGCCGGACATTTTTCTCATCGGCTTCATGCACCAAAGCTAGGTTAGACAGACGACGATGTTTCTGTTCAGAACTCTTATGTTCCAATAGGTGATTTTTAAACGCTTTGCGACGGATAATCTTCTTGCCACTGCCGGTTGGGCGAAATCGTTTGGCGGCGGCTTTACGAGTTTTAAGTTTGGGCATAATGTGGCTGGTAATCGAACACAGTCTTCCACTATACCATGGCTAACCCTGCTGTTGGAATTTTCAGATGAATTAAGGCAATTACATGCATTTCTCCTAATCTCCCTGGGGAAAACGCTCCCACAGATCTGTGCATTGCCGCAAACTTTGGTGCTTGCCGTGGCCCAAAATGAGATGGTCCAATACCGGAATTTGCAAGTATTGGGCCCCCTGGAGTAGGAATTCTGTCAGCCTGATATCTTCCGGGCTCGGCTCTAGCCCACCGGAGGGATGGTTATGGGCCACAATCAGCCTGGTGGCACCCTGTTTGATCACCTCCCGAAAGATTTCCCTGGGGTGAATTAGGGTCTCTGTGGCGGTGCCAATGGTAATCACTTTGGTCGCCAGCAAACGGTTTTTTACGTCTAGCATGACAATGGCAAAATGTTCCTGGGTCTGCCACATCAAATCCTGGCTCAAGGCGATCGCCGCCGCTTCGGGACTATCCACCACCATTTTTTCCAAGGGACGACTCTGGAACACCCGTTTACCCAATTCTACCGCCGCTAAAATCGTGGTGGCCTTAGCGGGACCAATGCCGGGAAAAGCAATCAATTCCTGAGGGTGGATATTACGCAACACGTCCATGGGGTCCTGACGATTTTGTCCCAACTGTTGCAAAATATATTGCCCCAGACCCACCGCCGACAGCTTGCCTTTGCCTTGACCTGTGGCCAAGAGAATGGCGATCAATTCAGCATTCCCCAGATGCTTGGCCCCGTATTTGAGCAATTTTTCCCTGGGGCGTTCATCCTCCGGTAGATCGGCAATTCTCAGGCTATAACTCATTGCTTACCGCCACCGTTAAACCGCACTGGGGACAATGGCGCACCGCGTAGCGGATCTCTGCGAGATCGCCAACCCTAAGGGGATAACCACAATGGTCACAGAGGGCATGGGAGCCAACTTTTAAGCCTTCTTGCACCGCTACCCTTTCATCAAAGACAAAACATTCCCCCTGCCACAAACTTTCCTCCGGGGCAATGGTTTCTAGGTAATGCAAAATTCCCCCCCGGAGATGGTAAACCTCCGCAAATCCCTCCTCCAAGAGATAGGCACTAGCTTTTTCGCAGCGAATCCCCCCAGTGCAAAACATCGCTACTTTTTTGTTTTTTTGCTGGTCTAGATTATTCTTCACATAGTCGGGGAATTGGCGAAATTTTTTGGTACAGGGATTGACTGCCCCCTGGAAGGTGCCGATCGCCACTTCATAATCGTTGCGGGTATCAATCACCACCACATCAGGGTCTTGGAGCAATTGATTCCACTGCTGGGGCGACACATAAGTTCCCACTTGTTTTTCCGGGTTCACCTGAGGCTGGCCAAGGCTGACAATTTCCGGCTTAATTTTCACCTTCATTCGTTGGAAAGGTATGGTTTTTGCCCAGGAATGACGTTGGGGCACACTGGTTAGGCCCAAATCCGCTGCCATAATTTTGACCATTTCTTCGATGGCTGCCGACTCACCAGCAATTGTGGCATTGACCCCTTCCTCTGCCAACAAAATAGTTCCCTTTAGCCCCAGGCGATCGCCCAACTCCTGCCAACGGCTTTGCTTCTCTGCCAAACAATTGAGCCGGGTAAAATGGTAAAAAGTTGTTACCTGATAAGCCATAGGAAAGCGGAAAAATCCTTGCTTGTTGTGAACTTCTATGGCTATAATAGCTGAGGTTTGTTACCAAAGGGCGTAACATGCACCAGTTCACGGGGGTTTAGCTCAGTTGGTAGAGCGCCTGCTTTGCAAGCAGGATGTCAGCGGTTCGAGTCCGCTAATCTCCATACTTTTTCGAGCCGGTTTTCAGATATTCCTGGCTGTTGTTTTTTGGCTAGGTCTGAAGATTGCGCCCTAGATATACTAGGAGTAGCCCTGTTGAGGAGGAATAAATGGCAACAATTGAAACTGACTTAAAAGACATTTTAGCCAAAATTGACGAGAGACTAGACCGGATTGAGCGAAAGCTGGAAGCCCTTCCACGCATAGAAGAGAAGTTGGAAGGCTTGAATGGTCGAGTTAATCGCCTAGAGGACAGTCAAAACCGTCAGATATGGGCATTACATTGATTGTGGCCATTATCGGGGCAATGATTGCTGCTGCTGTGAGATTTGGCTTTACGTCCAACCCCTAAGTATAATCTTTTGCTTTGTAGGTACTTGCCCGATTGTACCCGGTGGCTAGAGTTTCATTGATTGCCAACTCCAATAGTTCAAGTCCCCTAATCTCCATCCTCATCAACACTGATAGCCGTGATGGGTAAATTCAGACCCCGCAGTAATTCCTGATAGGCTTGCCACTCCCAAAAAGGTTCTGGTTCTTGTCGGTGTACCGCCACAATTTCTTGGCTCAGGCGCAACACCAATTCTCGGTCTTCCTGTTTGGGAATTTCTTCCGTTAAGTTAGCAAAGTCCACTTCAACCCCCTGCAACAAATAATCTTGCAACTCCTGTCGCAGATGCTGAGGATCAGATCCACTGCCTTTAAACACCTGACTGAGGTTATCTAAAATAATCGCCATTTCTGTCTCAGAAATTTTGCCGTCGGCGGCGGCGACAGCGGCCACTGTGCGAAGAATTTTAAACTGTTGGGGGGAAAGGCTGGGGGCTTCTCCTAAATACACTTCAATTACTTTGGGATCATTTTGAATCTGGTCCATGTTACCTTCACACAATACTGAACCCTGATGGAGTACTGTCACCTTGCGGGCAATTTGGCGCACAAACTCCATATCATGTTCAATCACAATGATGGAATGGCTTTCCGCCAGGGCCAAGAGCAAATCCCCCACATTTTCCGTTTCTTCATCAGTCAATCCCGCCACCGGCTCATCCACCAACAATAAAGTGGGGGACTGGGCCACCAACATGCCAATTTCAAGCCGTTGTTTTTCGCCGTGGGAGAGTAGGGCCGCCGCCAAGTGAGCTTTGGGGGTCAGGCCAATGGTTTCCAACAGTCCTCCCACACTGCGCTGCTCAGCTCCGGTAGCCTGTCCCATCAAAGTACCCCAAACGGACTTTTTTCGGTTTACCGCCAAGTCCAAATTTTCCGCCACCGTCAGATTGAGATAGACCCTAGGAGTTTGAAATTTCCGCCCCACCCCCAGACGGGCAATGCGATATTCCGGAATTTTACGAATGTCTTTGCCTTGGAATAGGACCCGGCCTTCCGTTGGTTGAACTTTACCGGTGATCACGTCTAAAAAAGTTGTTTTTCCTGCGCCGTTGGGGCCAATAATTACCCGCAATTCCCCCGGATTCATGGAAAAAGTCAAATGGTTGAGGGCCCTAAAGCCGTCAAAGCTCACCGTCAGGTCTTGAATTTCTAAGATTTTGCTGGTCATGGGCAATGGGGACAACCTAAAAATTTTGGCAGGACAAGGCTGGGACAAACATTCCTGCTTGTCAATTCAAACAAGGGGCGAGGCGGAAAACTGTTTACCAGGAACGAAATTTTTTGCACTACTACAGTCTTGTAAGTATTTTGCCAAATTTGACTGCCATCGAAAACCACAAGTCCCCTCAGCTATCTTGCCGGGAATTCGGAGGAAACGCCACCTTCAGGACCGCTACCATCTAAATTTTCATCATCACTTTCTAAATCTGCCTGTTGCCAATCCGCTGGCGATCGCCTGGTCAATTCTTCCAGAGAACGGGGCACTAGACTAACTTGTTGGCTTTCTGCCGGGATATCAGCATTCTCCACCGGGTTAACCAGAGCGTAGAGAGAATTCCCTGCAAAGTCGGGGTTACCTAACTGGAGACGGTGGGTTTTACCATTGACCAATTGAATAGTTAACTCTGTCCCGGCAGGATTAAGGCCGTAGTCCGTTAATTCCGCTGTGGGCACCTCAAAATCCCGGTCGTTCTGACTGCCCAAGACCACACTGAGCAAAAAATCTACCGCCGGACCACTCACGGCCGCTGGCTGGGGATTATCCATCAACCAAACAGAGTCACCATTATTATCTTTCCCCCGGCGATAGATTTTGATCTCTGCTCGGTTCGGCTCAGACTGGGTAATGGTGATGGATTGCACCAAATCAGCACTGAAATCAAAATGGCGATTTACAGAGGGACTTTGGACAGTAGTTGTACCCTCTTCAGGAGTGCGACTCATTTCCCAGGCCACTACGCCCAACCCCAGCATTAAGGCCACTGTCCAGAGCAACCAAGTCCCCCGTTTCAGTTTCAGTACCATAGGTCAAGCCCATAACCATTAGCCAATCTAGGGCGATCCGGGGGCTGGGGCTATCGCCGGTTCAGTCTGCTGTTGCTGCATTTCCATTAGTCGTTGCTGTTGCAGTTGCTTGAACTGGTCTGCGGCTTTATTGATATTTCTCTGGGTATCCTCAGCAAAGTCTGACCCATTACGGGTGCGACTCAAATTGGCATTGTGAATCAACGACATGGGATCGAATCCCCCTCCCAAACCCTGCTTACTGGGGTCAACGTTGTTGGAAACAAAGGGATCTTCTCCAGGGACAGTGCCGGTGGATTGACCCTGAACGGGGGCGAAACTGAACAGGCCAGTGGTGAGGGCACTGAGGGCTAAACAGCGGGTTATTTGGGCTGTCTTCATGGTCATCAGGCTCCAAGTGGTTAATTGGTCTAAAACTTTACAGCTCAATGTTGCCGAGATACGGTTGTTGAACAAATACGATCAGCTATGATCAACAGACAAAATCACAAAAAGCGACGTTTGAGCAAAGGTTGGATTAATAACAATACTAAACCATCAAACAAAACTAACACCCCCAATACCTGGGCGAAATTCAAACTGAACCAAGGGGCAGTCAAAACCGTACTATCCAAACCCCAGTTGCCATTCAGGTAAATGTAACGGATTGGTTCGATGGCATAGGTTAATGGATTTAAACTGGCCACCACCTGCAACCAATGGGCCATGAAGTCCAAAGGAGCAAGGGCAGTACTGGCGAAGAGTAGGGGTAAATTAGTGACAAAAATTACCGCAATCAATTCAATGTGGCCCGGCAGGGCAAAGGCTAAACCTAAACTTAGGGCCGTTACCCCCAACACGATTAGGAAAACAATCAGGGCAATCATTCCCAAACCAAAGCTATTGGGTAAACCAGCTCCCAGCAGAGCACTGGCCCCGACAATCACTGCTGCTTGGATCAGGCTCAGACTGATGATATACACCGTGGAGGCGGCCACAATGGAGTAGCGAGAGGCCAAGGGAGCAACCAGCAAGCGATTCAAAAAACCAAATTCCCGATCAAACATCACCGGTAGACCGGCATTCAAAGCCCCTGAAAAGGCAGTAAAAACAATAATGCCCGGTGCTAGAAATTGGGCATAGTTGAGGTCATTACCAAATAGGCCCTGGGGCGCATTGAGAAATAGGGCACCAAATAGCACTAACCACATAAACGGCTGAATGATCCCTGCCACTAGGGTGGTAGGCCGCCGTTGCAGTTGGATAAATAACCTCTTAGTTAGGGCAATGGTTTCTTGGAAAAACTCCACCGTTAAGCTGGGGGGATTGGCCGGGGCGGCCTGAGGAGCTAGCAGGGAAGTGATTTTGGGAGGGGTGAGGGTTTGACTCATAAAACTTTGGGGCTTGACGGCAGTTTAATTGACTTTGCTGAATTTGCACACACTGGGGCAGAGTTTTACCTTGGTGACCATGGTAGGGAATTTTTTTCGCCCTTGCTTTGATCGTTCAGGAAAAGTCTCCGGGAGATTGATTGACACCGTGGTTAACTAGCTTTCATCGCTTGTTTTTTTTCTGCTTTGAGATCCCGTTGGGCAGCAGCGGCCAAGTCCGCATCCATCAGGGTTTTGCCGGTGGCCGCTAGGTACACATCATCCAAACTAGGTCGGGATTGGGCCAAGCTGAAAATCGGTAAACCGTCAGCGAGTAGGGCTTTTTCGATCTGACTGAGGGGATTACTCTGGGGCGTCACCACCAGATTGAGGGAATTGCCTTGGGCTTGGTTGACAATCACTTCCTGAACGAAAGCTAGGGAGCGGAGAATTTGGCTAGCTTTTTCTGCTTCCTGGTCTGCCGTAAATTCCTTAATTCTGAGGGTGACCCTGTCCCCCCCTACCCGGTCTTTTAGTTCCGTGGGGGTGCCGGTGGCGATAACTGTGCCCTGGTCAATGATGGCTAGGCGATCGGCTAGGGCATCAATTTCCTCCAGGTAATGGCTTGTAATTACTACCGTAGTGCCTGCATCTCGCAATTGGCGCAAAAATTCCCAGAGAATAAAGCGACTTTCAATGTCTAGCCCCACCGATGGTTCATCCAACACCAACACCGTTGGTTGATGGAGTAAACCTGCTGCTAGGTCCAAACGTTTTTTTAGCCCGCCGGAATAAGTTCCAGTTTTCTGATCTGCATAGGCTGTTAAGCCCAAAATATCTAAAAGTTGGTCGATGCGTTTTTGAGAGCTAATGGCATCAAGATGGTAGAGGGAAGCTTGTAGTTGCAACAATTCTCGACCTGTTAAGATTTTATCTATGGCAACTTCCTGGGCCACATAGCCTAAACGGCGCCGGGCCTGGCGGGGATCGCTTAATACGTTTACGCCATCAATCCACAGTTCCCCTCCGTCTGGTTTGGCTAGAGTACATAAGCAACGGATAGTGGTGGTCTTACCGGCACCGTTGGGACCAAGTAAACCAAATATCTCTCCCCTGGGCACCGCAAAGGAAATGTCCTTCACCGCAGGGATAGCACCGTACTTTTTTCGGAGTTGTTTGACTTGAACAGCAACGCCCATGAGGTAACTCTTTCCCATTTAGTCTGCAACTTTTCTTAACATTATCCCTGATATGGTCGGTTTTGCCCTCCCGGTTTGAACTTTAATGAGCACCCTCCTTGGAATCCTCGCAATTTTGTCAGCGGCGGCAGCGGCGGGGATGCGCATTGCCCTACCGTTGTTAATAGTTGGTCTAATCCAAGGTCAGTTATGGTCGGAAGTGCCCCTACTCTGGAGGGTTAATCCCCAGGTGGTAGTGGCGGTGTTGACCAGTTGGTCTTTGTTTGAATTGTTTGGCTCAAAAAAGTTGCTGGGCCAGAGAGTTCTACAAATTGTGCAATTGTTGTTCACTCCCCTAGTGGGGGCAATGATGGCCATCACTGTCGCTAGATTATTGACTTCAGAGTTGGCTTCACAATTGGAAATGGATTTTCGTTTTCCTCCCCTATGGGTGGTGGGGGCGATCGGTTCCCTCTTTGCTCTGGCCATAAGGCTAGTGGCGATCGGTTGGTTTTTTCGCTTGCGGGGGTTGCCCTTTTGGGTAACAGTTTTAGAGGATTTATTCTCGGTGGGACTGGTACTATTCGCTTTCAAAGCTCCCAAAAATGGTGGCTTAATCGCGATTTTGCTGTTGTGGATTGTTGTCCGCAGTTCCACTGCCTGGAGAACCTGGTTTTTGGCCAACCACAGTCGCGACCAGCCATCCGAACCTAAAAATCGCCAATGATTCTGTTTAGAGTTTTCGGCCAACTTTTCAAGCAGTAATATTCTCCAGCATTAATTTAGAGCGCCTGACCGCATCTGGCACAGTGATGGGGTATCTTCCATTGAAGCAGGCAGAACAAAAATGGGAAATATCTTCGCCGGTGCACAACAACATGCCTTCCTGGGAAAGATAAGCGAGGGAGTCCACTTCAATTTGCTCAGCAATCTCCGCCACTGTCAGTCTGGCCGCAATTAGTTGATCTTGACTGTCGGTATCAATGCCATAGAAGCAAGGATGGGTCACTGGCGGAGAAGAAATCCGCATATGTACCTCTGTTGCTCCAGCTTCCCGTAACGCTCGGACAATTTTGCGACTAGTGGTGCCCCGCACAATAGAGTCATCGACGATAATGATCCGTTTACCGGCCAATACGTCTTTGAGAGGATTGAGTTTCATGCGGATGCCGTGCTCTCGCATATGTTGGGTGGGTTGGATAAAGGTACGCCCCACGTAACGATTTTTGATTAAACCT
Source organism: Synechocystis sp. PCC 6803 substr. PCC-P (assembly GCF_000284455.1). GTDB lineage: Bacteria > Cyanobacteriota > Cyanobacteriia > Cyanobacteriales > Microcystaceae > Synechocystis. The sequence continues at coordinate 2,411,137 of NC_017039.1, forward strand.
TCGGCATAGGGAATACCGGAAGCTTGGGAAAAGCCGATCGCCGCTGGAATACCGGAATCGGGTACCCCCATCACGAGATCAGCATCCACAGGGGATTCTTTGGCTAAATGTTTGCCAATGCGCATGCGATAGGTGTAGAGGCTTTCATCGTTAACCACGCTATCCGGGCGAGAAAAATAAATCATCTCGAACACACAGAGTTTACGGTCAGCGCTTTCGGCTAATCGATGGGAAACTAGGCCAGATTCGGTGATATGGACCAATTCTCCGGCTTCCACCGTGCGCACATAGGTGGCACCGATGATGTCCAGGGCACAGGTTTCCGATGCCAATACATAGCGGGGAGTTTCTTCTTCTAACACACCGATCACCAGGGGGCGAATGCCATGGGGATCCCTGACTCCAATGATTCCCTCCGGTGTGCCGATCACTAAGCTATAGGCTCCCGCACAAAGGGTCAGGGCCGCAATGGTGCCTTCCACCCAGTCTTTGCCTTTATCCACCTCATTGGCGATCGCCACTGCAATCATTTCCGAATCGGTGGTGGTGACAAAGTCCTCACAGCCCCTTTCCGCTAAAGCTTCTCGCAACTGGTTAGTGTTAACCAAATTGCCATTGTGGGCCAGGGCCAGGGGACCCAAACGGGTAGGGAGCACTGCCGGTTGAGCATTGACCCGATGGCTGGATCCCGTGGTGGAGTAGCGGGTGTGGCCCACAGCCAGAGTACCCACCATTTCATTCAGTTTAGATTCTTGAAAAACCTGGGACACTAGCCCCATATCCTTGTGGCAGTGAACCGTTGTCCCGGCAAAAGTGGCAATACCCGCCGACTCCTGACCCCGATGTTGCAGGGCATAAAGTCCAAAATAGGTCAATTTGGCCACCGCTTCTTCAGGGGCGTAAATGCCAAACACCCCACATGCTTCTTCTGGTTTATCGGCATGGTGGCCAGACAAAGGCTGACCATCATTCAACTCAGTCAAATCACTGGAGGGGGGAAACATGGCGGCAATCTTCCTGGATCAGGGTAGAGAAAAACGGGTACAGAAACTAAATCTTAGACTATGGGAATTGGTGGATTCCCGCCAGACAGGGAAGGCAATGACGAACGGGTCTAGACCCCTTAATCAATTGTTAATCGTTAACCCATACTAGCAAAGAAGCAGTGCCCACACCGCAGTGTTTGGTTCTTGGCCAAGTCGGTCTAGTTGTCAGGGGACAGGGGAATGTATAGATTAGTGTGTAAGGATAAACTTTTAGGAATTTTTTAGATTATGGAAAGTGTTGCTTACATTCTGGTGCTGACCATGGCCCTTGCGGTCCTTTTCTTTGCGATCGCCTTTCGGGAACCCCCCCGCATCGAAAAATAGTCCAATTAAAGGGTCTTTTTTCCAGGTGTTTTTTGCCTGGACACTCCCTTAAAACCCCAGTTTTTACCTCTGTTTCAACCGTGGGCTAGCTTGACTTTGACGCAACATTCTTGTATGCGTTAGGTTGGGCTAAGCTCATTTTTTGTAGCCATTATGCAATGTCCTCACTGTCAGCACCACAATAGTCGAGTCCTTGAATCCCGTTCCAGCGAAGGTGGCCAAAGTATTAGGCGGCGGCGGGAATGTTTGGAATGTAAACACCGTTTCACCACCTACGAACGGCTGGAGTTGTTACCCGTCACGGTCATTAAACAAGATGGGGAACGGCAAGCCTTTGACCGCTCCAAACTGCTGCGGGGTATGGTGCGGGCCTGTGAAAAAACTGATATTAATTTCCAGCGCCTAGAACACATTGTTGAAGAAATTGAGGCCAACTTACAGCAACAGCCAAAACGGGAAATTCACAGCGAGGCAATCGGGCAAATGGTGTTGCAATATTTACGCCAGGAAAGCGAAGTGGCCTATATCCGTTTTGCTTCTGTTTATGGGCGATTTCAAGGCATTGCAGATTTCGTTGATACCCTAGAGCAACTGCAACGAGAACAATATCCTGAACGGCAATATTTGACCATGACTTAGAATCCGTTGATGGGGCTTCAATCTCTCCCTTAGCCAATGACTCGTCGTCAGTTAGCTACTGATAAATCTAGAGAATTAGCCGGTCATAAACTTAGCGACAACCCACTAGGGTGGCCGTGTAAGTTTTGCCCAATGAGTCTAGCCCGTTAACAAAAAGATTTACCTGATAGGGTTGTTCTTCTGGGGTAGCATTACCGACAATTTCCAAGGGAGTATTAGGTTTAAAGACAAAAGCTTGTTGATTAAAAATTTCTGACGCAGTCTGGTCGCTATATTTTAAAAACATTCGAATATCAAAGGGGGTAGATTCGGCAGAGGTTACCGTCATCACGAATTTTTTAAAAACTGTTCCCCCTGGTACGGCCCAATCGGTATTCCAATTATTACGAGTTATGTTAATTCCCAACATGCCTAGAGGCCCTGCGGGAATAGTCGGAACAGCGACGGTTTTAGTCACACTATTACCTTGACCTCCCACCAAAGGGATGGGCACACAGGTTTCGCCGTGGCCAGGAGTGGCCAGACCCAGTGACAGAGCAATGCCGGCCATGGCCAGGGTTAGGGGCCTAGTTAGGGGAGACATCGAAGTTAGCCAGGGGAAAGGGTAATTAATCATCAGAAGAGTTGGTCTGAAAATTAGTGAATATTGGCGGATATAGGCAACACTTAGTGATGTTGGCAAAACGGCTAGCTCACCCACGACTTATCTCTCACCAGTCAGCCTAGTAGTCAAAATTATCCATTTAGGGTCGGCATTTTTGGCTGGGCAAACCTAAGGTTCCGCCACTGTCTCGAAGTAGGTCTTAGCCTTTTCCGGGTCGGGGATCATGGTTTTGTCTCCTTCCTGCCAATCCACTGGGCAAACTTCGTTGGGGTGAGATTGCACATGGCGAATGGCTTTTAGTACCCTCAGAGTTTCGTCCACACTCCGGCCAAAGGAGAGATTGTTGACGGTGGCGTATTGTAAGATGCCTTCCCGGTCAATAATGAATAGTCCCCGCAGGGCAATGCCTGCATCGGGTTCGAGGACATTATAGGCTTGGCTAATTTCTTTTTTGAGATCTGACACTAGGGGATAGTTAATGTTGCCGATGCCCCCCATTTTCCGTTCGGTCTGAATCCAGGCCAGGTGTGAAAATTCGCTGTCTACGGAGATGCCCACAACTTCCGTATCTAGGGCAGTAAATTCGCTATGGCGATCGCTAAAGGCAATGATTTCCGTGGGACAGACAAAGGTGAAATCTAGGGGATAGAAAAACAGCACCAGGTACTTACCACGGTAGGTGCTTAATTTGACGGTCTGGAAGCTTTGATCGACGATCGCCGTGGCGGTGAAATCCGGTGCCGGCTGTCCTACCCTTAATACCTCTGTCATTGCTGTTTGCTTAAAACTTGGTGAGTATTGAAATAACTGGAAAAACTTGCTTGATGGGATGGTTGGTAATTTGTCGTACCCTGTACCCAAGTCAGTCTAACCGTGGTCGGAGTCAATCCAGGGCAAGGCCAGAATCGTCGTCTTCCAAATCTTCAGTGGCGATCGCCTGGGGCAAGTTGTTGAGGAGATTGAGAATTTTATCGCCCCGTTCCAAAGAGCGGTCTTCTAAAAAGGAAACTTCTGGGGTGCGCCGTAAACGCATCCGTTGCCCCAGTTCTCGACGGACAAAGGGAGCGGCGGAGTGCAGTCCAGCCATGGTGGAGGCTTTGGCTTCAGGGGAGCCGTAAATGCTAACGAAAATTTTGGCGTGCTGTAGGTCGCCGGAAACTTCCACTTCCGTGACGCTAACCATGCCTGTGCCCACCCGGTCATCTTTGATTTCGTGGAGAAGCATTTGACTGACCTCCCGCTTAATTAGGGACGACACCCGGGAAACTCGACGACTGGTAGCCATAGACCTGCTCCTCGGCAACAAAAAAGTCCGAGCCTGGACAGATTAGCCCAAACTCCCTCTACACGGTCAATCCTAACATGGCCCGCAGAGTGAAATAGAGAAAAATGAATCCACTGACCAGCAGTCCCATCAGGGCGATCGCCCCGACACGATTTTTTAATAGGGGCTGGAGCCAAGTGAAAACGGAGAAAAAGATGCCCAGGGTAAAACTGATCAGATACCGGGGATAACGGGAAACGTTGGCTAAAAAATCACCCATGGTTATTGGTTGGCTGGAATGGTTCGTTCAACTTGATCACCCACAAGGTTAGGGTTGGCCAAGTCCGCTCCCCAGTGTAGCAAGAGACCTAGGATTATTAGTGGTTAAAGTTAAATACCTAACCGTTGCCGATAACTAGCCACAGTGTTAGCTAACAACAGAGTCACCGTCATGGGGCCAATGCCACCGGGCACAGGGGTGAGGTAACTGGCCACGGGCGCAACCCCCGCAAAATCCACGTCCCCCACCAGTGTCGATTTCCCCTCTCCTAAATCAAGACGGTTAATACCCACATCCACCACGATTGCCCCTGGTTTGACCATATCGGCGGTGACAAATTCCGGCTTACCGATCGCCGCTACGAGGATGTCTGCTTGCCGGGTGATATCGGCCAAGTTTTGGGTGCGAGAATGGGCAATGGTAACGGTGCAATTTTTCTCTAGCAACATTAGAGCCAGGGGTTTGCCCACCAAAATACTGCGCCCCAACACCACCGCATTTTTGCCCGTTAAATCAAGGTTATATTCCGCCAATAGAGCCATCACCCCCGCTGGAGTACAACTCCTTAGACCCTCTTCTCCCCGCACCAAATGACCCAAATTGACTGGATGCAACCCGTCTGCATCTTTACTGGGATCAATGGTGTGTAATAGTTTGACTGCATCGAGATGATCCGGTAGGGGCAATTGCACCAAAATGCCATCCACCCGTTCATCCTCATTCAAACTGGCGATCGCCGCCGTCAATGTTTCCTGGTCCGTATCAGCGGAAAAATGCTTGCCAAAGGAAACCATGCCCAATTTTTCACAGGCTTTTTCCTTATTGCGGACATAAACGGCACTGGCTGGATTGTCCCCCACCATCAACACCGCCAACCCCGGCGATCGATGGCCCTGGGCCACCAGTTGGGCAATGTCCCGTTGTAATTCCCCCTGCATTTTTTGGGCGAGGGCTTTACCGTCAAGGATTTGGCAGGATGGGGGTACGGCAGTCATGGGTAAAGGTAATTAAACTTAATAATTCAGGTGATTGATATGGCACACCTCGAAGGCTAATTTTAGGGGTTTCCTAAGGTTTTGTGACGGTTTTTTGGGGTTGGGCGGGAATAACTCTAGGAGTTTGCAATTCCTGGGCCCTGGCCACCAGGGCCAAATCATCGGAAAGTTGATTTAATTGCTGGGCATATTGCACCTGTTTCGTCAGATGTTCTGTGGTGGAAACCAAATTACTTAGTCCTTGAATAAGACGAATTAACTGCTCTCGCAAAGCTGGATTACCGGTGAGTTGATCCACATCGGAAGTGATTTTTTCTAGGTTCTGGGTGGCAGCCCGGGCGGATTCTAACAACTGCTGCAACAAAATAATGGTTTGGGGATCATTCAGGCGATCGGCAAATTGATTCAGATTCCCGGTCAATTCATTGGCATTATCAGCTACAGCTTTGAGATCGGCCAACGCTTGGTTAAGATTGCCCACCGTATCTTGTTCATTAACCTGAGTTAACAATTGCACCAAAGGGGGCTCTAGGTTTTTAACACTGATTTGTAACTGGTCGCTGGTGCCCTGGAGACTGGTGAGGGTAGCCCCCAGCCGTTGGTTATTAACTTCCAAAAAAGCTTGGATTTGCTCCGCCGCTGATCCGACAGAACGCAAACTGCGGTTAATTTCCGGAATAGTTCCCCCTTGGTTGAGGGTACGGACAGTGTCAGTGGCTTCCCGGCTCAAAACGGACAAGTCTTGGGCAGTTTGATCCACAGAGGCCAGGGTGCGACGAATGTTTTTGACTCCCCCATCCTGGTTAATTTCCCGCAGTAGGGTAGCCGCTTCATTACTAAACTGACTGATATCCTTGAGGGCTTCGGGGGTTTGGGTTGCAAGGGAGCGGATGGCATTGTTAATCTCTGGCTCACTGAAAAAGTCAGAAATACGCATCATGGCCCGAATTAGGGCATTAACATCCAACGCATCCTGCCCCATCAGGATGGAACCGTTGCAGATAATCACTTCCGGATTACAGTCCTTATCCAGGGGTTTATAGTTAACCTCCTGGGGTAAAACCACTTCACTGGGAATGATGTTAATAGATGTTTCACCAATTAACCCGGATTGACGTGCTTGGATTTCCGCACGACTGGAAATTAGGCGATCGGTGGGACTAATTTCCACTTCCACTGCCACCCCTTCCGGTTGGGGCGTGACGCTGACCACCTGACCAACCCTAACCCCCCGATAGTCAACCCTGGTGCCCACTAACATACCGGCTGCATCACTAAAAAGCACCGTGGCTCGGTAGGAACGGGAACCAAAACGAATATTTTTTAGCCACAGGGTACTGAATGCCAAAAGAATGAGAGCAGTCAGAATTAACAGGCCGATACTACTCTGTAACAATACGGGCGATAGGCGCTGGTTTCGTCCTGCTGTCATTGGGGTTAACTGAGAAAGTTGTGCTCGGGCCTCTCACAAGACTATTAAACTCTATTCCCCCGGTCAAAGTTCCACAGAGGAGCATATTTGGGCGCAGAGCTGGAGGTTTATGAGATTTGTAATGATGAGCGATGGGTGGTGATACGATCAGGCAAAACTAATTTAAATCCTCCCTGTGCTCTAATGGCCCCATCCTCGTCCTGTGATTGCATAATTGTCGGCTCAGGGTTGTCGGGATTGATCGCGGCCCGTAATTTATCTCGGGTTAACTATTCTGTCTTAGTTATTGAAGCCCAGGAACGCTTGGGGGGCAGAATGTATGGAGAATATTTGCCATCGGGACAATGGATTGACCGGGGAGGCCAATGGGTGGGCCCTACCCAGGATCGTTTTCTGGCCTTGCTTAATGAATACAACATAGAACGTTTTCCCAGTCCTGCTGATGGCTTAAAGGTATTGTTATTTGATGGGAAACGTTACGAGTTTGATGGTTTTTTTCAAGGAGTGTTCCAAGGGGAAGCGCCGAAAATAAGCTCTGATGAATGGAATGATGCCATGGTGGCATGGGAAAAATTTAATACCCTTGCCCAAAGTCTGGACGAGCAACATCCCGAAGCTACGCCAGAAAACAAAAAGTTAGACAGTCAAACCTTTGCCGATTGGATTAAAGAAAATACCCATACAGCATTCGGCCATTGGTATTTTTCCTATATGTGTCGTGCTGTGGGGTTTTTAGGCCCCGCCGAGCCTTCTCAGGTATCTCTTTTGCACATCCTATGGGGCCATAAATCTGCCTCCCAAGGGGAAAATCCAGAAGCAGAACTATTACATGGTGGGGCGGGACAAATTCCTCAAAAAATTGCCGCTGAATTGGGGAATTCCATCCTCTTAGGGGAACCGGTCATACACATTGCCCAGGACGACAAAGGGGTAGAGGTGACCACTACAACAGGAAAATATCAGGGAAAATTCGCCATTGTGGCAACCCCGCCCCATTTGGCCGGAAGAATTACCTATAGTCCCCCCATGCCTCCTCTCCGCCAGCAACTCACCCAAAGAGTACCCATGGGCACCTGCTGTAAGCTTTTGATTTCCTACGATCGCCCTTTTTGGCGGGAGAAAGGTTTAGCCGGTATTGGCTTGGGTAACACCACCTGGATCGAATTATGTGCTGATAGTTCCGATCCAACCACGGGAGTGGGAGTAATTGCTTCCTTCGTAGTTGGCGATCGGTATGGAAAATGGATTGCCATGGGCGAAGCGGAACGCCGTCAAGGAGTACTGTCAGATCTGGCTCTGTACTTTGGCGAGGAAGCTTTATCTCCTGAGACCTACGATGAAGTTGATTGGCCCAGTGAACAATGGGTTGGGGGAGGGTATGCCGCCTTTATGCCTCCCGGAGTCTGGACAAGTTTTGGCCAAGCCCTGAGCGCCCCTGTAGGTCGTATTCATTGGGCCGGGACGGAAATAGCCCCCCGCTGGGCTGGCTTTTTTGATGGTGCAATTCGTACTGGGGAAGCGGCGGCTAAAGCCATTATCGGTCTACTTTAGATCTGGCTGGGCGTTGGAACTTCAATAAAATGTTCCCTGCCTGCCATTGAGTCAAAATGCTTCAAAATCCGCCGATAACTGGTTGGGGGGTCAACGGTAAACAGGCAACGTAAAGTGAAAAGAACTACCCTGTTTGGGGCGACTGTCCACCCAAATTTGGCCGTAGTGGGCCTGGATAATTTTGCGACAGAGAGATAAACCTAAACCATAGCCATCGGTCTGTTCATCCCGTTGCAGTCGAAAGTGTCCCTCAAAAATGGTTTCTTGTTTGGAATTGGGAATGCCGGGGCCGTTGTCAGTGATGCTGACCTGAACTTTTTGGGTAGTACGATGGAGAGCTCCCACGGTAATGGAACCATGGGCAGGAGTGTACTTGATAGCGTTATCTAAAAGATTGGCAATTACTTGGCGAATTAATTCCTCATCGGCAAAAACATTTGGTAAGTCTTTGGGAATATCGTAGGTAATGGTGAGATTTTTTTTGCTAAATTTTGCTTGGTACAATTCCAGAACTTCTTGGCAAAGATCGGCGATCGCCAGGGGACGACCGTGAACTTGAAACTGAGAATTAAGATTTTTAGAAGCCTGTAAAATGTCTTCAATTAAGCGGTCCATAATTTTGAACTGCTTGCGAGCTTGATACAATAGTTGACTTCTGAGGGCAGGTTTCTGTTCTTCGATGGGTTTGTGTTGTAACAATTCCAAGGTATCAACGGCAATGGAGGCGGCGGTGAGGGGACTGCGTAAATCGTGGGCCAACATGGCCAGAATCTGATCCTTGAACTGTATTTGTTGGAGCAATTCTTCCTTATCTTTCTTCAGCAGAAAAAGTTCGTCGGACATTTTCATCAGTTCCCCGGAATAACCCACGGAGGAAATTTCCCGGGGACAACTGGGGGATTGCCCCGTATCCTCTGGGTTAGGATCCATCGCCAATTCCTGTTGCCAGCGGGGCCACCATTTTTGCAATTGTTGGATGATATTACTGCCAGCTAAAACCTGCCGTGGTTCTGGTTGTAGTTTAATCAAGGAGGGGGTGGCGACCAGACGAAAATGCTCTACGAGGTGGGGATGTTTACTGATTTGCAGAATTTGGAGGTCATGGCTGTGTCCATCCAACAGGTTAGTCAGGCATTGACCAATTTCCTGCACACTGTCTTGGGAGTTGGGGCGATCATCGATGAACAGTAAAAACTGCAACGGCACAGAAGACGCATTACCAAGTTCAGAGGAGGAGGACATTGCAGGGCTTTCGGCTTTTAAAGACAGGGTGTCCGGACTGATAAGGTCCAGTCTGAATCTAGGTAAATGGGGTTATTCTTACCAACTAAAACCGTGATAATTCCGACTGTCCTCACCATAGATGAGCAGACCATGACCATAATTGTCAACGATCAGGGGGCATAAAATCCGTTTCAAATTGCTTGCGGGTGATGGGCTGGGCAATCATTAACCCTTCTCCTCCTAGTACTGTTAGAGGTTCTCCCTCCACTAGTAAACGAACAGGAAGATTGGGGTCTGTACTGGTAGCGGTGTAAATAATTTGTCCCAGTCTGGCAATCATACTTTGACTCCCTCCCCCTGCGGTGAATTGGGCTGATAGGTCAACGTTGATGCCGGTGGCGGTTTTGGTGAGGCTCAGAAGGCTGGTATTGGGGGGAATGGCGGAAATGTCGCTGTCAGGAGCGGCTAATAGGGTTTTCAGGGCTCGTTCCGTCTGTACTTCTGGTGGATCATTGTTGGGGGGAATGTTTTGGGGCACAAAGGCGATCGCCGTGTCATTGTTGTTAAGCCAGTAAATTTGTGCTTGCCCAGGGACGGCCTTGTCGGGCTTATCGGGGTCCACTGTGACCGTGGGGGAACGTTGGGAAAGATTAAATCCAGTCCAGAAGGCAAAGCCGGTGCCAACCAATGCCACCATCAGAGCGGCCAGAGCAAAGCCGGTCAGGGACGAAGATGATTTTTGTTCGCTCATGATTTTTTCCACCAGTGCCGGAACTAATTCCAGTTTATCTTCTCGATTGGACTAGATTGAAAGCCAGGGCGGCATTAATTCGGCTTCAAGCAGTTGAGTTTGGGGGTTAGTTCCTCGTTGGTTAATGGTGACGACCCCGGACGACGTAAACTGGGGGTTGGCAAATTTTGTTGTGACCTTCATCGTTAAAGATTGGAATCGTGCGAAAAATCATTATTGCGGGCAATTGGAAAATGCATAAGACGCAGGCGGAGGCCCAAGCGTTTTTGCAGGGGTTTAAACCTTTAATCGAAGATGCGGCGGAAAGTCGTGAGGTGGTGTTGTGTGTTCCTTTCACCGATTTGAGCGGCATGTCCCAACAACTCCATGGCGGTAGGGTCCGCCTAGGGGCACAAAATGTCCATTGGGAAGCGAGTGGGGCCTACACAGGGGAAATTTCAGCGGCTATGTTGACGGAAATCGGTATTCATTATGTGGTTATCGGCCACAGTGAACGACGGCAATATTTTGGGGAAACGGACGAAACTGCCAATTTGAGAGTATTGGCGGCCCAAAAGGCGGGCTTAATTCCCATTCTGTGTGTGGGGGAAAGTAAGGCGCAACGGGATGCCGGAGAAACGGAACAGGTTATCGTTGACCAAGTGAAAAAAGGCTTGGTGAATGTGGATCAATCTAACCTAGTCATCGCCTACGAGCCGATTTGGGCCATTGGTACAGGGGACACCTGTGCGGCAACGGAAGCCAATCGGGTTATTGGGCTGATTCGGGAACAGTTAACTAATTCCCAGGTCACCATCCAGTATGGCGGTTCGGTCAATGCCAACAATGTGGATGAAATTATGGCCCAACCGGAAATTGATGGAGCCTTGGTGGGAGGAGCTAGTCTGGAACCCCAGAGCTTTGCCCGCATTGTTAATTTTCAGCCCTGAGTAGATTGATTGACGGGTGTGATGAAGCTTAGTCAGTGGTTAGGTTTAGCTTGTTTGGCAATGGCGGCCTATGTGGCTTGGGAAATCCGCCAACTGTTGTTACTGCTTTTCCTGGCCATTGTGCTGAGCACTGCCCTCAATCGTTTAGTTAAACAATTACAAACCTGGGGAATTAAACGGCCTCTGGCCCTAGCTATTACCCTGATCACCGTCACAGTGGCGGTGGTTTTATTTTTTCTGTTAGTTATTCCCCCTTTTTGGGAACAACTGCAAATTCTCATCGGTTCCCTGCCTAAAGTTGGCGATCGCCTGGAGAATTTTTTTGAAGACTGGCACGACCGGATGGAGGTGAAATTTTTTAGCCAAGCTTTTTCCGTCGATGATCTGCCGGACTCCATTTCCGCCCTGGGGGCCAATGCCCTTAGTTCCCTGATTAACCTATTTTCCAATTCCGTCACCGCTGTCCTGCAAATAATCTTCATCCTGGCGATCGCCGTGATGATGTTGCTTTCTCCCCAAGCCTATCGACAGGGCACCCTAAAATTATTTCCCTCCTTTTACCGCCGCCGGGCCGACGAAATCCTGACCCAATCAGAATCTTCCCTGGGCAATTGGCTCACGGGCATTGTCATTAACTCTTTTTTTATCGCCAGTCTCAGCGGCATTGGGTTATGGATATTGCAAATTAAATTAGTCCTAGTCCATGCTTTGATGGCGGGAATTTTAAATTTCATTCCTAACATTGGCCCCGCCGCCAGTGTGGTATTTCCCCTGATGATTGCTGTGCTGGACGCCCCCTGGAAAATCATTGCCGTACTAATTCTCTATTTCCTCATTCAAAATGTGGAAAGCTATTGGCTGACCCCCATTGTTATGGCCAAGCAAGTTTCCCTGCTGCCCGCGGTCACCCTCATCGCCCAACTATTTTTTGCCAGCATATTCGGACTTTTAGGTTTGATCCTAGCCCTACCCCTGACGGTGGTTTTAAAAACCTGGATTGAAGAAGCTCTGTTTAAAGATCTTTTGGATAATTGGCAATGAGCAATTCCAGTGGATCCCGTCTCCCCCAGCCAAAATCTTTTCCCATTCTGCGTCCCCTACTGACTCTATCAGCCTGGGCTTTACAGAGTCTTGTGGTGCCCCCTGTCCAGGCTGAAACGGTGTTGGAATCCATTAAATCCACTGGCTTACTCGAGGTAGCGATTCGAGACGACTCAGTGCCCTTTGGTTTTCGGGACGGCCCTGCCAATCAATGGACAGGCATTTGTGTGGACTTTATCCAAGCGTTACAAGCAGAGGTATCTGCCACCCTCGGGGGTCAACCTCTACTGGTAAAGTTTTATCAGTCCAGTTTGTTCAATCGCTATAACCTGGTGGCCGAAAAAGTAGTGGTGGTGGAGTGTGGCCCCAACACCATCCGCCGTGACCTACCATTGCCCATCACCTTTTCCCGGCCTTTTTTCGTCACAGGAACCCAATTTTTAATTCCCGCCGATCGCCTGGGGTCATTTGACAGTGATGGTGATTTGCGCGGGGAGAGAATCGGAGTCTTGGGCGGTACCAGTAACAGTGAATTTTTAGCGGCCCGTTATCCCGAAGCAGAACTGATTAATTTTCAGGGTTTTACAGCACGGCGTTTGGGGGTAGAAGCTCTTATGCAGGGGCGCATTGATGCTTTTGCCGGTGATGGCATTTTGCTGTTTGGAGAAGCCCTAGTGCTGGACATTCCTCTAGGGCGGAGTTATCGCCTTTATCCCCCCTATCCCCTGGATTGTCAGGGCTATGGGCTGATTTTGCCCGCCGATCAGCCGGAATGGGAAAATTTGGTTAACCGAGTTGTGACCTCCCCCAATTCCCGGGATATTTACCGCCGCTGGCTAGGCCCAATTTTCCCAGCTCTGGAAAGAATAGAACAGCATTGCCAGGCCAGACAGAAGCCATCTTCCCCTAAGGAGCCCACAGAGGACGAAAGCCCATCAGGGAAAGAGCCTTGAGTTCCGCCTGTTGCCCTAACTCTGGCCTTAAGGGCGGTATGAGCAACCATAACTGACTATCGGCGATCGCCTCCCCGGTGTCGGTGTTAAGACGGCTATCAGCCGGGGTTTCGGGATCGATAATTACCTGGTCAAATAACAGAGCCAAACCGTCAGGGGAAAGGCTCATTTGGGTGTCCCGGTAATCCTGCAACTTAAGCAGGGGAAAAACTTCACCGCTGTTGACGTTAATTTGGACAAAATAAGGCTCTTCAATGTATTCATCCCCCGGCAAAAGCTTGGTTAGCAGACAGTACAGGGTTTGGTTATTGCGACCAAATTCACAACTGACAATGGAGCCGTCCGTATCCACTAATTCCTTTTGCACCCCAAGGTTATTGACAAAGAAAAGGGTTCTTTGGAAGCGTTTTTGGGCATCTTCCGTATTGAAATTCACCAGAGCGGCGGCGCTACCATCGCTGGAAAAAGTTAACAGTTGACCGAATTTGGGCAGAAAATCCAATGGTTTTGCATCCGGTTGGAGGGGCAAAATACCGATGCCTTCCCCCCGAGCCACGGCCAAGGACTGATTATCCGGGGCGATTTGAAAGTCTCCGCCCTGTACCTTCAGACGCTCAGGCTTTTGCTGGTTTTTGAGCATCCAGAGGTCAAAGTCAGCGGGATTTTCACGGTTGACCCTCTGCACCACAATGGATTTACCGTCTTCGCTTACGTCGAATTGATTGTTCTGAAATCCCTGGTTATCCAGCACCAAAGTCGGTTTGGGCAACTCTTGGGGATTGTCATTCTCCACCACGGGCACTTGGTATAGCTGTAGTTGCCGGAGCCCCTCAAAGCCCAATTGAATTTCAGCGGCGGCAAACAGAATCCCTTTACCCCCGTCAAAGAATTGGAAATCCACCACAGTCAGTCCCGGTGGGGTGAGGATGGTTTTCCTTTGTTTAGTCAGGTTGTAGAAAATAATCCGTCCCTGCTCGATCCCTTGGGTGCCAATGTAAGCAAAGGCCCGGTCTCGACTACGGAAACTGCTGGTGAAGGGGGCCATCATTTGCCCTTGGTGGTGACCCGCATACTGTTCCCGCACATTGGTGATTTGCAGTTCGTAATCAGTGCCGTAGGGAATGGGATTTTCCAGGGTATAGGCCATGCGACGACCCGCCCAACTAAATTTTCCTGGTAGGGCTGGGGTAATGACCAAATTCTTTTCCACCTCCCGTTGGTCCATGGGACGGTCAAAGGTGATGATAAAAGCCCTGTCCTTCGCCCCCAGATCAGCCTCGCCCCAACTAAAATTTTGTACCCTGGGACGGTTGGCAAATATACACTGATTGTTGTTCTGGCAGGTGTAATGACCCACCACCACCACGGCGATCGCCGCACTAAGGACACCGATCAAACCGAGGGCCGCACGATCAATGGGTTCAGAAAAATATTTAGCGAGCATGGATAGAGGAGCAAAATTTAGAACAGAATCACAGCCGGACTTCCCTTTCCCCAGGGCTTGAAGCTGTGTTACATTTTGTGATGAGTAGTTCTCATTTTTGCCAAGTTTGGGAGCTTTTCCACCCTTGGTCAAACCGTCATAGTACGCTGATTATATGCGATTTTACGGCTCCGCCGGAGTCAACCCCCTCCATCCCTGATCCTTAAGAGAAGTCTAGCTTCAATGTTTTCAAAAGAAGTCACCGAATCAAAAGTTTTTCAATGGTTCAATGATCGTCTGGAAGTGCAAGCCATCTCCGATGACATTGCCAGCAAATACGTTCCTCCCCACGTCAATATTTTTTACTGTCTGGGGGGCCTGACCCTGACCTGCTTCCTGATCCAGTTTGCCACTGGGTTCGCCATGACCTTCTACTACAAACCCACGGTCACGGAAGCCTTCGCCTCTGTCCAATACATCATGAATGAAGTCAACTTTGGTTGGCTGATTCGCTCCATTCACCGTTGGTCCGCCAGCATGATGGTGCTGATGATGATTCTCCACGTTTTTCGGGTTTACCTCACCGGTGGTTTCAAGAAGCCCCGGGAATTGACCTGGGTTGTGGGTGTAATGCTAGCCGTCACCACTGTCACCTTTGGTGTAACCGGTTACTCCCTTCCCTGGGACCAGGTGGGTTACTGGGCGGTAAAAATCGTTTCCGGTGTACCGGCCGCTATTCCCGTGGTTGGGGATCAATTGGTGACCCTCATGCGAGGTAGTGAAAGCGTTGGTCAGGCTACCTTGACCCGCTTCTACAGCCTCCACACCTTCGTGCTTCCCTGGGCGATCGCCGTGTTGCTGTTGTTGCACTTCCTGATGATCCGCAAACAAGGCATTTCCGGTCCTTTGTAATTCCTGTCTTCCCACCGATCTGAGTTTGATCGGGCAATTTCGTTTAAACCGTTGCCAAATTGCTAAAGATTGGAACAGATTAGAAAATCTAGAAAACTTCTAAAAAACCTTAACTTGGAGCCTCTGCCCCATGAGTATTATCAAAAAGCCGGATCTTAGCGATCCCGATTTACGGGCCAAACTTGCCAAAGGCATGGGTCACAACTATTATGGTGAGCCCGCCTGGCCCAACGACATTCTTTACATGTTTCCTATCTGCATCCTTGGTGCTTTGGGGCTAATTGCCGGATTGGCGATCCTCGACCCTGCCATGATCGGTGAACCAGCGGATCCCTTTGCGACCCCTCTGGAAATTTTGCCTGAATGGTACCTGTACCCCACTTTCCAAATTTTGCGCATTCTTCCCAACAAACTTTTGGGCATTGCCGGTATGGCTGCCATTCCCCTTGGTTTGATGTTGGTGCCTTTCATTGAAAGTGTGAACAAATTCCAAAACCCCTTCCGTCGTCCCATTGCCATGACTGTCTTCTTGTTCGGCACTGCGGCGGCTTTATGGTTAGGTGCTGGGGCAACTTTCCCCATTGATAAGTCCCTAACCTTGGGCTTGTTCTAATGAAGATTTTCCACTCTTGGGTAAGGTCGACAGTAGTGGTTTGAGTCCTATAAGTTCAACAAAATCCTAATCCATCTTTAAGACCTGGTATCTCGGGATATTTGTTAGCTAACTCCCAGAACGATTGGCCAAAATTCAAGATATCATTACCACATAAATTCCTTTGTCAGCTTATTTTGTTTGCAAAGGAATTTTTTTGCTGGTAAAAATCCTGATTGCATTGCCAAACATCCTCTCAATCTTGACAATCAATGAAAATTGTTATTGATGGTATTTTTTTTCACATTGCCAATACCGGGATTGCGAGGGTGTGGCGGAGTGTCTTGGCGCAATGGTGTGATTCAGGTTTTATAGAAAATATTATTCTGATTGATCGAGGTCATACTGCTCCCCAGTTGCAAGGGGCTCAATACTATCATCTCCCAACGTTTAATTATCAAGAAGAAGCATTATTTTCCACCAAGCTACAGGAAATTTGTGATCAATTCCATGCTGATCTATTCATTTCCACTTACTACACAACGCCCCTATCTACCCCTTCCCTTTTAATGATCCATGACATGATTCCAGAGGTAATGGGCTGGGATTTAAGGGAGTTTTGGTGGCGAGAAAAAAACTATGCCATACTCTATGCCAATCAATATATTGCGGTTTCTAACAATACGGCCCAGGACTTAATGCGATTTTATCCTGAGGTCCAGCCTTCCCGGATAACAGTTATTCATAATGGCGTTGATAAGGGATTCCATCCAGCAGAGTCACGAGAAATCAGTGGAATTAAAACAAAGTTTGCTATCAATGCTTCCTATTTGTTACTAGTCGGTACCCATTTGGGAGCAAACCAATATAAAAACGGCACTATTTTATTTGAAGCGTTAAAGCATTGGCAGAGTCCTGAAAAGTTAACTATTGTTTGCGTGGGGGGCAATGTAGATTTGCAAAGGGAAATGCCATCACTACCCAACAATGTTGATATTTGTTTGATTCGACCAACAGATGAGGAATTAAAAGCTCTTTACTCTGGGGCGATCGCCTTGGTTTATCCTTCTTTGTACGAGGGCTTTGGTTTGCCGATTCTTGAGGCTATGGCCTGCGGTTGCCCAGTAATCACTTGCCATAACTCTTCATTGCCAGAGGTGGGGAAAGATGCAGTTATTTATATCGATGGTCAGAATAAAAGAGAAATGATTGAAGCCTTGGAAAAAGTTCAAAATCAAGCAATTCGCAACGAACTAATTACTAAAGGGAAAGAGCGAGCTAAAAAATTTCCCTGGTCAACAACTGCCGGCAAAATTAGTGATTTGTGTCTAGAAATAATTGCAGACACAAAAAATAAAGCAGAAAAAAATAACTTTATTTCGCTCTGGCAAGATTTTAGGCAATGTCAGGTTCAAGAATATCAATATTCATCAATGGCAGAAACAATACAAGCGAAAAATATTGCGGTTAATGATCTAGTTTGTCATTTAGAAAATGAGATTGAAAATAACAATTATGTTATCGCTCATTTACAGACAGAGAATCAGCAATTGCAGGATTCCATTGATAAATTGAATTGGCAAATTGAAGAATTATTAAATACAAAGAAGACGCTAAAAAGATTATGCAGAAAAGTACTGAAGAAGCTATTTAGGCTCAAATTAGATACAGATAAAAGGTATAGGGACCACTAGAGACCGGATATTGTTCGGCAAAAAGTTATATTTGCAGGTTCATGGTTGGCAAAATAGTTTAATCTAGACTATCTAAAGGTTTGTTAATATCAAGCCACCTCAAAATTGCGATCTTAAACCGAGCGCTATGACGAATACTAAGACTACCCCCACGGTCAAAATACTACGGGAATTTGCCTGGATTATGGCCGGGATGATTGCCTTTCTCTTTGGTCTGCTCATTCCCCTACTAAAGGGCCACGGATTACCTCCATTGCCCTGGGCGATCGCCTTTGCCTTTGGAGGGCTGGGGCTAGTGGCTCCCCGTAGTTTGGGCCCAGTGTATGAACTATGGCTAAAAATTGGCCATGTTTTAGGGTGGATTAACAGCCGCATCATCCTGACCCTAATTTTTGCGTTGGTGGTTACTCCTATGGCTCTGGTAATGAAATTAATCAAAAGGGACACCATGGCCCGCCAATTGGAGCCCCAGCAGGTTACCTATCGATCGCCTTGTCGTCCCCGGGACATTAGCCATCTGCAAAAACCCTACTAACCCACAAATTGCTAATAAACGTTTAAAAGTAACCTTATGGAAGGATTTATTGAATTATTGCAGGATGTTTGGGGTTTCTTGCGGCAAAGAAAAAAATATTGGCTATTACCCCTGATTTTAACCCTCGTTCTCCTGGGAGCCTTAATTGTTTTCACCCAAGGATCGGCGATCGCCCCCTTTATCTACACTCTCTTTTAAGCTTCCATGTCTCTGCTTCCCCATCGTCAAACCCAGTTGAAGGCCCTACTGCGACGGTTGGGATTAACTGACAATACCCCAGTGGATTGGAACCTAGTGGATTTGGCCCTCACCCATGCCAGTCAGTCCCCGGAACAAAATTACCAGCAATTGGAGTTTGTTGGGGATGCAGTGGTGCGGTTAGCCTCAGCGGAAGTGCTGATGAAACATTATCCCCAGACTTCAGTGGGGGAAATGTCTGCCCTGAGGGCGATTTTGGTCAGTGATCGTACCCTAGCCGGTTGGGGAGAATTGTATGGCCTAGACCGATTTCTTTGGATTACTCCGGCGGTCCTGGCAGACAAAAATGGGCGAGTTTCCCTGATGGCGGATAGCTTTGAGGCCTTATTGGGAGCTCTTTACCTTAGTGTGGGGGATTTATCCCTAATCCGCCCTTGGTTAAGCGAACATTTGTTGGCCAAAGCCACTGAAATTAGACAAGATCCTGCCCTCCATAACTATAAAGAAGCTTTGCAGGCATGGACCCAAGCCCACTACAAATGTTTACCAGAATACCGAGTAGAACCCCTGGATCAAAATTTGCCCCAACAGTCAGGTTTTCAGGCAACGGTTTGGCTTGGCGATCAACCATTGGGTAGTGGTAGTGGTTCATCGAAAAAAAGTGCTGAACAGGCCGCCGCTCAACAAGCCTACCAAGATTTTATTGCTAAGGAAATTTTACCCATGCCCAAAATAAATTAATTTGGTTAGATAGAGTTGAGTTAACAGATATATTGCCGAGCCTGAATTTTAGCTAACAGTTGACCCATGCAAATGGCACCGTCGTTGGGCGGTAGTTCTCTGGGCCACAAAGGAGAAAAACCAGCTTTTTTGAGGGCAGTAATGGTACTGGCAAGCAAATAACAATTTTGAAAGCAACCTCCCCCCAGAGCAACTTTTTCGATTCCCTGCTGTTGGGCAATAGTGATAATTAAATTTACTAAACTGTTGTGGAATTTAGTGGCTATTAGGTTAGTTTTGCTTCTATCTTCTGTGGTTATAGCTTTAATTAAGGGGCGCCAATCAACAGCTAATTTTTTTTCCTTGTTGTTTAGAGTCAAAGGATAATACTCCTCAGTTAAATTTGGCATAATCTGAGCTTCCAGAGCTATGGCCGCCTGACCTTCAAAAGTTACTTCGTTAATCAATCCTATCAGTGTCGCAATACCGTCAAATAATCTTCCCATACTCGAAGTGAGCGGTGCTTGCCCTCGTTGCCAAAGTTGACGTAAATTTTTGTTGTTTAGATCCTGATTTAACCTGCTGTTTATCTTGTTTTTAAACCCATTATTGAAATTCAACCAATTTCCTAAAGAATCAGCAGAAAAATCATCACCAAAAGTGGGCCATAACAACGCCAAAGCAATCCGATGGGGATATTTAATGGCTTGTTGATTACCTAATAAATGAAATGGTTGTAGATGAGCAATTCTCTGCCAAGTACCTTGGGTGATTTTTAAAAATTCTCCCCCCCAAATAGTACCGTCCATGCCGTAGCCAGTGCCATCCCAAGCAATACCTAACACGGACTCCTCCATAACTCCATGTTCCGCCATAACCGCTAAAATATGAGCATAGTGATGCTGCACAAAAGTGACAGGCAAAGCTTGGTTTTCAGCATATTGATGACTGAAATAATCAGGGTGTAAATCTGCAACAATTTCCTGGGGAGAGAAATCGTATAGCTGGCTTAAATGGGCAATGGCTTCTTCAAAATTTTGGTAGGTGGGAGCAGAATTCAAATCGCCCAAATGTTGGCTGACGTAAGCTTGATTTTGTTTGGCGATCGCCACTGTATTTTTATAATGACCTCCCATCGCCAATAGTTTTTTTTGAGTAGGCTTTGGTAAAGTAATGGGTTGAGGAGCGTAACCCCGGGCTCGACGCAAAAATAATGGCTTCCCAGCTACTATTTGGACAACGGAATCATCCACTGGACAAACAATCGGGCGATCATGAACGAGAAAACCGTCAGCAATATTTTGTAACCGGGTTAAAGCGTCAATATTATCAATGCAAATTTGCTCCCCAGCTAAGTTACCACTGGTAGCTACCATGGGTTTCTTTAATTTTTTTAGTAATAAGTGATGCAAAGGAGTATAGGCTAACATTACGCCGACTCGGGGGTTGCCTGGGGCAATATTTTCCACCAAAATTAATTGTTTTTTTTTGTTTAATAACACAATAGGGGCGGCGGCACTTTGTAACAATTCAACTTCTAGATTATTAGGTTGGTAATGCTCCACAATTTGACCAAGATTACCATACATTACCGCCAAAGGTTTATCCGGTCGATGTTTCCTTAATCTTAATTTTTCCACAGCTTCAAAATCAGTGGCATCACAACACAAATGGAAGCCACCTAAGCCTTTAATAGCGATAATATTGCCGACTTTTAAATTATCTACAGCAAAGTTTAAAGCTTCATTTGCTTCTGCAATTACTTGGCCTTGTCGGTTCCAAAAAGCCAGTTGGGGGCCACAGCGAGGACAGGCATTAGGTTGGGCATGGAAGCGTCTATCGCCTGGTTGCTTATATTCCCTTTCACAGTCGGTACATTGGCGAAACCTAGCCATGGTGGTACGACAACGGTCGTAAGGTAGGGCTTCAATAATGGTGTAGCGGGGACCGCAATGGGTACAGTTAATAAAGGGGTAAAGATAACGGCGATCGCTAGGGTCAAATAGTTCTGTTAAGCAGGCGGAACAAGTGGATAAATCGGGTAAAATACTCGCAGTTTTAGGGCCATCACTACTGGGGCGGATAGTAAAGTTAGTAAAACTTTCCAGCGGTAACTGTTCAACGGCTAATTGTTCAATCAAACCAGGGGGAGGTAATGTCTTCGTTAATCTCTCCGTAAAGTCGGCGATCGCCTTTTCGTCGGCGGTAATGACAACGGTAGCTCCTTGAGTGGAATTATTCACCCAACCATTCAGTCCCATTTCCTGGGCAAGGGTATAAACAAAGGGACGAAAACCCACTCCTTGCACCCTTCCCTGGACCTGTATGGCAACGGTTTTTAACATTATTCTACTTCCATTAATACTGTTAAATAACCTGCTATGCCACAACTAAGAATTAGCGTTATTTTTCCAATAAGATGCTAATAATTGGTGGGGATAGGGAGAGGCAACGAGAGCTTGGGCTTGATGGTAATGGGCGCTATAATCTCGATGGCTCCGGTCAACTTCCTCCGTTGGGAGAATAGTTTTTAACTGCTTGAGAGTTTGCACCGCCACTGTAGGAAAAAAGGAAAACTTACCCGGTAACACACAAAGGTAGTTGCTCTGGGGATTAACTTCAATCCAATAACTATAGCGACGTTTTTGGGCATCGTCACTAATGAACTCCGTTTTAACGCAATCGTAACTCCAGAGTTGACGTTGATATAAATTTTCTTCGCTGAAATACCGTGCCGCCGTATCCAAAAGTAATTCAATTTCTCCACTAGCTAAATAATCATTTTCGTTACTGACGTAACCAGAATTTGCCAGCATGGAATAGTTTAGAAATTCCGAAGAATCAGGAATATTTGCCCTTTGAAAAAAATGATTGAAATGGTAGGAGTTTTTAGTGGACATCCGCACGAAATTATGGGAACTAATGGCAGGGTAAGCTACCACCATGGTGCTGCGACTTTGTTTTAGCTTAGCTCGCACCTGTAGAGTGGGTAAAATGCGCTCAAAGCCTGCTCCCACTGCAAAAATAAACGCTTTGGCTTTAAGGTAATGTTGCTGTCCTTGGCAATCTCGATAAAAGATACTTTGTACCCTGACTGGGCCATAACGATCCACATTAATTTGTTCTAAATTAATTCCGGTGGCGATCGCCGTTCCGTGGGCCAGGGCGCTGGCGGTAAGATCCTGCAAAATCCCCTGGGTATCCATGGCACAATCTAAACTTTTCAACAGGGCATAGTCACTGGGTTTTACCCCATGGCTAAGGTCAAATTGTTGGCAATAGTGACTAATTTTTTCCGACTGACCTAATAGACTGCAACTCCGCTGTTCATAACTTTCCAAATGGTCATAGTCCGGTGCCACTGCTCCATTGCCCGTCGGCGATCGCCAATTGAATTGCTGCCCATAGGCCATTTCCAAACGACCCAACACCCGCTTTAACTGCATTTCCAACTGCACCCGATCCCCCTTGAGGCCGGACTGGAGCATTTCTGGGGAGTGGCGTTGGGGATGGATCAGGTAAACGGGATTGGGGTCGAACCAACCTGCGCCGGTAACTGTGGGGCGGTAACCGTGGTCAAATTGCTCCAAGGTCAAATTACAGCGACCCGCGAAATAATGGCTGTAATGGTTGAGTAAATCCTCCACCCCATTAACGCAATTAAAAAAAGTCTGACCATCATCCTGGCCCGAATATAGGGCCCCCGTATGGAACCAACCCTCCAATTTGCCGGAGGAATCCCCCCCCAAATGGCTATTTTGTTCTAACAACTGCACTGACAGGTTAGTATGGCGGGCCACATATTCGGCGATCGCCACCCCAGCAATGCCTCCCCCAATGACGGCCACATCGACCCGATTGATTGCCGCCGCACCAACTTGAACCATAAACTATGCTGAATTTATCCATGGGAGCTTTAACCCCCCTATTCTAGATTCAATCCGGTAAACCATGGCCATGCATAAGCACGGCAAACAGAGCTCAAGCTCACCGGAAACTCTGCCACTATAGACTTTCCTCTTCCCATGACCACTCTGTACAATCTGCTCGCCATTCTCCGTAAAGAGCTACTAAGTTATTTTGGTTCTCCTTTTGCCTATGGCATTGCCGCCATTTTTTGGTTAATGTCGGGAATTTTCTTTTCTTTGATGCTCAGTCAAATTATCTCCAACGTTGAGTTTTTGCGGCAGTCGGGGGTTTCTGAGCCAGTGGATGTGGCGGGGGATTTTCTTTCTAGTTATTTAGGCTTAATTATTTCGTTGATTTTAGTACTACTACCTGCCCTTTCCATGGGACTGTACGCAGAAGAAAGAAAGCGAGGCACCCTGGAATTATTGGCCACCTCCCCAGTCACCAATTGGGTGGTGGCGGTGGGCAAATTAATGGGGGCATTACTGTTTTTCTCAGTGTTGTTAGTTCCCCTATGGATTTATCAAATCATTATCTTTTCTGCGGCTAATCCTCCCCTACCAAGCGGTTTAGTGCTAGTGGCCAATGGGGCGGTAATTCTAGTGGCGGCGGCGGTGCTTTCCCTAGGCATGTTCATTTCTTCTCTGACGGAAAACGTGATAATTGCCTACATTCTCACCTTCGTTTTAATTTTGATGCTTTGGATTATGGATGTATTTGCCCAAAACCTAGGCGGGGCGATCGCCGATGTCTTCGCCTACCTTTCCCTTTTCCAAAGTTACCAAGATTTAATTAACGGAGTAATCAATAGTAAAAGCTGTGTGTTATTTGCCAGCTACATTTTTCTGGGTATTTTCCTCACTGCCCAGTCCATCGAAGCCCTAAGATTTCAACGTTCTTAACCCAAGTTAACCGGGGCCGCCATGCTCAAACACATTGCCATACATACCCAAATCAAGGGTTACCATCACCGGTAAACACTCGAAACACCTTTGGGCTAACCGTAAACGATCCTCCCTGGCCAGCATTTTTTCTAACTTATGGCGCAGGGGAATCAAATAACGTACATCATTGGCAGCATAGGCCAATTGGGCCTTACTCAAATTAGCCGCGTTGCCCCAATCGGAACATTGGGAAGACTTATCCAATTCCACTCCCACCAATTCCTGCACCAGCGTTTTGAGTCCATGGTGGGAAGTGTAGGTACGGGCAATTTTGCTGGCAATTTTAGTACAAAAAATCGGATAAGTTTTAATGTCAAAGGTGTGTTTTAGTTGGGCCGTGTCGAAACGAGCAAAATGGAAGATTTTAGTGATACCTGGGTCTTCCATCAATCGGGTCAGGTTAGGGGCCTCCTCCTGGCCTTTGGCAATGCGTAAAGCCGTCACATTGCCCTCTGGATCACAAATTTGCACCAAGCAGAGGCGGTCCCGATGGGGATTTAAACCCATGGTTTCCGTATCCACCGCAACTTCTTTGCAAGCCAAAAGCTGCTGGCAAACGTCTTCGGGTAAATCGTAGTCAAAAACTTCGAACTGACTCAGGGTATCGGCAGAGGGCATGGTAAGCAATAAAAATCAATAAAAGAAAATTTCCTAGGGGCGAAAATCCGCAGGGGTGGGGGTGCGGCGTCGGGGAGGATTTGGTTTAACCACAAGGGCCGGTTTGGGAGTAACCGTTTCCATTTCTTTGGCAACGGAGTTTTCTTCGGTCACAGTGCTGACACTCTCTTCTTCCATCACCATGCCGGACTGTTCATTAGCGGGTACTTCTGGTACTTCCTGCTTAATGATAATTTCCGTCCCGGTTTCCGTTACCTCTGTTGGAGTGGGGTTAGGATTATTCTCCAAGGTCTGAACCGGCTCAGGGGCAATGAGTTCTTGTTTTTCTGGGGTGATTGGCTCTGGGCCCACAGGGCTAACAGCGGTTCCGCCCAAAATAGCGGCCTGGGTGCCACTAATGTAGTAGTGCCCCAAAACTTGACCTTCGTAGGTGCGTTTAGTGAACTGCCAGCCTGGGTTGAGCTGTACCTGCATAAAACCTGCGCCAATCCCCTTGGTACTACCAACTACGAGTTCGGGGCCGCGGCCGTTGCGAGAAGTGGCCACCAAAACTAATTCATTGCCCCTGGGTACAAGACGTAATAAGTAATCCAAGCCATAGTCCTGGCCATCGATGCGGATGGAATAGCCGTTGCTGTCTGTGGCGCGGCGGCAGTGGCCAGTGAAGTCAAAATTTAACAGCAGGGGATCCACCATGGCCGGTGCTCCGGGGGTGACATCCCAACATTTGTTTTTACCGGGAATCTGTTCAATCACCAAAAGGTCATACTTAGTGGTTTCGACGCCATAGGGGCGGGCCACTGCAATTACCTCAGTTTGATCGATCGCTGTTTCGGTGAAGGTACTGGCGGAGACGGGGGTGAAGGGAGCCAAGATAGCCCCGACGGCCATGGCTAGGAAGGGGTGTGGGAAAAATTTCCAGTTCATAAGAGAAATAGTCAACGCGGCATAGGATTGTTAACCCCATCAAGCCCGAAAATGTTCCCCAACGGAGCCCCAGAGAGACAGTCTGCAGGTTGGAACAGAACGTCTGGGAACCAGGCTCAGTCAAGATTGCTAGCCCATTCTACCAAACGGGCCCCCAGGGCTTTACCCATGGCCGAAAAATCGAGCAACGGCAATGGGCTTTGAGCTTGTCTAGCGGTTGGGGGGAGAGGATGGCAAAATGGAACAACATAATACAGGTGACATTCTCGTTTTTCTATGGATACCAAAGCTTTTAAACGGTCTCTGCACCACTCCGACAATTACCATCGCAAGGGGTTTGGCCATGGGGAAGAGGTGATGGGGGTAATGAATACGGAATACCAAAGTCACCTAATCCAGGAAATTCGTCAGAATAATTACCGCCTAGAGCGGGGGGATGTCACCATTCTGTTGGCGGAGGCCTTCGGTTTTTGCTGGGGCGTGGAGCGAGCCGTAGCCATGGCCTACGAAACCCGTCAACATTTCCCTGGCGATCGCCTCTGGATTACCAACGAAATTATCCATAATCCTTCGGTGAATCAACGACTGCGGGAAATGGAAGTGAATTTTATTGATGTGGTTAACGGGGAAAAGGATTTTAGCGGCGTGGCCAAGGGAGACGTGGTGATTCTGCCCGCCTTCGGGGCCAGTGTGGAGGAAATGCAGCTACTCAACGACCGGGAGTGTACCATTGTCGATACTACGTGTCCTTGGGTTTCTAAAGTTTGGAATTCGGTGGAAAAACATAAAAAGAAAGAGCATACTTCCATCATCCACGGCAAATATAACCACGAAGAAACCATTGCCACCAGTTCCTTTGCTGGGACCTATTTAATTGTTTTGAATATGGCCGAAGCCCAAAAGGTTTGTGATTATATTCTCCACGGTGGCGATCGCCAGGAATTTTTAGACTATTTCGCCAATGCCCATTCCGCTGGTTTTGACCCGGACCAAGATTTAGTTCGTTTGGGGGTCGCCAACCAAACCACCATGCTGAAAAGTGAAACGGAAATGATTGGCAAATTGTTTGAAAAAACCCTGTTGCAAAAATATGGCCCAATCGAGTTGAACAATCACTTTATGAGTTTTAATACCATTTGCGATGC
This sequence comes from Synechocystis sp. PCC 6803 substr. PCC-P, assembly GCF_000284455.1. GTDB lineage: Bacteria > Cyanobacteriota > Cyanobacteriia > Cyanobacteriales > Microcystaceae > Synechocystis. Next base: position 2,437,787 of record NC_017039.1, read on the forward strand.
CACCCAGGAACGGCAGGATGCCATGTTTGATTTAGTTGAAGAAGACTTGTCCTTAATGGTAGTTATTGGTGGTTTTAATTCTTCTAATACGACCCATCTCCAAGAAATTGCGGTGGAACATGGTATTCCTTCGGTTCACATTGACAGCGGCGATCGCATTGGGCCGGGCAATCGGGTGGAGCATAAGCCCCTGGGCAAGGATTTAGAAGTGTTGGAACCCTGGCTACCGGCGGGGAAAATTACGGTGGGGGTGACTTCCGGCGCTTCTACCCCCGACAAGGTAGTGGAGGAAGTGATGAAAAAAATCTTGGCCATTAAGGAAGCCCAACCCGTCCTAGAAATTGCGGGATAGGGAAGGATCGGGGCTGGCCTGGCTGTTGAGCATGAGGCGTAAATTTTGACAGCGCAACAGTTCATTAAAGCTGAGGGTACTGCGGTTTTCAATCCTGGCCGTGTTTTCGATCGCCGTTAACAGGGCCTGGATGGCTTCTTTTTGGTTGTAGCCCCGACGTACCGCTACCTTGAGGGCTTGGGCGTCAGCTTCGATTTCCCGTTCATTGCTTTGGTAACCCCGCCAAATTTGTTGAGCAGCTAAGGCCGTTAATCCTCCGGCCACCACCATGCCTACCCCATCCCTTTGCCAAAGTTGTACCCCCACGGCGATCGCCCCCGCCACGGTCAACCCTTGGTATAAATCTGGCTTGAACCAACGGATATTAACCAAACGACAGACCACACTCAGCATCAGCAAATCCCGTTCCTGGATGGTCAACTCCCACCACAGACTAAAATTAATTTTCACCAGGCGATCGCCAAATTGCCAGGGCTTAGGAAAATCACAATCAATTACCCGGGACTGTTTCGGCTGGGCCTGGAGTTTAACTAGCATCCGCCCCGAAGCCGGCATCAACTCTTTCAGACGACGAACTTCCGTTTCTTGGTCACTGCCTTGATAGGTTCCCTGGCGGTTCATAGTGATTTAAATCTTAGCTAGCATCGACTTCAAGTCTGACACATACTTTCGACAACGTTAAACAATAAATGTTGGCAATTGTTATGGCGATGTTTAAGAGCGTGTTTGAAAAGTAGGGTGAAGAATGGAAAATGGTGAAAAGAATAAAATTTTCACCATAATTAATGATAATTCGAGAATTTTACAGCACGGACATCACAGATAGCCAGTGGCAATTGGTAGAACCCCATTTACCCAAAGCAAAAACTGGGGGAAGAAAACGGAAAACTAGTCTGCGGGAGATACTCAATGCTATTTTTTACATGCTCAGAACGGGGTGTGCCTGGCGACTTCTGCCCCATGATTTTCCTAAATGGCGAACGGTCTATGGTTATTTCCAGCCATGGCACGAAGATGGTACCTGGAAAAAATTAAACCGTATCTTCCGTGAGAAAGTTCGGCTCAAAGCTGGAAGAAATACTCACCCTAGTGCCGGTTGTTTAGATTCACAGTCACTTAAAAAGGCTGGAACTGGCCAAGAAACTGGCTATGACGGCGGAAAAAAGGTCAATGGTCGTAAACGTACAATCCTCGTGGATACCATGGGATTACTTCTCGATGTTGTCGTCCATGGTGCCCATCGCTCCGACCATCAGGGTCTGATTCTACTTGCTACCTGGTTTGCTCCCCTTTGGCAGTGCCTGCAAGTTATATGGACTGATAGCACCTTTGGCGGAAAGGATTTTATCTATTGGGTGGAGCATACTTTTGGTTGGAATTTGAATGTCGTCAGCAAAAAGCAGGGACAAAAAGGTTTTGAAGTCTTACCCCGCCGTTGGGTAGTCGAGCGCACCTTTGCTTGGTTTGGTCGCTATCGTCGTTTAAGCAAGGATTATGAATATTTACCTACCACCAGTGAGACCATGCTCTATGTTGCCATGGTTCATCTCATGCTTCAAAGGCTTGCTTAAAACTTTTCAAACACTTTCTAAGGGATTGTATGTCCTTTGAGCTAAAGCTCGACGTCAAAGGAACCGTTTTGGTGAACAATTAATGAACAATCGTTAAAAATCCTAGTCAGTGGCCTAAGCATTCCGTCCCCTTGAGCTTTTGGCCTGTGCCCTTCCTTCAATCCATGGAGGAAAATGGCCAGTTCGGTGATCGCCGCCACCGTGACCTTTCTCTGTTTCCCATCATCCATGACCCAGAATATTCTCCCTGCTCTCCTTGATCATATCCGCCAAAGTCCCCACCAGCGGCTCACTTTTGCGGAGTTTATGGAGTGGGTGCTCTATCAACCTGATTATGGTTATTACAGTAGTGGTCAGGTGGACATTGCCATTCGCGGGGATTTTGTCACGGCGATCGCCTTGGGGGCCGATTTTGGCGAACTGCTGGCGGAGCAATTTTTGGAAATGTGGCAGCGGCTGGGGGAACCGGACCGCTTTGATCTTTTAGAATTGGGGGCTGGAACTGGAGCCTTTGCCCAAACAGTGTTGGCCCAGACCCAAAGACTGTATCCCGAATTTTTTGCCGCCTTACACTACCACATCATTGAGGAGTCCGCCGCCCTCCGCCGAAGGCAAGCCAATCTCTTAGAACCCTGGCGGGAAATGGGCAAAATCCAATGGCAAACTTGGCCAGAGTTGGCAAACGATAGCTTAGTAGGTTGTTGTTTTAGCAATGAATTTTTCGATGCCCTGCCCGTCCATCGAGTGGGCATCAAACAAGGGGTTTTGAAAGAGCAATATATTGAGGCGGGATCAACGGATCTCACTAGCGTTTGGGACGACCTGTCCACTGACAAATTGGTAGATTACTTCGCTAGCTTTGGCTTGCAACTGACTTCTCCTCCCTACGGAGAAAATTATGAAACCGAAGTCAACCTAGCCGCCCAACAGGCTTTGGAAGAAATTGCTCGGGTTTTAGCCCAGGGATGGGTATTAACGGTGGATTATGGCCATCCAGCGGGGAAATATTACCATCCCCAACGCACTGGAGGGACGCTGCAATGCTATTTCCAACAACGGCACCACGATAATCCCTTCGTCAATTTGGGGCAACAGGACGTCACTGCCCATGTCAACTTCACTGCCTTGGAATGGTGGGGAGAATGCTATGGCCTGAATCGTTTGGATTTTAGCCAGCAGGGGCCTTTTTTAATGAATCTTGGCCTTGGCGATCGCCTAGCGGATTTATCCAGTGGGCAGTATGATTTGAACGAAATTTTTTCCCGACGGGCCATTTTGCACCAGTTAATTGATCCCAATGGCCTCGGTAAATTTGGGGTACTACTACAGGGTAAGAAGCTAAATATCTCGATGAAGGAGCCAACTCTGCGGGGTTTTAGGCCCCCAACAGCCTTGGAAATAGGCAATTTACCAATGGCGGGCTAAATCGTAAACTTACTAAAAGTAAGGATGTTAATTTATTAATTTAAAAGGACTGAAATTTACCCTTAATAAATACCTTTTGATTCAGAATCGTTGAATCGCACTTATGTACGACCTAAAAATAGACAGAATAATCCTACAGCAAAGCAAATTCATCACCTTAGTGCTAACTCCCTTAGCCAGTGTACATAGCTTATTTTTTCACACATGAAAGCCTGTAAATAACGTAGTTTGTCTAACATTGTTGTACCTGCTTCTTTTGGGATTACCAGTAATTTTAGTATTAAATAAGCAATTATACAGGTATAGATTTGAATCCCAATTGCATTCTCATTTTTGGCAATCAGTCTATTCAGCTTTAAGTGCATTTTTAAGAATTTCCATAACAATTCTATTTGCCATCTTTTTTTATAAATTTCTGCTATTTTTTCATCACTAACTCCTTCTATTTCTTTACTTTCTATAGGTAAATTTGTAACCAATCTAAACTCTGAATTATCATGGGTGAATATTACCACTCTACTCTCTATTTTATTCTTTCCAGTTCCAACCATATAGTTATCATTGGCTAATTTTTCTAGCTTTATATTATTCTTTATTCTTAATACATGATATTTGTTATAGTCATTTCAATTAACGATGAGAGAATTTAATGTAAAATTATGGAGTGTACAAAATGAACAGGTTTAAACAATGGCTTACAGTTTAGATTTAAGGCAAAGGGTAGTAGCTTATATAGAAGCTGGAGGAAAAATAACTGAGGCTTCCAAGATATATAAAATAGGAAAAGCCTCGATATACAGATGGTTAAATAGAGTAGATTTAAGCCCAACAAAAGTAGAGCGTCGCCATAGGAAATTAGACTGGGAAGCTCTAAAAAAAGACGTAGAAGAAAATCCCGATGCAAGATTGATAGACAGAGCCAAGAAATTTGGAGTGAGGCCGAGTGCCGTATATTACGCATTAAAGAAAATGAAAATAAACAGAAAAAAAAAAGAACTACGTTATCGAGAAAGAAACCGGGAGGAACGAGTTAAGTACTATAGAATGTTAAGAGAACTAATTAAGCTCTATGGTAGTCAAGCTATAGTTTACATAGATGAATCTGGATTCGAAGCAATCCAGGCTTGTATTTATGCCTGGTCAAAAAAAGGAAAAAAAGTTTATGAAGATAGACAAGGAAAAAGGGGAGTCAGAGAAAATCTAGTAGCAGGGAGAAGAAAAGGAAAAAAAGATTTGATTGCGCCGATGGTTTTTACCGGGAGTTTGAATGCAGAAGGCTTTGAAGGATGGTTAAAATTATATTTGCTACCCTCCCTCGACATTCCATCAATATTAATAATGGATAATGCTCCTATTCATCGTAAAACTGCCATTAAAGAATTGGCTAAAGAAGCAGGTCATGAAGTTCTTTTTTTGCCGAAATATTCTCCTGATTTAAATGATATTGAGCATGACTTTAGTGCCTTGAAACGAGCTAGAATGTACGCTCCTATTGACACGTCTCTTGATGAAATTATCCGTTCTTACTGTGGCGTTTAGCGTCTCAGCTTTATTTGAAACTACTATATTCTCCTTTTGTAATCTCTTGATTCTCTGTAAGTCACAAAATCCTCTATCCATTACTGCTACTCCATTTTCTGGAGTCTCTTCTATTGTTTCATTCCCATATTTATTATCATGACCTTGTCCAAAGTGAATTACTATTCCCCCCGGAATCCCTGTTGATAAGTTAATCCCACTGAATACTTTTACCTGATGAAATCCAAGGTTCCACATCAACTTACTAGTTATGCTGACAATGGTTGAATCGAGAGGAAATATTTCTAATTCTCCCTGCTTAATTTCCTTCCTTTTCGACAATTCCTTTTTTAAGGAAAATATTATTTCTCTAAAAACTCCCACATCCCTTTTTTTGCTTGCCTTTGAGAATGTAGATATATCGACTGTCTCTCCTCGTAAGTTCAGTCTTTTAAACATACTCCTCATGCTTGTCTGGCTCTGGTCTAACACTAATCCTAACCAGATACTCACAAACTTAAATGTGTCTAATACTGGGTAGTCATCTTTAGGAAAATTAGATAGATAAGTTTTGACAATATGTCCAAAATTTGATATCATCTCTTCAATTATTCTAATATTTCTGCCCTTTATTCTATCATTTTAAAGGGCTTTTTTTCTCTTTATAACTATCGTTCAACACTTCTGATTTCATACAACTGATGAGTTCAACAGAAATTGGACATGAAAATAGATTATAAATTAACTCTCTTATTGTTTTGTTTATGTGTACCGGGTGTAATCGCTAGTTCATTTTTAATGTTGTCTTTAGTTGTCGATTCAACTGCAATTCCTGTATCTTTACAAACTCTGCAAATTGCAAATCTGATCCAAGGAGCATTGTTTGTTTTACTAGCAGCAACATTGGGTTCAATACTAACTAAAAGGGTTGGACTATGCTCACCAACGCTCTCTGCCCTTCTCAACCATGGCAGGGTTATTCATGCGTTCTATCCTCAACTTATCTCCGGGCTAGTAGGTGGATTAATAGGTGTAGCGTGTAGCCATTATCATTGGTTTTCACTTTCTTTCGCCCCCTCCACTGGCTAATACCCAAGCTCTCCTATTACCTCCCATAGCTGTCAGAATCATCTACGGAGGCATCACCGAGGAAATCCTGATCCACTGGGGAATTATGACTTTGATTGTGCGGGCCAGCTGACGACTGATTCAAAAAGGAAAACCCAATAATATTGTCATGGGATTGACAATTGGAATTAGTGCAGTATTATTTGGACTTTCCCAGCTCCCATTGGCCATCAATTCCGTTACTCCCTTAATCAACGGCAATAATTGTCTATATAGTGGCAGGAAATACAATGTTTGGTGTCATGGCAGGCTACCTTTTTTTGTGCTATGGTTTCGAGTCTACCATCATCGCCCACGTATTTTCCCATATCGGCTCATATCTAATACTTGGCTAGGAGAGTCTGACCATAATTGTTAATGGAAATATTATACGTTTTCACCCCAAGCCAGTTGATTTTTATTAATCAACTATAGGGGATCAAATGATAGCCTCTCCTCTTTTAGAAGCCCTTAAGACTAGGATTTTGGGCTAATTTTTGAATTTCATCCACTACCGCATTGTTTTCATGGTTAAGCTGAACCACCAATGCCCGAGATAGCTGATCTTGTTTTTGTAGGGCCATTGCGTAGTATTGCTGAGCCTGTTGAAGCTTGCCTAAATCCATACTGCGGCGTCCTTCATTACGTAAAAACTGCCCTTTCAAGTATTGCAATTCCGGATTGTCTGGGGTGATAGCCAGCGCCCGGTCAATATTAGCCATGGCAAGGTCATACTTTTCCAAATCTCGGTAGGTAGTGGCTAGGGCACGGTAACGGAGATAGTCAGGTGCCGCATACTGCTCAAAGCGACTAATTACCTGTTCCGATTGGCTAAAGGGAGTATAACGGGACAAAAACAGATCTAAGTAACCCCGCAAAAGGTTAAGTTCCGGATCATTGGGATTAATGGCGGATGCTTTGTCTAGGTGTTCGAATACCGTACCTGTTTTACCTACAGCTTGTAAGTAACTGCCCTTTTTTAGCAGATAACTACCCTCCAAAAAATGACCCACAGCAATGTATAGGTTACCCCGTAAGGGATCGCTGGGGGCCAAGCGCTGGGCCGACTCTAGGGTTTGCTGGGCGTACTTCCTCATTCCTTCCATATCATTAGCGTCATAGGCAAAAGAAGCCTGCATGGCATAAACCAAAGGCTCATTAGGTTCAGCTTGAATCGCCCCAGCCAAAATTTCCTCTGCCCCCCGATAGTTCCCATCACGAAAAATGGCTTCAAAGGCAGCTTCTGTTTGGTCGCCAATATTGTGGGGATTGTTAGGGCGAAAGGGATCCCCTGCCCAGGCAGTACCACCAGCTATTAGGACTCCTAATATAGATTGGGTAAAAATTTGGGCCCAACGATTACGAATTAAATTCATCGGAGTAAAACGGGTGAGGAAAACCAACATAATCGATTGTATCTACAGTGAGAATCAGAAAGAGCACTGGCAAAACCAAGAAAATTAGGCCGATCAAGCTAAAATTCTAAGGAATTGTGATTGCCATAATATCCAGCTTTTGGCGGAACTGGCAGGGAGACTGCGTTTCAACTTTATCAATATGCTGTGTTTAAACGACGTTTGCTACCATCCGCCCGCCGCATTGCATCCCATTCTAAAAGATATCAATTTAGAATTAGCTCCCCAACAACTCGGTTTGATAATTGGCCCTAGTGGCTCTGGTAAAACCACTCTGTTAGAAATCCTTTCCGGCCTGGCAGAACCGACCAGCGGTCATATCCGTTGGCAAACCCAGGAGTTAACTCCTCTCCACCTCCAGCAGCTCTGTGGTTTAGTGTTCCAGTTCCCAGAGCGTCATTTCTGCGGTGGCACCCTGCTAGAGGAATTGCGTTTGGGACATCCGGAGCTTCCCCGCAGCCGCATTGCAGAGACCCTACAAGAGGTTGGTCTGGGTCATTGCCCTTGGAATCTTTCACCCCAAGCCCTCAGTGGTGGCCAACAAAGACGGTTGTCCTTAGCCGTGCAATTAATTCGCCAACCCAATATTCTTCTCCTCGATGAACCTACCGCAGGCCTAGATTGGTCGATGCGTCAACAATTAGCCAATCTACTAATCAAATTAAAAGACCATTGGGGACTTCTTGTTGTGACCCATGATCCAGGAGAACTAACGGCGATCGCCGACCAATGTTGGCGTTTAGAAAGAGGCAGCTTAACTCCCCAAAACCCCTGAAATATAGCAGGAAAAACAAAAACTCCCTCGGCTATACGAAAACCGAAGAAGTTCTTAGAAAATGAAAGTATATTTCTAATCTCAGTGCCAACAATCGACTAACGACGACGGGAACGCTGTCTTCTGCGGGTTGCTTCCTTGCGTTTATGCTTTTCTTGCGGCGTTTCAAAAAATTGATGCTTTTTGAAATCTGTATAGATGCCAGCCTTAGCGACCTGACGCTTAAAGCGGCGTAGCGCGGATTCAATTGGTTCGTTTTGACCTACAACAACTTGAGTCATCTGAGAGTTTTAAACCTCCTGGGTTAACAACAAAAGGGAGCTAGGGGAATAAATATCCGAAAATTTCTACAAAGCCCACATTAGACTTCTACCAATTCTATCATTCCCCCCGTTGACAATCTCCATTAGTCCAAGCCAGAGAAAATATTATCGCCATTTCCCGGACTATAATTTTGAACCTGACTTTAATATGGCCAAAAGCTCCCCAAGTAAAATGGAGAGCTTCAGATCAAAGAAAGAGGAACTTGGCATCGGACTATTGTGCCGTGGGGCAACCCCCAGAGTATCGTCGCCGCTGTCACATTTCACAACCGAGTGCGGGATGGGATCGGAGTGGTTCCATGACGCTAAAGACACCAAGAAAGATTTTTGGGTTTTGCTGAGAAGAAACCCAGAAGACTGCACAAGAAAAGAGAAAGAAAAATGAAGAATAAAGGTCAAGCCCTCGGTCTATTAGTACTCCTCGACTTCATCCATTACTGGACTTCCATCTAGAGCCTATCAACGGGTAGTCTTCCCGTGACCTTACTGGCTTAACACCATGAGAGTACTCATCTTGAGGTGGGCTTCCCACTTAGATGCTTTCAGCGGTTATCCACTCCGCACTTGGCTACCCTGCGTTTACCGTTGGCACGATAACAGGTACACCAGAGGTGCGTACTTCCCGGTCCTCTCGTACTAAGGAAGTCTCCTCTCAATACTCTTACGCCTACACCGGATATGGACCGAACTGTCTCACGACGTTCTGAACCCAGCTCACGTACCGCTTTAATGGGCGAACAGCCCAACCCTTGGGACGTACTACCGCCCCAGGTTGCGATGAGCCGACATCGAGGTGCCAAACCTCCGCGTCGATGTGAACTCTTGGCGGAGATCAGCCTGTTATCCCTAGAGTAACTTTTATCCGTTGAGCGACGGCCCTTCCACTCAGTGCCGTCGGATCACTAAAGCCGACTTTCGTCCCTGTTTGACTTGTCAGTCTCACAGTCAAGCTTCCTTCTGCTTTTACACTCTTCGGCTGATTTCCAACCAGCCTGAGGAAACCTTTGCGCGCCTCCGTTACCTTTTAGGAGGCGACCGCCCCAGTCAAACTGCCCACCTGAAATTGTCCTTCTCCCGGATAACGGGAACAAGTTAGAATTCTAGCCTCACCAGAGTGGTATCTCACCGTTGACTCCATTACTCCCACAAGAGCAACTTCATAGTCTCCCACCTATCCTGCGCAAGCAAAGCCCGAACCCAATTCCAAGCTACAGTAAAGCTTCATAGGGTCTTTCTGTCCAGGTGCAGGGAGTCCGTATCTTCACAGACAATCCTATTTCGCCGAGCCTCTCTCCGAGACAGTGCCCAGATCGTTACGCCTTTCGTGCGGGTCGGAACTTACCCGACAAGGAATTTCGCTACCTTAGGACCGTTATAGTTACGGCCGCCGTTCACCGGGGCTTCAGTCGCTAGCTTCAGGATTACTCCCTGACCAACTTCCTTAACCTTCCGGCACTGGGCAGGCGTCAGCCCCCATACTGCGTCTTACGACTTTGCGGAGACCTGTGTTTTTGGTAAACAGTCGCCTGGGCCTATTCACTGCGACCTCCATTGCTGGAGGCACCCCTTCTCCCGAAGTTACGGGGTAATTTTGCCGAGTTCCTTAGAGAGAGTTACCTCGCGCCCCTTAGTATTCTCTACCTTCCTACCTGTGTCGGTTTCGGGTACAGGTGACTATAAATTAACGTGGTTCGGGCTTTTCTTGGAAGCTTGACATCATGCACTTCGTCTCCGTAGAGACTCCCCATCACACCTCTGCTCAAGACGTTTTCGCCGTCTCTCATCGCCTCGAATGCTTGGACTGGTAACCAACTTCCAGTTGCACTAGCCTTCTCCGTCCCCCGCCACAATCTATAATCAGTACCGGAATATTGACCGGTTGTCCATCGACTACGCCTCTCGGCCTCGCCTTAGGTCCTGACTAACCCTCCGCGGACGAGCCTTCCGGAGGAACCCTTAGGATTTCGGGGTATGGGATTCTCACCCATATTTTCGCTACTCAAGCCGACATTCTCACTTCTGTACTGTCCACACCTGCTTGCCGCTAGTGCTTCACCCTATACAGAACGCTCCCCTACCACTCATATCTGAGTCCACAGCTTCGGTACATCACTTAGCCCCGTTCATTTTCGGCGCAGGAGCGCTTGACCAGTGAGCTATTACGCACTCTTTTAAGGATTGCTGCTTCTAGGCAAACCTCCTGGTTGTCAATGCACTCCCACCTCCTTTCTCACTTAGTGATGATTTGGGGACCTTAGCTGGTGGTCTGGGCTGTTTCCCTTTCGACGATGAAGCTTATCCCCCACCGTCTTACTGGTCGTTTCTTCTTGGGTATTCTGAGTTTGCCTCACTTTGGTACAGCTCTCGCCGCCCGCAGCGAAACAGTGCTTTACCCCCCAAGTTGACTTTACAACCGCTGCGCCTAAACACATTTCGGGGAGAACCAGCTAGCTCCGGGTTCGATTGGCATTTCACCCCTAACCACAGCTCATCCGCTAATTTTTCAACATTAGTCGGTTCGGACCTCCACTTAGTGTTACCTAAGCTTCATCCTGGCCATGGTTAGATCACCCGGGTTCGGGTCTACAAATTGTGACTAACGCCCTATTCAGGCTCGCTTTCACTTTGGCTTCGGTGCAACACACCTTAACCTGCCACAACCTGTAAGTCGCCGGCTCATTCTTCAACAGGCACACGGTCACTCGTTTAATCGAGCTCCCATTGCTTGTAGGCTAACGGTTTCATGTTCTATTTCACTCCCCTCAACGGGGTTCTTTTCACCTTTCCCTCGCGGTACTTTACGCTATCGGTCACACAGTAGTATTTAGCCTTACCGGGTGGTCCCGGCTGATTCAATCGGAATTCCACGAGCTCCGACCTACTCGGGATACAGCTAGGCTGATTCAATTTTCGACTACAGGACTTTCACCTCCTCTGGTGCAGTTTTCAGCTGCTTCGTCTAATCTACTCAGTCCACGTTGCTGTCCCACGACCCCAATCTTCGAAAAGATTGGTTTAGGCTGTTCCCCGTTCGCTCGCCGCTACTTGGAGAATCACTTTTGTTTTCTTTTCCTCTAGCTACTAAGATGTTTCAGTTCACTAGGTTTGCTCTCTCCCGCCTATTTTATTCAGCGGGTAGTTCACTTGGGTTGCCCCATTCGGACACCTCCGGATCAATGCTTGTTTCCAGCTCCCCGAAGCGTTTCGTCGGTAACCACGTCCTTCTTCGCCTCTGTGTGCCAAGGTATCCACCGTTAGCCCTTTGTAGCTTGACCTTTTTAAGATCTTCTTTTTGCTAACTAGGATCATCTTTCCCCCTACCTTCACCGCCCTTCAGTCTCACACTCAGCCAAAAGCCTTGTGGTTAACATCAAAACGGTTAGGAAGAGCAAGATTTTCCCTGCTTTCTCTTTTCTTTATGCAGTTTTCAAGGTCCTTACTGGACTTACATCCAGCATTCCCTCTGACTCTCATCAGACAGGATGCTGAAGGGTTTATCCTTCTCTTTGGCTTTTTTGGTTAGGTGGGCCATTCTGGACTTGAACCAGAGACCTCACCCTTATCAGGGGTGCGCTCTAACCAGCTGAGCTAATAGCCCTTGCCTTTTACCTCGCCTAGGCAATAGTTTGAAAGACTTCTACTCTTTAACCTCTCGGTTAATCCCTTGCTCGACCTTTTGGTTGACCAACTTCTCTCTATTTGCACTTTGCTTTCAAGATGAAGGGGTAAAGGTCTCCCTTAAAGGAGGTGATCCAGCCACACCTTCCGGTACGGCTACCTTGTTACGACTTCACCCCAGTCACTAGCCCTGCCTTCGGCGCCCTCCTCCCTAAGGTTAGAGTAACGACTTCGGGCGTGACCAGCTCCCATGGTGTGACGGGCGGTGTGTACAAGGCCCGGGAACGAATTCACCGCAGTATTCTGACCTGCGATTACTAGCGATTCCTCCTTCATGCAGGCGAGTTGCAGCCTGCAATCTGAACTGAGGCCGGGTTTGATGGGATTCGCTTACTCTCGCGAGCTCGCTGCCCGTTGTCCCGACCATTGTAGTACGTGTGTAGCCCAAGGCGTAAGGGGCATGATGACTTGACGTCATCCCCACCTTCCTCCGGTTTGTCACCGGCAGTCTCTCTAGAGTGCCCAACTTAATGATGGCAACTAAAAACGAGGGTTGCGCTCGTTGCGGGACTTAACCCAACATCTCACGACACGAGCTGACGACAGCCATGCACCACCTGTCTCCTGGCTCCCTAAGGCACTCCCACGTTTCCGCAGGATTCCAGGGATGTCAAGCCTTGGTAAGGTTCTTCGCGTTGCATCGAATTAAACCACATACTCCACCGCTTGTGCGGGCCCCCGTCAATTCCTTTGAGTTTCACACTTGCGTGCGTACTCCCCAGGCGGGATACTTAACGCGTTAGCTTCGGCACGGCTCGGGTCGATACAAGCCACGCCTAGTATCCATCGTTTACGGCTAGGACTACAGGGGTATCTAATCCCTTTCGCTACCCTAGCTTTCGTCCCTCAGTGTCAGTTTCAGCCCAGTAGCACGCTTTCGCCACCGATGTTCTTCCCAATATCTACGCATTTCACCGCTACACTGGGAATTCCTGCTACCCCTACTGTACTCTAGTCTTGCAGTTTCCACCGCTCCTATGGAGTTAAGCTCCATTCTTTAACGGCAGACTTGCATAACCACCTACGGACGCTTTACGCCCAATAATTCCGGATAACGCTTGCATCCTCCGTATTACCGCGGCTGCTGGCACGGAGTTAGCCGATGCTTATTCATCAGGTACCGTCAGAACTTCTTCCCTGATAAAAGAGGTTTACAATCCAAGGACCTTCCTCCCTCACGCGGTATTGCTCCGTCAGGCTTTCGCCCATTGCGGAAAATTCCCCACTGCTGCCTCCCGTAGGAGTCTGGGCCGTGTCTCAGTCCCAGTGTGGCTGCTCATCCTCTCAGACCAGCTACTGATCGTTGCCATGGTAGGCTCTTACCCCACCATCTAGCTAATCAGACGCGAGCCCATCTTCAGACGATAAATCTTTCACCTTTCGGCACATTGGGTATTAGCAGTCGTTTCCAACTGTTGTCCCCATTCTGAAGGTAGGTTCTCACGTGTTACTCACCCGTCCGCCACTAAGTTCCGAAGAACTCCGTTCGACTTGCATGTGTTAGGCATACCGCCAGCGTTCATCCTGAGCCAGGATCAAACTCTCCATTGTGTTAAAAATAACCAATTTATAAGTTTCGGCTCTTTTCTATTGCTATTTCTTCCGACTTGAGTTACACTCTTTGTCAAGTAGAAACAGACTTTGGTTTGTTAATTGAATTAACAAGGGTCTGGTTTCTGTCTCTCAAACTATTTCTTTGTCTAGGTTCGGGGCGCTTTCGAGTCGCTTTCGCTCTCAACCGCGCATTTATCAATATACGGAATACCGCAAGAAAAGTCAACACCTTTTCACAAAATATTTTTCAAAATCCCTGAATCACAGTCATAGTAACGGCTTCAACCATAGAAAAAAACTTCGCTCGACACCGGTAACTCCCCTTTCCCATTCCTCAGAACTATCTGCTCCCCCCTCTGCACCTCCTCCGTCCGATAATGGGGAAGTCGTTTTTGTGGGTTTAGATTAATGGAAAACAATTCTCTGGCACCTTTGCGGGTTGGCATTCTCGGTTTTGGTGGTTTGGGGCAAGCGGCAGCTAGGTTGTTGGCACCCAAGCAGGAGATGAAGTTGGTGGCTGTGGCCGATCGCCATGGGTATCTATATGATGCGGACGGCATTGATGTGGATAATGCGGTGCAGGCTTATACCCAGCAAGGTTCCGTGGGTAAGGCCAAGAAGGGACAGATGAGTGAGCAAAGCATTGAAGATTTAATTGGTGAGGGGGAAGTAGATGGCTACTTTCTGGCGTTACCGAATTTGCCCAATACTTTCATGGCGGATGTGACTCGGCAATTCATCGCCTCTGGCTGGCAAGGGGTATTGGTGGATGCGCTCAAGCGGACCAGTGCGGTGGAGCAGTTAATAACATTGCGGGAGGATCTAGCCCAAGCAGGTATTACTTATATGACGGGTTGTGGAGCGACTCCCGGTTTATTGACGGCGGCGGCGGCGATCGCCTCCCAGAGTTTTCAGGAAATTCATCAGGTAAAAATTACTTTTGGGGTGGGCATTGCTAATTGGGAAGCTTACCGGGCCACCATTCGGGAAGACATTGCTCACATGCCCGGGTACAACGTCGATAAAGCCCAAGCCATGACGGATGCGGAGGTGGCGGCTCTGTTGGATCAAACCAATGGCATTTTGGCTTTGGAAGATATGGAACATGCTGATGACATCATGTTGGAGTTGGCGGGCATCTGTCACCGAGACCAAGTAACGGTGGGGGGCGTGGTGGATACCCGTAATCCGAAGAAACCGTTGAGTACCCACGTAAAAATCACCGGCAGAACCTTTGAAGGGAAGATTTCTAGCCATACCTTTACCCTGGGGGATGAAACCAGCATGGCGGCCAATGTTTGCGGCCCGGCCTTTGGTTATTTGAAAGCGGGTTATGGGTTACATCGTCAGGGTTTAAAGGGTTTATTTACAGCAGCGGATGTGATGCCCAAATTTGTGCGTTAATCTATCAACGTTGTTCAATCGGTTCAGGTAAACTATCTATGACTAGACCAATTTCCCTGGGCTTAGGAAAAATAGCGGGACTGGCGATCGCCTCTGGGCTAGTTTTAACCCAGTCCTACGGAAGTTTTGGGCCAGAGATGTCCATTGCTGAAGCGGGGGAATTACCGGGGGGAGTGCGTTTTTTTAGTCGTCCTCCCCAGTTGGTGGATAGTGTTACCACCTTCAATGCGGTGTCAATTCCGGCGGCGAAGTATTATTTCACTATTTCTCTGCCGGAACAGGCCGGTGAACCCCTCGACAGAGTTGTTTTTCAACAGCAACCTAACCCAGACCCAATTAATTTTTACCCGGAACAAACCTTTGCTTTTCTTGGCGATCGCCACAATCGGGGGTTCCAAGTTGCTCTGGAGTCGGTGGATTGGGACAGAGATACGGGAAAAATCACTGTAACTTTTGCCCAAACCATTTCCCCTGGGGAAACTGTCACCATTGGGCTAAAGCCCTGGAAGAATCCCGATGTGCCTGGAGTCTACCAATTTCGAGTTTTTGCCTTACCACCGGGGGAAAATTCCCAAGCCATGGATTTGGGGGTAGCCAGGTTTCAATTTTATCGGGGTGGAACCTGGTAACCGGGACATTGCCGGTCAACTATTCAGACATTGAGTGGGAATTCTATTTCAGATCCGCCAACTGAATACGGGGATCGGTAAATTTCAGCAGTAAGTCCGCCAGAAGATTACCAACGATGAGGAGAGTTGCCCCCATCATTAAACTGCCCATCACTAGATACAGATCCTGGGCGGTGACTGCTTGGAGAATTAGACGACCTAAACCGGGCCAATTAAAGAAAAATTCGGCGATAAAAGCGCCACTGAGTAAGCTAGCAAATTCAAAGCCCAGAATGGTGATCAGAGGGTTGATGGCATTACGGAGGGCATGGACGTAAATGACCCGATTTTCGGGCAAACCCTTAGCCCTGGCAGTTTGAATGTAGTCCTGGCGCAACACATCAAGCAATTGGCCTCGCATCAACCTTTGTAATCCAGCAAAACTGGTGATGCTCAAAGCGAGGGTAGGTAAAATCATGTGCCAAGCCACGTCCCAAACCTTATGGGGCCAAGAAAATTCGGCAAAATCAATGCTGGTCATGTCCCCCACCGGCAACAGGGGTGAAACGGATTGGGCAAGAAATAATAAAAGTAGGGCAGTGATAAAACTAGGAAATCCTTGGCCGATGTAGCTGATTACCCGCAAACTCCGGTCTATGAATGTGTTTTGCTGTACGGCCCCCACAATGCCCAAGGGAATGGCGATCGCCCAGGTGAGAATGATAGATGTTATGGCTAGTAGTAGGGTGGCGGGAATCCGTTCTATTAGTAGGGAAGCAACGGAACGGTTATAGACAAAGCTTTCACCAAAATTGAAACGGGTCACCACTTGGGTGAGCCAGCGCCAATATTGCACATACCAAGGTTGATCCAAGCCAAATTGAACTTTTAGCTGTTGCAGGGTTTCTGGGGAAATTTTCGGATTTTGCTGGAGGGTGTCGAGATAACTGCCGGGGGCTAGCTGAACAATGGCAAAGCTTAATAGGGATGCTAGCAATAAGGTAATCAGCCCTTCTATCAACCGCTGGACAACATAGGCAAAGTCGTCATTTTGGAGCCAACGGAGGGGATTGCGCATGGATTACTGAATTAAGAACTGCTGGTTAGATCCTATCTGGGGATTTTTCCTAGTCAATATAGCCTAAGCCTTTTCTTGGTGCAGATGCCGATCGCCAGGGAGCAATGGGTCCTCGGAATCCGCTAAGGTTAGGAACGTATTTGTTTGACAGGAACTGAGCCGAACTATGGGAGCTATCCAAGCCATTCGTGGAACCCGTGACATTTTGCCCCCGGAAACCAACTACTGGCAGTGGGTAGAGGCGATCGCCAAAAGCATTTTAGACCGGGCTTTGTATCAAGAAATTCGCACCCCAATTTTTGAGCAGACTTCCCTGTTTGAGCGGGGTATTGGGGAAGCCACAGATGTGGTGGGGAAGGAAATGTATAGTTTTACCGACCGGGGTGACCGCCCGATTACCTTGAGGCCAGAAGGCACAGCTGGGGTGGTGCGGGCCTATATTGAACAGAACTTACAGGCCGCTGGCGGAGTGCAAAGGCTGTGGTACACCGGGCCCATGTTCCGCTACGAAAGACCCCAGGCGGGCAGACAACGGCAATTTCATCAATTGGGGGTAGAAGTGTTGGGCAGTGCCGATCCCAGGGCCGATGTGGAAGTTATCGCTTTGGGCACCGATATTCTCAAAGCCCTTGGTTTGAGTAACCTTTCCCTTGCCCTAAATTCCGTTGGTAACGGCGGCGATCGCCAAAGGTATCGGGAAGCTTTGATCGCTTACTTAACTCCTTTTAAAGCTGAACTAGATCCCGACTCCCAAGATAGATTAGAGCGTAATCCCCTGAGAATTTTGGACAGCAAAGCCAAACGAACCCAGGAAATTGTCCAGGATGCCCCCAGCATTTTGGATCATCTCGGAGTGGATTCCCAACGGCACTTTGACCAAGTGCAACAATTACTAACGAATTTGGGCATTGCCTACCAACTCACCCCTACCCTGGTGCGGGGTTTGGATTATTACACCCACACCGCTTTTGAAATTCAATCCAGCGATCTGGGGGCCCAGGCCACCGTTTGTGGCGGCGGTCGTTACGACGGCTTAGTGGCGGAATTGGGAGGCCCCGTTACCCCGGCCGTGGGTTGGGCCATGGGATTAGAGCGATTAATTATCCTTTTGCAACAAATGGCTACGCCCCCCGCTCCTAGCCCGGACTTGTACCTGATTTCCAAAGGGGAAAAGGCAGAACCCCAAGCGTTAATTCTGGCTCAAAAGTTACGCAATCAAGGTTTGGCCGTGGCTTTGGATCTAAGTGCTAGTGCCTTTGGCAAACAATTTAAACGGGCGGATAAATCCGGGGCGATCGCCTGTTTAGTACTGGGAGATGGGGAAATAGCAACGGGCACAGTACAGCTTAAATGGCTGGCCGATAAAGCCCAGGAAACCTTGCAGTTACAGGATTTAATGGGGAACATTACGGAACTCAAACAACGTTTAGCGGGACATAGGGAAAAATACCCCCACCTCACCTCTAACTTTTCTGTGACTTGCCATGACCCCATGGACAATTTGGTTTAAAACCGACGATATCCCCAGTTGGCAACCGCTAGATTCCTGCCGCTCCTTGCCCGTGGGCCATTACCGTCTAGCGGCCCGATTGCCAGTGCCCCACAAATATGTGCAATGGCGCTGGAAGTTTTTCTCCGCCACCGGCAAAGTGGAAAACCATGATTTCCAGGGCCGCACTAATCAAGACGGTCTGATTTCTCTGTTGGATTTGCACACTGTCCAACCGGGAACCTGGCAACTGAGTGCCCAACCAGACTTATTCGATCACCTTTGTGGAGAAACCTGGCAAATTCGTTTTCAATTCCAAATTGTTACCCCTGCCATCACCACGGTGACAGTACCGAAACTCAATACTGAACCAGAGGAATTGGAGCCGGAAGAAGAACAGAGCGTAACAGATGAGGCCAATAACTCCATTGTGCCCCATCCAAAGCGTCCTATGGTGGTGCCAGAGCTTGATCCAGAGCCGGTACCGGTACTGCAATGGCACAGAAAGGCAAGGGTGAAACTGACAGGGAATGGGGAAACGGAACCCGGTAAATCTCTAGAGACCACGGAAGTAACGGAAAACAGAGGGGAAATAATTGAAGAGCAAATTCCAGAACCGCTGGCAATTACAGCGCCAACCATTGAAAAAATAGCTGAAGAGAAGGTGGAGGAGCCAATCCTCGAACCCGTGTTGGCGATCGCCGTTAATGTTGAAGCAGGGGAAGAACAAATAGAAGAAAAAATAAAGGAATCAGTACAGGAAGAAATGCCAGAGGCTTTGGTGGCTAGTGTTTTAGATGTTATTGAAGAAAAAGAGGAGGTAACGGACGATAAACAGCCAGAAGCCTTGGTAATAGTAGAGTCATCAACTGATACCGATGCCGAAGACAAGTTAGAAAAATCAGAGGGATTTAACCCTTTCCGTTCCGTCAGTTACTCTGTGGAGCTAATTTATCCAGAACTGGAAAATCCCATCCAAGTTGACATTACGGTGATGGTGGACGAAAATCGCCCGCCCGTGCATCTGGATTTACCCGATCCCAGCAAAATGGTTAGCCTACTGCACCGTCGTCCCCGTTATCCCAATTCCCCTCTACCGCCTCGGTTGACTAGTGCTTAGCCGAGTTCCAGACAGGCTAGGCCGTAGATGTTTTCCAAGGGAAGTTGGGGAGGATTGCCTTTATACATCCGCAAATTTAACAGAGTCAGTTCAAAGCCCCGTTCTTCCAACAGATAAATGGCATCTTGATTCACTTCTGGCACATCAATAAACACTGGCCCCTGGCGATCGCCAAGTAACACGTCCAACAAAGCCCCGGCTAAAGCAGTACTATCAGCCATCAGGGGGCCCAAACGCCAACCCTGGGGAAAACCATCTTCATCGTCGGGCAATAAACAGGGACGAATGCGGCCGTAACCACAACAATCCCCCTGATCATCCAAAATTACCATCACCTTTCCCTCCGGCCGTCCCAACCATTCGTGCAAAAAGAGGGGACGAGGTGTAGCTTCGTGGCGGGCATCGTAGGCTAACACTTTGGCTTCTGTTAATTGGTCACCGGCCAAAAGTTGATAACCGAGGGGAAAATCCGGGGTAAAACTTGGCCGCACACAGGAGCGGCGATCGGCAGGGGGTAAACGATAACGACGGGTGTAATAGGCGGGACGAAAGCCCCATTTTTGGTAATCTTCCACCCTGGCTAGGGCTGCTTCCAGACCAACGCACTGGACATTTTCCAAATGGGCGATCGCCGTTTGCCAGAGAGCCACCCCAAAACCCCGCCCCCGATATTCTGGTTGAACGAGAAATAAACCAATAAAACCGTAATTTTCGTCATAACGAATGCCGGCAATGCAACCCACTGGGCTGCCTTCCCATTCCCCCACCCAAACGCCAGCGTCATCGGTGTCACAAAAAATCCCTACATCCCCTATGCCCGGACAAAATCCTTCCTGCTGGGCCCAACGGGTCACCAACGGGCGATCGGCAACTGCCATGGGACGAATACGGTAACTCAA
Source organism: Synechocystis sp. PCC 6803 substr. PCC-P (assembly GCF_000284455.1). Taxonomy (GTDB): domain Bacteria; phylum Cyanobacteriota; class Cyanobacteriia; order Cyanobacteriales; family Microcystaceae; genus Synechocystis. Next base: position 2,458,103 of record NC_017039.1, read on the forward strand.
ACTCATCGGTTAATGGTGAAGAGTGCTCTTCACTGTAACGGGATGCCAAGGGAGTAATTTTTAATCTTTCGGGTTCTTGCGTTTTAACCTGGCCGGCGAAAAATAGGACGATAACTAGCTGCATCTTGATAGGTAATGGCGGTCCCTACCCAGCGATCCCAGTCGGCATTAGAACCATAAAGGTAGGCACTCCGCATGGAGGCAAAGGATGTTTCTAGGTCTGCCAAGTTCGCGGTTTCATAAATGGTGTGGTAGATTACAGGGTCCCGATCAAAGCTGGTATAACGACGGCAAGCGGCCCAGGTAGGCACATCCGCCATAATTTTAGGTAAATAGCTTTCTTCGTACCAGGCCCGAAATTCCGGTTCCGCCTCCGGTTTAACTTCAACGCTGACTTGGAAAAAAGGACGATTGCCAAAGATGCCATCCCAAGGACGGCGGGAATGGGCATAGGTTTGTTGGTAAGCTACCCGGCTTAGACCTTGTAATGCATTAACTTTCCAATGTTGCCATGTAGCGGTTTCCTCTTCCCGCCCTGGGCGAGACAGGGCAGAGTTAATCTGCTCCAAAGAAACATTGGGGGCTAATTCGTAGAACGTGAGCAAGCGTTTGCTGAACCACTTCAAACTGCCGGCCACTCCATATTCTTCGTAGCGACGGGCGGTAGTGATTTCAGGAACAACTTCTAATAATTTAGGAATGTAGTGATGGTGGTAAAACTCAGTAAATGCCGCTTCCGCTGCCGGGGCGATCCGTAAACTAATTACGAGAAGATTGACCATGGATGGCTCCGAAGGGAAATGATAACAGGGTTAAGACCTAACAAAACGGCTACAATTAACCCCTTAAATAGTTGAAGATTGTGGCAAGGTTAAGGAGTAGCTGGACATTTTTCATTAGGACTCTGCTCTTTTGGCAACTGTTCTAGGATATTGATAAAATCAGCAATGCTCCGGAAACGCCCATAATACGGATATAGGCCACTCTATTTTCTTCCCGGAGATATTGCAACACCATTTGCCCGATCGCCATCGCCAAGGCGGATTTTTTGTCCAAATTTGGCTAGCCAAAATGGAATAGGTCATGGATTAGAAGAAAAAGAAGATTGGGTTAAGGATTTAATAATGGTGTTACTAGGGCGATCGCCAAGGTTTAATTCAGCCAAAATTAATTGGGCAATGACCTCGCTAAAATAGCTGGGAAAACGGTGCATTTCTTGGGCATGGTCTAACAAAAAAGTGTGGTAATAACACCCCAGGGATTTTTCCAATTTGATTAAACTATGAAAAAAATCCGGTAATTCCTTTAAACGGTGAGAATGATTCTGTTGGAGAATATTTAAAAAGTGGCGAAAATGGCTACCTTCATCCTGGACTAAATGTTGTCCCACACGACTCAATACTTTGCCAAAAGGTTGATAATATTCCCGTAAATCCCGACGGTAAGAAAACATAGACCCCAATTCGTCAAAGACTAGGGTGCTAACAATGGTGAATTCATCTTGTAAAACCCAATCAATTTGTTCCAGACTAGGCGATCGCCGCTGAAAATTGTCATCCATAGCGGCAAAATTTAGCTCAGATAAAAAGCGATAAACTCGCCGCAGAGCTTGATAATGTTTTTGTTCATCTCCCAGCCATCGGGGTAATAAAGCTAAAAAATCGTCGGATAAATCCTGTTGACGGGAGAGTAAATAGTTGTATAAAAACTTAGCATCACCTTCGGAATAAACATCTCGACTTAGTAAAAGGCAAAAATCATTCTTTAGATTGTTTTCTACATTATCCAAAATCTTAGTAGGGATTTGATAGTCGATGGGGATTAGTCTGTCCACATCCCAATTGTTTAAACAATTCCTTTGATTTCCCCTTATTTGACTATGTTTTAAACAAGTAATTTTCACGACTATTCCCCCTATATTTTAGAAATCATAAGTTAACTAATAGACAAAAATTCTTCTGCTACAATATGGGGAATAATTAAACAATGACGCCCTGTAATACGAGCCGTATCTCCCCGCAAAATAATACCAGCGGCAACGTCATCAATAACCCAACTACCAACCATGTAATGGTAGTCAAATGCTTGGGGCAATTCGATATATTCCTGGATAATAAAGCCCTCTTCACCATAGCCATAGGTTGGCCGTTTTTCCACTGCCCCAGCCCCTAACTCAATCGAAACACCGATGCCTTCCATGCCTAAAAGGGGCTTACGAACGTGTAAACCTTCTAGTAATAGGCGGGTTGCTTCCAGGGAAATATCGCTTTCAAAATAGGTGGGCAGGAGATATTCAGCATACTCACTATCTTTAAACTGTTGCCAAATTAAAGCCATGGTTCCTTTATTAGATAAAATTTGCTTCCATAAAGGTTCAATAACTTTTGCATCTCCTACGGCTAAGCGTTGCGCTAAGGCTTCAGTGCAACCAGCATTGGCCATATCATTTTGCAAATCTGACCAGTCATACATTTTCCACAAAATTGGAATTCTTTCGTTGGCATGGTCAATGAAATAACCATCTTCATCCAAACCTAATCCTCTCTGCATTAGTTGACCCCGTTCATCTTCTAAGCCCCGTAAATAAACCAATTGGGTGTAAACATTTTCATCCACTTCATCGTGGAGAATTTGGATTAATTGCATGGCCATTTCACTGTCTTCTTCCAGTTGCTCATCCACCAGAAAAGAAATGCCGGTGCGGAGTAAATCATATTCTTCATAAATCCTGCGCCATTGCCCAGCTGTTCTTTCCCAATATTCATTAAACTGACTGGCATTGGCTGGTAAGGCATAGGCCCCTTGATTGTGGTTGCGTTGGTAATCCACTAACCAATTCCATTGGTAAACGGTTTCTGCTCCTAATAGCGGGGTTTCTCCATTAATTTCAATCAATTTAATCTGACCATCTTCGGTGACTACTAGATCGAAACGGGTAGCTAAACTCAAGTCTTCCACCGGGTCGGTGCGATGCCAACTTTTTTTCAGAGCAGGCCAATATTCAGGGCGAATTTTTAACTGGGCTAACCTTGCGTCAACGGCGGAATCATCATCTTCATCGAAAAACCAGTCCAGAAATTCCACACACATTTGCCAAAGTTTTTCACTCGCAATGGCGATCGCCGTTTCTTCTTGGGGGCTGAATTGGATGGCAAAGGGTTGGGGCAGGGCTTCCACCCAGTATTTTTGAGCTGGATCACTGAGCACATCCGCTTGGTAAGCATTGTCCTGGATATGCTGGCGCCAGCGGGGACGACGACTAATTTTTATCGGTTGCATTATTTGCCTCCCCGGCCAGTGCCTTTAAAAGTAGAACCGAAACCCTTATTACTACTGCGGCCAGAAATAGTGCCTTTAGCAGCGGTACCCGATGGCCTAGGGGGAGCGGGGGCAGTGACAGCTTTGGAAGTAGAAACTTTGCCTGTGGTGGTGCGGGGCACAGAGATGCCATTGGGGGTAATCAACTGATCCGGGTTTGTCCCCCGATAGACAATGGATGGTTGCAATACCCGCTGCTGCACACCGCCGGAATAAATATAGGTGTAATTATTGCCGTAGGGGTAAAAGTAAGCTCCGCCAAAAACCGGACGATAACCGCTCGTGTGGTAGCCACTGGGGGTAGGCTCACAGATTACCCTATCGGTTTGACAATCGGCTCGACTGCCGTAAACCGGGGCATTCCGTTGATGTTCCGCCTGGGCCGCTTTCATTTGGGCTTCGCAGTCCTCCGGGCGAATGGGGGGAGGGGTAGGGGCATTGGGTAATTTGCCGGCTTTATGGGCTTCCGCCAAGACTTTATACTCATTGGCCTGATTGGCCATATCAGTTTTGCATTCCGCCACACTGGTGTAGTAAAGGGCTTCAATTTTTTCGTTACTTCCCCCACCACTACCCTGATTGGTTTTGGGGTTATTGCCTTTGCAACTGGTGCTCACCATGGCCAACACCGCCACCATCGCTAGATATTGCCTAACCTGTTTACGATAAATAGGCCGAGAAATATTACCGGGGAAATGATTTGGTTCCATGGCGATCGCCGGGTCACACAGTAATGATGGAATTATTGTATTGAGATTTTCTCGGAATAAACTAATTGGTAAAAATTATTTACGAAAGAATCATGAAAATTAGCTAATTTCAGCGCCATTGGGACCAAATGCGATCCTTCAATGGGGTTGATTAGAGGACAGGGATTGTTAAGCTAAGGAAATATGGACTGCCAAATTGTCATTCAATCTTGAGAAAATATCGTGCTAGACGAACAAGCAAAGAAAACCCTCCTGCGTAAAATTCCCCACGGCCTCTACGTCTGTGGTGTTAAGTCCGGAGAAGAAGCCAATGGTTTCACCGCCAGTTGGGTAATGCAGGGTTCCTTTGAGCCGCCCCTGGTGGTTAATTGCGTGCGCACTGATTCCATTTCCCATCGGCTGTTACAGGAAAGTGGCCAGTTTGCCCTCAGTTTTCTGGCGGCGGACCAAAAAGATGTGGCGGCGCAATTTTTTAAACCCCAACGGCGGGTGGGGGACAAGTTTGAAAATTTTGATGTGCTTGATGCCCCCGAAACCGGTTGTCCTGTGCTCAAAGACTGTCTCGGTTATGTGGAGTGTCGGGTGGTAGGGTCTGTGGCCCACGGCGATCACACCGTTTTTGTCGGCGAAGTCATTGGAGCCCAGGTTTTTAATGAAGGAGATCCCTTATTACTAGAAAGCACTGGCTGGAACTACGGCGGTTAGTTGGAACGGGTTTAACGGGCCAACCTAGTCCTCTGATTGTGGTGGGAAAAGTATGTAAAAGTTGCGTCAATCCCCCACCGCTTCTAACCATTGTTCTTCACTGCCATTAAGTAAATGCTCGGCTGCTTCCATGAGGTCGGGCATTAACTCTTTAATGTCTTTTTTATTTTCCAGATAGGTTTTGAGGGCCACCAGGGGATCAAGGGCGGAACCTACTCCCAATTCTGGCAACCGTGGCCGGGCCAACTGGCTAACCAGTTCTGGACGGATGGTGTAGGAATGGCTCGGCTTTAAAGCCTCCTGTAATTTGCGGTTATCGATTTGTTCTAGCTGTTCAGAACGAATTTGGTAAATTAGCCGCACCACGGCATTGTCAATGGCTGTTTTGGCGATCGCCATTAATAATTCCCCTTGGGGATCCGTCGCTTCCGTCACATCTACTTTAATGGTTTTAAAGGGGCGAGCGGGCAGGGGACAGAATTGCCAATCTACTTTTCCTTTACTAATTTCTAGCCAAATATAGCCTTTGTCTTCCTTTTCTTCGCCAAAGTCCACCCGCTCAATGCTACCGGGATAAACAATGGGGGGATTATTGTGGGGATTGAGATTTTGATGTTTATGGACATGGCCCAGGGCAACGTAATCAAATTCCGGCCGATTAATCAAAGCCAGGGGAATGGTAAAGCCCTTGCCCACGGACAGGGTTTTTTCCGCCCCAAAGGTGGCCCGGTCCGCCATTAAATGGGCCAACAAAATAGTGGGTAATTGGGGATCTAAACTCCGAATTTCCCCTTCCAAAATGGGCTGTAACTTTTTCAGCAACAGCAAATTAATCGCTTCCAAGGATAACCCCTCCGTTTCCGGCCGGGTTAGGAGAGTCGAACGGGTTAACCAAGGCAAGGTAACAATCTGTAGATCTCCATTGGCGGTGGGAATTAAATGGGTGGCCAGGCGATCCCCAACGATGAAACCGGGCACAGCCAGGGTGCGATAGATACATAAACTAGCTCCTCCACTGCCCTGGGAATGTTGGTCATGGTTGCCCACCAATAACACTGTGGGAATATCGGCATCGGCTAAACGGCGAAATTCGGCGGCAAAGGCTTCCTGCACATAGGGGGGCGGAGTGGCATCGGGGAAAGCATCCCCCCCAAATAGCACCACATCGGCGGGTTCGGCGATCGCCCGGTCAATGCACAGCCGTAAACTCTGAATGAAATCCTCTAACCTCGTATTTAACCCCGTGGCCGGATTAATGTGCCCATGGGAAAAACCACTGCCCAGGTGAATATCAGAAAGATGCAGGACTTTTAACATGGCAATGACTCTCCAACAAAAAAAGGGAAGACCTCTAGTCCTCCCTTCATCCTATGGTAATGGCCCGCTGGGGGACCTAATTATTCAACGCCGGGGGCAATCAGTTCCCTCGTTTCACCGGGGATGACCACCACTTGGTTGTCTTCACCAATGTCCACCAGCGCTTGGCTACCTTCCTTGAGGCGGCCGGAAAGAATTTCTTCGGCTAACACGTCTTCCAACAGGCGCATAATGGCCCGACGGAGGGGACGGGCACCGTAGGCTGGGTTGAACCCTTCTTCCACAATGCGCTCCTTGAACTTGTCGGTGACCTGGAGAGAAATTTCTTTTTCCACCAACCGGGCAAACACATCCCGTAGGAGAATTTCCGAAATTTCCTTGACTTCCTCCTTGTTCAATTGGCGGAAGACGATAATTTCATCCAAACGATTCAAGAACTCAGGGCGGAAGTAGTTTTTCAACTCTTCATTCACCAAGGAACGAATGCGATTGTACTGAGACTCCGCTTGGTCATCGGCAAAGTCAAAGCCCAAACCACCGCCACCTTTTTCAATTACCTTGGAACCAATGTTGGAGGTCATGATCAACAGGGTATTTTTGAAATCCACTGTGCGACCCTTGGCATCGGTGAGGCGACCATCTTCCAAAATTTGCAGAAGCATATTGAAGATGTCGGGGTGGGCTTTTTCAATTTCGTCGAACAGCACCACCGTGTAGGGACGGCGACGTACTGCTTCCGTCAACTGACCGCCTTCGTTGTAGCCCACATAACCCGGAGGGGAACCAATTAATTTGGAAACGGTGTGTCGTTCCATAAATTCCGACATATCCAGACGGATCATGGCTTCCTCGGAACCGAAGAAGTAAGCCGCCAGAGCTTTGGTCAACTCGGTTTTACCTACCCCAGTGGGACCGGAGAAAATAAAGCTGGCAATGGGACGGTTGGGATTTTTCAGCCCGACCCTGGCCCGACGGATAGCGCGGGAAACGGCCTTAACCGCATCTTCCTGGCCAATTAACCGTTGATGGAGGGTATCTTCCATATGCAACAGTTTTTCTGACTCGGATTCCGTTAGCTTGTTCACCGGCACCCCTGTCCAGGAGGCGACGATGTGGGCAATTTCTTCGGAGGTCACTTCCGGCTCGCCGTTATCCCCTTCCGCTTTTTTGGAAGAGGCGATCGCCCGGATTTGTTTTTTAATTTCGTCTTCCCGGTCCTTGAGTTCCCCGGCTTGCTCGAAGTCCTGGTTGCGGACAGCATCATCTTTTTCTTTAAGAATCTGTCGCAATTCCTTGTCCAACTCCTTGGCGGCGGGGGGCAATTGGGAATTAATCAACCGCACCCGGGAACCAGCTTCGTCAATTAGATCGATCGCCTTATCGGGCAGGAAGCGGTCGGAGATGTAACGGTCGGAAAGTTTGGCGGCGGCTTCCAGGGCTTCGTCCAAAATTTTCAGTTTGTGGTGCTGTTCGTAACGTTCCCGCAGACCGTAAAGAATCTCGATGGTTTCTTCCACGGAGGGTTCCCCCACCATCACCGGTTGAAAACGACGCTCCAGGGCTGCGTCCCGTTCAATGTGTTTGCGGTACTCATCCAGGGTGGTGGCACCAATACATTGCAATTCTCCCCGGGCTAGGGCGGGCTTGAGAATATTGGCAGCGTCGATCGCCCCCTCGGCGGCTCCGGCTCCGATTAGGGTATGAACTTCGTCAATCACCAGGATGATGTTACCGGCTTGGCGGATTTCATCCATGATTTTTTTCAGCCGTTCCTCAAATTCCCCCCGGTATTTAGTGCCGGCCACCAATAGACCGATGTCCAGGGTGACGACCCGTTTTTCTTCGAGGATGTCGGGAATATCTTTGTTGGCAATGCGCTGGGCCAAACCTTCGGCGATTGCCGTTTTACCAACCCCCGGCTCCCCAATCAGGACGGGGTTATTCTTGGTGCGGCGGCCGAGGATCTGAATCACCCTCTCAATTTCTTTTTGGCGACCTACCACCGGGTCTAACTTCCCTTCGGCGGCCATCTGGGTGAGGTTAGAGCCAAACTCATCTAAGGTAGGGGTTTTGGTGCGACCACCACTGCCACCACCGGCAGCTACTTCGGCCGTTTCTCCCAACATGCGGATCACCTGGGTGCGGACTTTGGAGAGATCAACCCCAAGGTTTTCTAGGACCCGAGCAGCTACCCCTTCCCCTTCTCGAATCAGACCCAACAGCAGGTGTTCGGTGCCAATGTAATTGTGACCCAGTTGCCGAGCCTCCTCAAGGGAAAGTTCCAGCACCCGCTTGGCCCGGGGAGTAAAGGGGATTTCCACGGCCACAAAGCCCGATCCCCGCCCGATAATTTTTTCTACTTCGATGCGGGCATCTTTGAGATTAACCCCCATGGATTTGAGAACCTTGGCGGCGACGCCAGTCCCTTCGCCAATCAAGCCGAGCAGAATTTGTTCCGTGCCAACGAAGTTATGTCCGAGGCGACGAGCTTCCTCCTGAGCAAGCATGATTACTTTAATGGCTTTTTCTGTAAAGCGTTCAAACATAATCTAAATCCATCACCTCAGCGTGCCCTGTGTATTGCTGATTCTAACATAGCGCTTTTATTGTGCTGTTGCCCTGGGTACAGCCGTGGGTGTAGGTTTAGCGGTGGAATGGCGAACTGCGTCTGTGGGGTTTTCCTCACCTCAACCGCCATAATCCTGTGCCCAGATTCCCTGTTTTTGACCCCGACAGTTAACAGAATCAGTGGACATAGAGCAATGGGTGATCCCCGTTTTGATTAGTTAAATTTCAGTCAAACTTAGTGAAATTATCAGAAATATTTTGGCGATCGCCTGATGACCCGCTAAAACTAACCAGAATCCCCCACCATCCTTGGGTAAATAATTCCGGTCAAAGTTGAAGCCAACTAGACTTTATGGCCGAGTAGCCACACAGGCGCTATTTTCCAACACCGTCCGCCGGGCCCATTGATCCGCTGCCAAAATTGTTTCTAAATCAGGGCTAGCAGTATTTTGACCAACGTAGAGGTCACAGGTCTTTTCAATCAGACGGGGAATATCCAAAAAGCTAATTTTTTCTTGCAAAAATAAAGCCACCGCCTGTTCATTGGCCGCATTTAACACCGCTGGCATGGCTCCCCCAGCTCGCCCGGCCCCATAGGCCAATTGCATGCAGGGATATTTATCGTGATCTGGCTCCCGAAAACTCAAGCTACCGGCTTTAACTAAATCCAAAGGTTCCCAGTCGGTGTAAATTCTTTCTGGCCAAGATAGGGCATAGAGCAACGGCAAACGCATATCAGGCCACCCCAGTTGAGCTAGCACAGAAGTATCCTGCACCTCAATTAAAGAATGAATAATGCTTTGGGGATGAATGACAATGTCTATATGATCGTAGTCCAAGCCAAATAGATAATGGGCTTCAATCACCTCCAAACCCTTGTTCATCAATGTGGCGGAATCAATGGTGATTTTTTGTCCCATAGACCAGTTGGGATGTTTGAGGGCATCCTGTACTGTTACAAACGGTAATCTTTCCACCGGCAAGTCCCGGAATGCTCCCCCGGAAGCGGTGAGAATGATCCGCCGTAACCCCCCTTCGGGAACCCCCTGTAAACATTGAAAAATGGCTGAATGTTCTGAATCCGCCGGCAATAACTTCACCCCCATTTTTTCCACCAGGGGTAACACCACCGGAGCTCCGGCAATTAACGTTTCCTTATTGGCTAAAGCAATATCTTTCCCGGCGGCGATCGCCGCCATGGTGGGTAATAATCCCGCACAACCGACAATACCTGTGACCACACTTTCTGCATCACCATAACGGGCCACTTCCACCACCCCTTCTTCCCCCACCACGTACATGGGTTGGTAATCAGTTAGTTCGGCCACTGCTGCTTTTAGGTCCTCTAACTTTTCTGCCTGACGAATCGCAACAATCTCTGGGCGAAACTCCGCCACCTGTTGGGCTAGTAATGCAACATTTCCCCCAGCCGCTAAACCGACCACCTGAAAAGCATCAGGATGATGGGTAACAATGTCCAGAGTTTGGGTACCAATGGAACCGGTGGAGCCGAGGATAGAAATGCGTTTCACCATTACCGCCGTTGCTTAAGCTAAAACTAATCTTCCCAATCTTACGGGGTTGCCGCCCATCTGAGAAGAAAAAACTCCCCCAGGATTGAACCAAGGAGGAGCAAAATTATTTATTCTCTTGTTTTTACTAAGGCAAAACTTAGAAACGAAAAATTAACTTCAATCTACACAGCAACGGAGGTGCGGGAGGTGGCGGTTAATTCACCTTTGGCATATTTAGCGGCGTAGTCATCCAAGGTCAATTGCTTGATTTTAGAGGCATTGCCAGCAGTCCAGAACTGTTGATAGCGATCGGCACAAACCTGCTTCATATATTTGATAGAAGGCTTGAGGAAGTGACGGGGATCAAAGTTCTTGGGATCTTTAGCAGCGGCTTCCCGGAAAGCGGCGGTGATGGCTAAGCGATTATCGGTGTCGATGTTTACTTTACGTACACCACTCTTGATGCCTTTTTGAATTTCTTCCACGGGCACACCATAGGTTTCGGGGATAGCACCACCGAATTCGTTGATCATGTCGATCCATTCCTGGGGAACGGAGGAAGAACCGTGCATTACCAAGTGGGTGTTGGGCAGCAGGCGGTGAATTTCTTCAATGCGGCTGATGGCCAAAACTTCACCGGTGGGTTTGCGGGTAAATTTGTAGGCACCATGGCTGGTACCGATCGCCACAGCGAGGGCATCCACCTGGGTTTTGTTGACGAATTCCACTGCTTCTTCGGGATCGGTCAACAGTTGGGAGTGGTCTAACTTCCCTTCAAAACCGTGGCCGTCTTCAGCTTCCCCTTGACCAGTTTCCAAGGAACCTAAGCAACCCAATTCCCCTTCTACACTGGCCCCAACGGAGTGGGCTACTTTAACTACTTCAGCGGTTACATTAACGTTGTACTCAAAGCTAGCGGGGGTCTTGGCGTCAGCTTCCAAGGAACCGTCCATCATCACACTGGTGAAACCGTTGCGGATGGCGGAATAGCAAGTGGCGGGGCTATTGCCGTGGTCTTGGTGCATGGCAATGGGAATGTGAGGATAGGTTTCGACCGCCCCCAAAACTAAATGGCGCAGGAAATTTTCCCCAGCGTAGCTCCGGGCACCACGGGAAGCTTGCAAAATTACAGGGCTGTCGGTTTCATCAGCGGCCTGCATGATCGAAATGATCTGCTCCATGTTGTTGACGTTGAAAGCGGGAATGCCATAACCATTTTCCGCCGCATGGTCTAACAGCAGTCTCATTGGTACAAGAGCCATAAATCCTCCTAAGTTCTATTGCCTAATGGGTATTTGGGTCGCAAGACAATTCTTTATATGGGTCTCATCTTAGGCTAGTTTCTGCGCCTTGACAATTTTTAACGATCTTTTTTGTCCTGCCCCAAGGAATTTGTGCTAGGGCATTGAATTCGACCCGTATTTTTACCCCCACCCTAGTCTATGGCTGAGTTAACCAAGTCCAGGATGGGGGAAGGTTTTGGGTAATCAAGTTGGGGTTCTATATCTCTTCCCCCCGGCAATAGGCGATCGGGGATCAAACAGTTCAGAGAGTAGCAAATACTTCCTTAGCGACGGCAATGGTCTGATCGATCTGTTCTTGGGTGTGGGCTAGGGAAGGAAAACCCGCTTCATACTGGGAAGGAGCTAGATAAATCCCCCTTTCCAACATACCCCGATGGAAACGGGCAAATTTATTGGTGTCGGCCAACTTAGCATCTTCATAGTTTCTGACAGGGCCAGGAGCAAAGAAAATTCCAAACATGGCACTGATGGAACCGCCACAAACTTCATGGCCCGCATCCTGAGCCGCAGCTAGTAAACCATCCACTAGCCGTTTGGTGATCTTATCCAAATATTCGTAGGATCCTGGCTTTTGCAGAATTTCCAGGGTTTTAATACCCGCCGTCATGGCCAACGGGTTGCCGGACAGGGTACCCGCTTGATACATGGGGCCGGCTGGAGCCACCATGGCCATAATTTCTTCCCGACCACCATAGGCTCCTACTGGTAAACCACCACCGATCACCTTACCGAGGGTAGTCAAATCGGGAGTAATGCCAAACCGGGCTTGGGCACCACCGTAGGAAACCCGAAAACCTGTCATCACCTCATCAAAAACCAACAGAGCACCATACTCCTTGGTCAGTTCCCGTAAACCTTCCAAAAAGCCCGCATCGGGGAGGATAAAACCGGCATTACCCACCACTGGCTCGAGAATTACCCCGGCAATGCTGTCAGGATTTTCCACGAACAGAGCTTTAACCGCCTCTAGATCGTTATAAGGAGCAGTCAATGTTGCTTTAGTTGTGTTACTGGGCACCCCAGGGGAATCCGGTAAACCGAGGGTCGCCACCCCAGAACCAGCTTTGACCAAGAACATATCGGCGTGGCCGTGGTAACAACCCTCAAATTTAATGATTTTTTCCCGTCCAGTGAAGGCCCGCATCAAGCGCAAAACGGACATACAGGCTTCGGTACCGGAGTTGACAAACCGTACCATTTCAATGCTAGGCACAGCATCAATGACCATTTCCGCCAGTACGTTTTCCTGGGCACAGGGAGCACCAAAACTGGTGCCTTTATCCAAAGCTTGTTTGAGGGCGCTGATTACATCGGGGTGAGCGTGGCCACAAATGGCCGGCCCCCAGGTACCCACATAGTCAATGTATTGATTACCATCTACGTCCCAAATCTGAGCCCCTTCTACTCGGTCAAAAACAATGGGCTGGCCGCCGACGGACTTGAAAGCTCTTACCGGGGAACTGACACCACCGGGCATTAAATGTTGAGCGGCGGCAAAAATCTCTTCTGATTTAGTGGTAATAAAAGGGGTTGCGTTAACCAATTCGCGTCTCCTTAGGGTGTAAAGACTGGCTATGGGAATTTATTGAACCTGTGCCCACATCAAAAAAACAGACGGGGAGAACTCCACTCTACAGAATTTTGGTGCTCCATTGAACAAACTTCTGACACACTAGCTGGGAACCTAGAGTCCTTGGTGAGAGTTTGGGCAATTTATAGCTGTTAACCTCCATTTGTTTGGGCCAAGACTCTGAGAGCCCGTTTTAAACGCCCCCCTGACCCCCCAGATTTTGGGGGAAACTGAGTGACAGTCCCCCAGTATTGCGGTCGCTTTAGTGGGTCAATTTGGGGGGCGGAGTAAAACTTTCCAAACACGTTCTGAGGCGCGGGGAAATTTTCAGATTTTCTGTACCGGGAAACAGGGAAAAATCGCTAGCGTAGAAGCAGGTAATAAATTTGGCCGTCGTCACTCATCAAACCGGCTCGATCGCCAGGAGTTTGGCCAGTGCCCATGAAAATATCCACCCGACCGGGGCCTTTGATGGCACTGCCGGTATCCTGATCCACCACAAAACGACTAACGTTGACTTTTTGACCCTGACAATCGGGAATGGGAGCCGCTAAAACGGCGATCGCCCCTGGAGGCATAAGGAATTTATCGGTGGCAATGGAACGCTCGGCAGTAACTGGCACCCCAATACTGCCCTTGGCGGGGGTGCTGGCGGAGGTTTCCTTAAAGAAAATTAGACGATTATTGCGGGGGATAAAACGACTTAGTTCGCTGGGATTTTGCTCAAAATAGTCGATTAACTTAGGCAAAGTAACCTCCCCAGGCTGGAAAATTCCCTCTTGGATGGTTTCCTTCCCTAAACTTACGTAGGGATAATCCGTCGCTCCAGCAAAGGCCACGGAACTTTGGCCTCCCCCCACCCAGTTGATTTTGGCAGAACCCTGTACCTGGATTAGATAGGCATCTAGACGATTACGGAACCAAGCAATTTCCCGTCCCTGTAACTGACTTGATTTGCCTAAACCATCCATACCTTCCAAGTCAGCCCTAGTGGGGTGGGGCTTAGACCAACGAGAAAAATTATTGGGCAAACCATAAATGGGATAACGATATTCGGCAGTGCGTTGACGACTGGCGGTATAAACTGGTTCAAAATAACCAGTGAAATGGACTGTGCCCTTGCCATCGTTACCGATCGCCTGATAAAACTGAAATTCCCTGGCAACAGCGGTCTGGAGAGCTTCGGGACTGGGAGACTGTTGCAACAAAGTTTTAAATCGCTGGAGGGAACGGGTTACCCGCTCTCTGGTCACCCCCGGTACAGAGTAATTTTGATAAGCTCGGGCGGCGCTAGCAGTTTTTAAATAGCTCAAGCTATGGTCGATCGCCCGGAGCAAAGATTGTTTATCTCCCGCTGAGCAATGGTTCCCCCACAACTGTTCATCAAAACCCACCGTTGGCGTTAGATTTGCCCCCGTTACTGGCATTAATGGTCGCGACTGGGCCCTAAGACCACTGCCATGGAAGCCAAAAACCAACAGTAAAGCCAATAACGGGAAAAATTGCTTAATCATTTATTGCTTTGTTGAAATTACCTACCGCTGACGAAAGTTAAGTTTACCTGCTCCGTCGGGAATAGGGGATGGGAAACCACCAGCGCACAGACTAGCCCAGGGCCATATTTAGCTAAATACCATCATTAGGGACTTTTATTTATTAATTTTTAAGAAGAAAAATTGAGCGATTTTAATGGCTATGTCTGGGTATTTTTACCGAGATAAATTGTCCCAAAATCAAGAATGATAAGTTTATATAATGGTAGTCAAAACTATTTTAAAAATTTCCCCAAGTCTTGCTCCCTACCTAGATTACGTAAAAAATTAACTGTTTAGAAGCGTTTTTATACCTAGAGTCTAAATTGAGTGAACTAAGAATCTCTGTTAATCTGGAGGCAGTTTCAAGGGACAATTCAATGGTTACACTAGATAAAACTGCAACAAAAATCATTAAACTAAACTCCGGAGCAATCCCTGCCATTCAATCCGTCTTGGAGCAGGAAGCAATGGTCTTATTAGGTTTAGCCACTACCTATGTGCTAGTAGTCAATGGTGCTAGTCCCAGGGCAGTAGCCCAGTTGCGAGCCTTTAAGCAATTTGACAAAGACCAACCCCTAGGCATTCTCACCCGTGGCGATCGGGCCATGGATGTGGCAAAAATTCCCCCCGCCGCTAAAAAATTGATGGGTCTTTTTCCTTTGCCCATAACCCTCATTGTGGAAGCCCTGCCCAAATTAGACCCAGGTATTACCCAGGGCTTTCGGAATATTTTTATTGCCTGTCCCGATGCTTTTGTTTTCGATTTAGTGGGAGCAATGCCTTTTCCCTTGGTTTGTGCCACGGCTAAGGTAGGGGGAGAACCGGTGACTAGTTTTGAGGCGGCTAGTCGTTATTTCGAAGGGCAGGTGCCTTTAATTGGCGATGGTGGTCGATGCCGTTACGCCCGCCGGGGAACATTGATTGACTGTACTTTGCCGTTGCCCACCATTATGAATTTTGGTCCCATTTCCTTTGACGACCTGCGCCCCCTGATACCTGAAATCATTTTGCCTTCCCATCTGATGAAATAATTTTCCTTTACGCTGTTGTTTTGTCTGAAGTTCGGTGAATGGGTCAGAAATTGTTGGGGAGTATTTTACAAACCTAGTTTGGATAAAATTGTTGAGCTTATAAGGAATTGAATAGACAATCTGGTTTGGCTATTTTGCTTCAATTTCCCTAGTTTCTACTTTTTCAACTCTATGGCTCTTTCCCCCGCAGACGTTACCGTGGTCATTTTGGCTGGGGGCTTTGGCACCCGCATTAAGCAACAGTTACCAGATTTGCCTAAACCCTTAGCTCCCGTGGCGGGCCAACCTTTTTTAGATTGGCAATTGCGCTATCTACAACAGCAGGGTTTTCGGCGATCGCTCCTTTCTACGGGTTATCTGGCAGAAAAAGTGGCGGCCTATGCTCAAGATGCCGATATTGTTGACATGGCGATCGCCTGTGTGGCGGAAATGGAACCGTTGGGAACAGCGGGGGGATTTGTCAATGCGGTTAATCACCATGGTTTTAGAGAACTAACACCGGCTTGGCTCGTGCTTAACGGCGACTCGTTAATTGTGACGGATTATCGGGTTCTGTTGGCGGAGTTAGAGGATGACAGCGTTGATGGGGTAATTTTGGGCGTTCATGTGCCCGATGCTTCCCGTTTTGGCTCCTTAAAGGTTAATAGTCAAGGGGAATTGCTACAATTTGCAGAAAAGCAAGCCGGAGCCGGCGTGATTAATAGTGGGGTTTATCTCCTTGGCGATCGCCTGTTGGCCCGGTTTCCCGCCCACAGACCCTTAAGTTTTGAGTATGATGTGTTCCCCACATTGTTGGCCCAGGGAGCCAAAATCAAAGTCCATGCTGTGGAAGCTCCCTTTTTAGATATTGGCACCCCGGAAACATTAGCCCAGGCGGGGGAATTTATCCAATCCCTCGGTACGTTGAACCGAATTCAAGACCTAGACAAATAGCTTAAAATGAGAAGCTAACTGAGAAATTAACTAAGTTTTGTAAATTTTGGTTTGCGGGGGCGAGCGTCACGATGGGTAAACGGACAAGGCGGTTTTGGGCTTTAGCTTTTTCTTTGCTGATGGGGGCCCTGATTTATCTGGGCAATACACCGTCGGCCTTGGCTTTCACCGAGGAACAAAAGCTACTGTTGCAATCCTGGCGTTTGGTCAACCAATCCTATCTCGATGAAACCTTTAACCATCAAAATTGGTGGCTGTTGCGGGAGAAGTACGTTAAACGTCCCCTCCGGAACCGGGAAGAAACCTACACGGCGATCGAAGAAATGCTCGCTACCCTGGATGAACCCTTTACCCGCTTACTGCGTCCGGAACAGTACGGCAATCTCCAGGTGACCACCACTGGTGAGCTATCGGGGGTAGGTCTGCAAATCAACATCAACCCTGAAACCAACCAGTTAGAAATTATGGCCCCCCTGGCCGGTTCCCCTGCGGAGGAGGCCGGGCTGCAACCCCATGACCAAATTTTGGCGATCGACGGTGTAGATACCCAAACCCTGAGCTTAGACGAAGCAGCGGCCAGAATGCGGGGCCCAAAAAACACCAAAGTTTCCCTGGAAATTCTGTCAGCGGGCACCGAAGTACCCCAAGAATTTACCCTGACTCGGCAGTTAATTTCCCTCAGTCCGGTGGCGGCCCAATTGGACGATTCCCGCCCAGGTCAATCGGTGGGTTACATTCGCCTCAGTCAATTTAGTGCCAATGCCTATAAAGAAGTAGCCCACGCTCTGCATCAACTTGAGGAACAGGGGGCCGACGGTTATATCTTGGATTTGCGTAACAACCCCGGTGGCTTACTCCAGGCTGGTATTGACATTGCTCGGTTGTGGTTACCGGAAAGCACCATTGTCTACACCGTTAATCGCCAAGGCACCCAGGAAAGTTTCACTGCCAATGGAGAAGCGGCGACCGATCGCCCGTTGGTGGTGTTGGTCAACCAGGGTACTGCCAGTGCCAGCGAAATTTTAGCCGGAGCTTTGCAGGATAATCAGCGGGCCACTCTAGTGGGGGAAAAAACCTTTGGTAAGGGTTTGATTCAATCCTTGTTTGAACTATCCGATGGGGCCGGCATTGCCGTCACGGTGGCCAAATACGAAACCCCCCAACATCACGACATCCATAAACTGGGCATTATGCCCGATGAAGTGGTGGAGCAACCCCTGATTAGCTTTGCGGAAATTACTTCCCCCGCCGATGTGCAATACCAAGCCGCCTTAGATTTGCTCACCGGAGGAGTGGCAATCGCCCATAAATCTTCTTCAATTCCCGCCATGGCAACGGCTCACAAGCCCAACTAATCACCATTTGGACAAAACATCAGGAATTCTAATTAGAAAGTCCAAAAATTGTAATTTAAAAAACAGTCAATGGAGAGCATTGCCATAAGTAAAGGCATCCCCTGCGTGATAAGATTACCTTCAGAAAACAGATAGTTGCTGGGTTATCGCAGATTTTTCTCGCAACCAAATAACTGTAAATAATAACTGTCTCTGGGGCGACGGTAGGCTTTATATTGCCAAATTTCGCCCGTGGGAGAAAGCTAGGCTATTCAATGTTTATGGAGGACTGACCTAGATGGTACAAGCCAAAGCAGGGTTTAAGGCGGGCGTACAAGATTATCGCCTGACCTACTATACCCCCGACTACACCCCCAAGGATACCGACCTGCTCGCCTGCTTCCGTATGACCCCCCAACCGGGTGTACCTGCTGAAGAAGCCGCTGCTGCGGTGGCCGCTGAGTCTTCCACCGGTACCTGGACCACCGTTTGGACTGACAACCTAACTGACTTGGACCGCTACAAAGGTCGTTGCTATGACCTGGAAGCTGTTCCCAACGAAGATAACCAATATTTTGCTTTTATTGCCTATCCTCTAGATTTATTTGAAGAAGGTTCCGTCACCAACGTTTTAACCTCTTTGGTCGGTAACGTATTTGGTTTTAAGGCTCTGCGGGCCCTCCGTTTAGAAGATATTCGTTTTCCCGTTGCTTTAATTAAAACCTTCCAAGGCCCTCCCCACGGTATTACCGTTGAGCGGGACAAATTAAACAAATACGGTCGTCCTCTGCTTGGTTGTACCATCAAACCCAAACTTGGTCTGTCCGCCAAGAACTACGGTCGGGCTGTTTACGAATGTCTCCGGGGTGGTTTGGACTTCACCAAAGACGACGAAAACATCAACTCCCAGCCCTTCATGCGTTGGCGCGATCGTTTCCTCTTCGTTCAAGAGGCGATCGAAAAAGCCCAGGCTGAGACCAACGAAATGAAAGGTCACTACCTGAACGTCACCGCTGGCACCTGCGAAGAAATGATGAAACGGGCCGAGTTTGCCAAGGAAATTGGCACCCCCATCATCATGCATGACTTCTTCACCGGCGGTTTCACTGCCAACACCACCCTCGCTCGTTGGTGTCGGGACAACGGCATTTTGCTCCATATTCACCGGGCAATGCACGCCGTAGTTGACCGTCAGAAAAACCACGGGATCCACTTCCGGGTTTTGGCCAAGTGTCTGCGTCTGTCCGGCGGTGACCACCTCCACTCCGGTACCGTGGTTGGTAAATTGGAAGGGGAACGGGGTATCACCATGGGCTTCGTTGACCTCATGCGCGAAGATTACGTTGAGGAAGATCGCTCCCGGGGTATTTTCTTCACCCAAGACTATGCCTCCATGCCTGGCACCATGCCCGTAGCTTCCGGTGGTATCCACGTATGGCACATGCCCGCGTTGGTGGAAATCTTCGGTGATGATTCCTGCTTACAGTTTGGTGGTGGTACTTTGGGTCACCCCTGGGGTAATGCTCCCGGTGCAACCGCTAACCGTGTTGCTTTGGAAGCTTGTGTTCAAGCTCGGAACGAAGGTCGTAACCTGGCTCGCGAAGGTAATGACGTTATCCGGGAAGCCTGTCGTTGGTCCCCTGAGTTGGCCGCCGCCTGCGAACTCTGGAAAGAGATCAAGTTTGAGTTCGAGGCCATGGATACCCTCTAAACCGGTGTTTGGATTGTCGGAGTTGTACTCGTCCGTTAAGGATGAACAGTTCTTCGGGGTTGAGTCTGCTAACTAATTAGCCATTAACAGCGGCTTAACTAACAGTTAGTCATTGGCAATTGTCAAAAAATTGTTAATCAGCCAAAACCCACTGCTTACTGATGTTCAACTTCGACAGCAATTTACCAATTACCGGGTAGAGTGTTCATGCAAACTAAGCACATAGCTCAGGCAACAGTGAAAGTACTGCAAAGTTACCTCACCTACCAAGCCGTTCTCAGGATCCAGAGTGAACTCGGGGAAACCAACCCTCCCCAGGCCATTTGGTTAAACCAGTATTTAGCCAGTCACAGTATTCAAAATGGAGAAACGTTTTTGACGGAACTCCTGGATGAAAATAAAGAACTGGTACTCAGGATCCTGGCGGTAAGGGAAGACATTGCCGAATCAGTGTTAGATTTTTTGCCCGGTATGACCCGGAATAGCTTAGCGGAATCTAACATCGCCCACCGCCGCCATTTGCTTGAACGTCTGACCCGTACCGTAGCCGAAGTCGATAATTTCCCTTCGGAAACCTCCAACGGAGAATCAAACAACAACGATTCTCCCCCGTCCTAACGTAGTCATCAGCAAGGAAAACTTTTAAATCGATGAAAACTTTACCCAAAGAGCGCCGCTACGAAACCCTTTCTTACCTGCCCCCTTTAACCGATCAACAGATTGCTAAACAGGTTGAGTTTCTGTTAGACCAGGGCTTTATTCCCGGCGTGGAATTTGAAGAAGACCCCCAACCCGAAACCCACTTCTGGACCATGTGGAAACTGCCCTTCTTTGGTGGTGCCACTGCCAACGAAGTTCTAGCCGAAGTACGGGAATGTCGTTCTGAGAATCCCAACTGCTACATTCGGGTGATTGGTTTCGACAATATCAAACAGTGCCAGACTGTAAGCTTTATTGTCCACAAACCCAACCAAAACCAAGGCCGTTACTAAGTTACAGTTTTGGCAATTACTAAAAAACTGACTTCAATTCAATGTTAGCCCGCTCCCGCGGGTTTTTTGTTGCTTTTTCACAGTGACTATAGGTAATCAGCAACACAATACGGCCCTGTTCTTTGGACAGTTTTTGTATAATGTTGACCGCATCCTGACCGGATTTTTTATCTAAGTGGGGAATTGTCAATTGTCAATTAAAGCTAAGTTCTACTAATGTTTTAGAAGGCATTGTCGATTGAAAATAAGGGTTGAATGGAGAAAATTTTGAGCCTTTGTCAAAGATAAAAATTTATTTCAACAGTTTTTTAACTAGCCGAACCAGAGAATGACCCAGTGGCGCTGACTTTGCTCCCGAGTTTTTGTTAGAAATTACCCTCAAGAAGTAATCTAATAATAAACCTAACCGAATAATTTCCCAGGGGAGTATTCCGGAAAACCATGGTTAAACTTACTTGCCATCCCCCATGGTAAAATTGCAACGATTTTGATCAAAGTCCTAATTTTTTTGTAAAGCTTTTAGTAATCCTTCTGATTTTCCCATGAAGCTCATCGATTCCCGTGGCAGAATTTTCGGCATAGTCAGCCTGTTGGATCTGGGGGCCGCCTTGATCATCCTCATGGTAGCTGTGGGAATTTTCGTTCTGCCGGGCAGTTCTGGCAAAAGCATTCTTGCCCAAGCCAACGCCGCTTCCATTGAATTGACGACCATTGTCCGGGGATTAAACGTATTAGATCCCCAGGTGGTGCTGGATGAGTTTAAAGCCGAAAAAACCAACATCATTATTCGCAATCAACCGGCTGGCCAGGTGGAGGTAGTGAATGTGCAGGAACTCCCTCGCAATTTAGCAGTGCCCCAGCCTGATGGTTCCGTCAAATCTCTGCCGGATCCTCGGCCAGAGTCTAATTACAGCCGGGATATGCTCCTGACCCTCAAAGGTAGGGGGGATTTCACCTCCACCGGCATGGTTTTAGGGGGACAAAAGGTGAAAATTGGCACGGTTTTAGAATTAGAAGGCAAAAACTATAACTTCAATGCCAGTGTGGTGGGCATCAATCAACCAAAGTGACCAAAGTATTAGATTAGTCCGGCCCCCGAGAATTGCTGTTGGCTGCCCAAAGTTTTGCTGTACCCTGGGTAAGGCTGACAGATTTGGAAAAGGTAATGGAATGGAACGAGAGTCTTCTCCGGCTCACTGTTGCTTTTGTACTGGGATCGACCCTGGGCATTGAACGGCAGTGGCGCCAACGGATGGCGGGCTTGCGTACTAATACCTTGGTGGCCATTGGAGCTGCATTGTTTGTGATTGTTTCTGTCCTCACCAATCATGACAGCAGTCCCACCCGAATTCCTGCCCAAATTGTCTCCGGCATTGGTTTTCTGGCGGGGGGAGTAATTCTCAAGGAAGGCTTAACTGTTAAGGGGCTAAATACGGCGGCGACCCTCTGGTGTTCAGCGGCGGTGGGCACCCTCTGTGGTCAAGGGCTGTTTTCTGAGGCTGTGCTTGGCTCGATGATGGTTTTGGTGGCCAACATTGCCCTGCGGCCTCTGAGCACGTTTATTAACCACCAACCCATGCATAGCACTGAATTGGAGTGCCATTATCTTTGTCACTTGGTATGTCGGGGGGATGAGGAGGCGAATGTGCGACGCATTTTGCTTGATTCCTTAGCGGAAATAAAGAATATTAAATTACGGTCTTTGCGGAGCCATGATTTAGATGAGTTTAACCATTTTGTTGAAGTGGAAGCGGCAATAATTTGCACAGCCCGCAAGGATAAATTTCTAGAAGCGGTAATTAGTAAACTGAGTTTAAATCCCTCAGTTAAATCTGTCAGTTGGCAAGCGCTAGAACAGGAATCGGGTTAAATTTAGATTATTTTTGCTTGATAAATTTTCTCCTAAGAAAGTGTTTGAAAAGTTTTAAGCAAGCCTTTGAAGCATGAGATGAACCATGGCAACATAGAGCATGGTCTCACTGGTGGTAGGTAAATATTCATAATCCTTGCTTAAACGACGATAGCGACCAAACCAAGCAAAGGTGCGCTCGACTACCCAACGGCGGGGTAAGACTTCAAAACCTTTTTGTCCCTGCTTTTTGCTGACGACATTCAAATTCCAACCAAAAGTATGCTCCACCCAATAGATAAAATCCTTTCCGCCAAAGGTGCTATCAGTCCATATAACTTGCAGGCACTGCCAAAGGGGAGCAAACCAGGTAGCAAGTAGAATCAGACCCTGATGGTCGGAGCGATGGGCACCATGGACGACAACATCGAGAAGTAATCCCATGGTATCCACGAGGATTGTACGTTTACGACCATTGACCTTTTTTCCGCCGTCATAGCCAGTTTCTTGGCCAGTTCCAGCCTT
Source organism: Synechocystis sp. PCC 6803 substr. PCC-P (assembly GCF_000284455.1). GTDB lineage: Bacteria > Cyanobacteriota > Cyanobacteriia > Cyanobacteriales > Microcystaceae > Synechocystis. The sequence goes on from NC_017039.1 coordinate 2,481,019, forward strand.
TTTAAGTGACTGTGAATCTAAACAACCGGCACTAGGGTGAGTATTTCTTCCAGCTTTGAGCCGAACTTTCTCACGGAAGATACGGTTTAATTTTTTCCAGGTACCATCTTCGTGCCATGGCTGGAAATAACCATAGACCGTTCGCCATTTAGGAAAATCATGGGGCAGAAGTCGCCAGGCACACCCCGTTCTGAGCATGTAAAAAATAGCATTGAGTATCTCCCGCAGACTAGTTTTCCGTTTTCTTCCCCCAGTTTTTGCTTTGGGTAAATGAGGTTCTACCAATTGCCACTGGCTATCTGTGATGTCCGTGCTGTAAAATTCTCGAATTATCATTAATTATGGTGAAAATTTTATTCTTTTCACCATTTTCCATTCTTCACCCTACTTTTCAAACACGCTCTAAGCCATAAATTTATCCTCAACAAATCCTAATAACAAAATTTATTTATGCGTATATTTATTAGCACGGGGGAAGTTTCCGGAGATTTGCAAGGATCTCTGCTGGTCGGAGCATTAAGACAGCAAGCTGAAGAGCAAAACTTAGAATTGGAACTGGTGGGTTTGGGGGGAGAAAAAATGGCCGCTGCCGGTCTGACGTTGCTGGCCAATACGGCGGCGATCGGCTCTGTGGGCTTGACGGAGTCCCTGCGGTTTATTATTCCCACTTGGCAGATTCAACAACGGGTTAAACGTTATTTAAAAACTAATCCCATTGATTTGTTAGTCTTGATTGATTACATGGGACCCAATTTAACCATTGCTAATTATTTACGGAAAACCTATCCCAATCTGCCAATTTTGTACTATATCGCCCCCCAGGCCTGGGTGTGGTCCCCCACGAAAAGGGAAACGGCCCAGATTATGGCGGTAACCGATCGCCTGTTGGCCATTTTTCCAGGGGAAGCGGAATTTTTCCAAAAACAAGGTTTGGATGTGACCTGGGTGGGCCATCCCTTGTTAGACCGCATTACCAAGGAGGCCCCCAGTCGAGGGTCAGCCCGTGAAAAGTTAGGCATTGACCATAACGAAACGGTAATTACCCTCCTACCCGCTTCCCGCATTCAGGAACTGCGTTACCTGTTGCCGTCCATTTGTGGTGCCGCCCAACAATTGCAGAGCCAATTACCCAATGTAAAACTGCTGTTGCCCGTTTCCCTTAAGGATTATCAACCTCAAATCGAACAAACCCTCAAGGAATTTAATCTCACGGTGCAACTGTTGGAAGGGAAAGAAACGCTGACGGCGATCGCCGCGGCTGATTTGGCCATCACCAAGTCGGGAACGGTGAATCTGGAAATTGCTTTACTAAATGTGCCCCAGGTTATCCTTTATCGGGTTAGTCCTTTGACCATGGCGATCGCCAGACGGATTTTTAAATTTAATCTACCCTTCGTTTCCCCTACCAACATTGTGCTCAACCGGGGCATTATGCCGGAACTACTCCAGGAACAGGCCACCGCCAGCAACATTGCCCAAGCTGGATTGGAATTGCTTCTAAACGGCGATCGCCAAGCAAAAATTGCCCAGGATTACCAAGAATTAAGGGAAGCATTAGGGGAACCGGGGGTATGTGAGCGAGCCGCCCAGGCTGTCTTGGAGTTTGCCAATGGGCAACAAAAAAGCAGGGCTTAAACCCTGCCGTGGACAATTATGAAACTATCAAACTCACTAGCCCATGGCCAGCATTATTACCCTTAGTAGAGGTCTTCTTCTTTGTGGGTTTCAATGGTGCAATCGGAGGTGGGATAAGCTACACAGGTCAAAACATAACCAGCTTCAATTTGGTCATCATCCAAGAAAGACTGATCGGATTGGTCAACACTACCAGCGGTGATCTTACCGGCACAGGTGGAGCAAGCCCCAGCACGGCAGGAATAGGGCAGGTCTAGGCCAGCTTCTTCCGCAGCATCGAGGATATAGGTATCGTCAGAGCATTCGATGGAACTTTCACCATCGGGGGTGATCAATTTAACGGTATAGGATGCCATAGATGTTTCCTCTTCTCAAAAAAACAGTAGAGAGATTGCCTCATGAAGCCTCCATCGGGACAACTATATCCAGATCGAGCTACTTCAAAAAACTTAACTGTTCTGATACTACGGGAAAATCTTGAATTGACAAGGAAGCATTAGCAATGAAATGGCTAGGCCTTAATCGGATAACCTTTACTTATGTTTTTGCCCAGAGTGTTTTTGCCCCTCGGCCTGGCAATTATAAAATTAAGGAAAGGCTAGAACCCTAGGAATTAAGGGAGTTTTAAGGACCGGGAGGGCAAAGATGGAAAGAATTAATCTTCCTCGGGTTTGACGATAAGATTGTCTAATCATTGCTGAAAATACCCCTCCGAACCCGGGCTGCAGCGGTGCCCCAACAAAATGGCAAAATAGACGGCAATGGCCAGTGGTTCCATGAAAAAATTTCCCCTTGCCCTCTGAGCAAAGCTTAAATGTATGTATGACGACGACCAGCGCCGCGATCGCCGCTTACCCCTGGCCCCATTGGAACGGCGAGGCTATGGCTACCTGTTGGATTTTGTCGTGATTTGGTTATTCAGCAGTTTAGCTACGGGTTGGGTCCAGCTACTAATTTTTTTGGTTGGTTGGTTTGCCCTGAGGGTAGTTTTAGTGTCCGCTAACCAGGGGCAAAGTTTGGGGGGCTGGGCTTTCGACACTAGGGTGGTACACCTGAAAATGAAACGTTTACCGGGCATTTTGGAACTGAGTCAACGGGAAGGTATTTTGGGGGCTGCCTCCTACCTAGCCATGGTGGGTTTAAACATCAACTTTGCCAATGGGGTAAGTTTTTTGCTTTTGGTGGCTCCCCTGTTTGGAGATTTAATCTGGGCGATCGCCGAGGATGGTCTGGGACAAGCGTTCCATGACCGGGTTGCCGGGACAGTAGTGTTGAGCAGTCGGCGTGGTTTTTCCCTCGATCTGAGGCTAAAAAAGTTTTGGTTTGACCTGAAAAAACAATGGGACAATCGACAAAGAAGACGGTAAGTACGGTAAGTAATTCATCGGGAGTAGACTTCAGAAATCATCACCATGAAATGCTGAAATGTCCTGAACGGCCACAGATGGGAACTTTTGGCACTTCCAGCCCCATCTATAGGCCCAGCTTGGCGGTCCGTATCTGGCCGATTTGTAAACTGAATGTTACAAATTGACTTATCCGTTATAGGATGTTAAGCATAATTGCCTAGACAATGGGTTTTAACAGTTATTGCTGCACAAGCCCATCGAATGCTAAAAACACATTGGTTAATGAACATAATTTGTTGATCTTGTCTGGGTTGTCCTGGGATGGACGTTGGTGGAATCTAAGCAACAATGGGTTGACAATTCTCCCGATGACTAAACCAAAGGACTGGTGTTAACTTTTGTCCCCTTTTGTTGGAGGTTGTGAAAACCCGTGCTTCAAGTTGCTACTCCTACCGCTACCGAAGAAACCCAGACGGTCATTGAAATTGAAGGCCGGGCCTCCCTAAAAGGGGAAGTTCGCATCAGTGGGGCTAAAAATTCCGCTTTGGCCATCATGGCCGGCACCATCCTTTGTTCCGACGACTGTCGTCTTAGTAATCTGCCCGCTCTGGCGGATATTGACAAAATGTGCCAAATTTTGGCGGCCATTGGGGTCAATCTAGAACGGGATGGCGATCGCCTCGTAGTGGATTCCAGTAATGTGGGCCATGGCCCTGCCCCCTATGAGTTAGTGTCCCAACTGCGGGCTAGCTTTTTCGTCATTGGCCCTTTACTGTCCCGTTTAGGCATGACCAAAGTACCCCTGCCTGGGGGATGCGCCATTGGGACTCGGCCCGTTGATCTCCATGTGCGGGGTTTGCAGGCCATGGGAGCAGACGTTCACATCGAGCATGGGGTAGTCAATGCCAGCATCAAGGGCCACAGCCGTCGTTTGACCGGAGCTAAAATTTATCTGGATTATCCCAGCGTAGGGGCCACGGAAACTATCCTCATGGCCGCCACCCTAGCGGAAGGAGAAACAGTAATTGATAACGCCGCCCGGGAACCGGAAATTGTTGATTTGGCCAACTTCTGCCGTTCCATGGGAGCCCAAATCCGGGGGGATGGTTCTAGCCGCATTATTATCAACGGGGTGGAAAAACTCCACAGCACCGACTTTCCCATTATTCCTGATCGCATTGAGGCCGCTACGTTCCTCTGTGCCGGGGCCATCACCCATTCCGAAATTAGTCTTTTCCCTGTGGTGCCAGATCACCTCGCCTCCGCCATTGCCAAGTTGCGGGAAATTGGCCCCGAAGTGGCGATCGATGCCCCGGATCGGGTGCGTTTGATTCCCCGGGATCTGCGGGGGACAGATATCGAAACTTTGCCTTACCCCGGTTTTCCCACCGATATGCAAGCCCAATTCATGGCCCTGTTGGCAGTGAGTGAGGGTAATAGCGTAGTCACGGAAACCGTATTTGAAAACCGTCTCCAGCACGTAGCGGAGTTACAGCGGATGGGGGCCAACATTAAGCTCAAAGGTAATGCCGCCTTTATCCAAGGAGTGCCTTTCCTTTCCGGTGCGCCGGTCATGTCCACGGATTTACGAGCTTCGGCGGCCCTGGTAATTGCGGGGTTAGCGGCGGAAGGCAAAACCATTGTCCAAGGTCTGCGCCATTTAGACCGGGGTTATGAGGACATTGAAGGCAAACTGCGCAAACTGGGGGCTAAGTTAACCAGGATTGAACAGCCCGTCACTCTTTAAAAATTCCGTTGATTTGATTGGGGGACTAATGGGCGATCGCCTGTTAGTCTTTTTTCTTGACTGTTGATAATGCCTTTGCCACCGGAGTATTTGCAAATTTTGCCATGGTAAATTCCCACCGCCTTGAAACCGACAGTATGGGGTCCCTGGAAGTCCAAGCCGATCGCCTGTGGGGAGCGCAAACCCAACGTTCCCTGATGTTTTTTGACATTGGTAGCGATGTGATGCCGCCGGATTTAATTCGGGCCTTTGCCATACTCAAAAAGGCAGCCGCCATTACCAATCAGGATTTGGGTAAATTACCAGCGGACAAGGCAGAGTTAATCATTACGGCAGCGGACGAAATCATTGCCGGGCAGTGGTTAGACCATTTCCCTCTAAGGATTTGGCAAACGGGCAGTGGCACTCAAACCAACATGAACGTGAACGAAGTGATTGCCAATCGGGCGATCGCCATTTGTGGGGGAGAATTGGGCAGTAAAAATCCCATCCATCCCAATGACCACGTCAACATGTCCCAGTCGTCTAACGATACTTTTCCTACGGCGATGCACATTGCGGCGGTGGCAGGTTTACAAACCAAGTTGATTCCCAGTTTGCAAGCTCTGAGAGATAGCCTGAATGAAAAAGCGGAATGTTTTGCAGGCATCACTAAAATTGGCCGCACCCATTTGATGGACGCAGTGCCCCTAACGTTAGGGCAGGAATTTTCCGGTTACGTGGCCCAGTTAGACCAAGGGCTGACCCAAATTAATTATTGTTTACCCGGTCTTTTGGAATTGGCCCTGGGGGGAACGGCGGTGGGTACAGGGTTAAATAGTCATCCCCAATTTGCTAAAAAAGTGGCCGAAGAAATTGCCCAGTTAACTGGTTATACCTTCATTTCTGCCCCCAACAAATTCGCCGCCCTAGCTGGCCACGAGGCGATCGCCTTTGCCAGTGGCGTGCTGAAAAGTATTGCCGCTTCCCTGATGAAAATTGCCAATGATTTGCGCTGGATGGGGTCTGGGCCCCGCTGCGGCTTGGGGGAATTAGCCTTACCAGCCAATGAACCAGGTTCTTCGATCATGCCCGGGAAAGTAAACCCCACCCAATGCGAAGCCATGACCATGGTTTGTGTGCAGGTAATGGGGAACGATGCCACCATTGGTTTTGCGGCCAGCCAAGGTAATTTTGAGCTCAATGTTTTTAAGCCAGTGATTATTCATAATTTCCTCCATTCGTTACATTTACTCAGCGATGCTTGTGCTAGTTTTCGCCAACATTTAGTGGTGGGATTACAAGTAAACGAAAGCAAGGTTAAAGACTTTTTGGACACCTCTTTAATGTTAGTCACCGCCCTCAATCCCCACATTGGCTACGACAATGCGGCCCTCGTGGCTAAAACTGCCTTTGCCCAAGGCATTACCCTCAAACAAGCCGCGGTGGATTTAGGTTTACTCACCCCAGCCCAGTTCGACGCTTGGGTCGTTCCAGAGCAGATGATTGCCCCGATTGCTGACTAGAAATTTTGCAAAAAAACGTAAAATATTGGCATTTATTAATAGAATGGGGCAGGACTTACGCAAAAGAAAACTTAAGAGCAGGGGAACGAAGCTGTTGATGCAGGAAATCAGACCATGGTTGATGGGATATTTCGTAGACTGTCAATGGGCTATTAACCGCTTGACGACGAAGAAAATTCCAGACCTGTAAGGCACAGTGAATATGATTACGTTGAATGGGTCCCTTGCGACATTGACAGGCTTCTACACCAGTCAACTGCTTTAGTTCACGATGAAAATGCTCAATCTTCCAGCGCACCCGACACTCCTCTCGTGTCGCCTGAGTCGAATCTTGAGATAAGTAATTAGTCACGACGAATTCCGTCCGGTGTGGTGACACCGTAACTCGGAACAGTTTCACTTTTTTGTGAGCCGGAAAGCCTCGAATTTTAATCACTTTCCCTTGCTGTATTTCGGATGCATCCCATAGCAGTGCATCTACCCGTTGGTATGGAGAAGTGCAGTAACCTCTTCAGCTTTGAAGACATAGTGGGGGGCGGCGACCTGGATTACAACGATGTAATTTTGGAATTTTTCCCGGTCATCTAGGCGAAGTTCCCCTAATGTTTTACGATGGTGAAAGCTTTGCGCGGGTATAGTTTAGTGGTAAAACGAAAGCCTCCCATGCTTTAGTTGGGGGTTCGATTCCCCCTACCCGCTTTGTTTCTTGACAAAATTTTAATCGAAGCCCAAGATTTTTTCGGCAGCGTTATTGCCAAGCAGTCCGCGACTTGAGGTTCTGCTTAGACCGGAGCTTTTCAGCCCAAGGTGACTAGGCTAGCATTTCTCCTTTTGCGGCGATCGCCTTCTATGCGAATTTGTTTGGCAGACTTTGCTGACAGGTCCTAATCTAGGTCAATGGTGTTTCGATTCCCCTCGCCAGTACTAGTAATTATTTTGGCTAACTGCCTGATGACCGTCGTCGGGCTAATCCTACCCCAGTCAGCTAGAACAGAAACTTTTAGTGCTGATTTTCCCCCTCCCGATTCTGCCTTGGATTTGTTGCTGGGACAGGAAACTCCCTTAATGGAAACGACAATTCCAGAGCCGGAACAAGGGCAGGAGGATAACCAAAGCGCCCCGCCCTCTGAGCCAACACCGGGCAATTTGGGTAATGAAGACGATTTATTTGAGCGGGTATTCGGTCGGCCCCGCCCCACGGGGGTACAGCGTTTGGTGGCGCCCTTTTTCATCAACGATTTGCAACAGGGTCAAATTGTAGTGTTTGTTTCCCTGGGAGGGGGTAGTAGCCTACAAATCACCGCTTCCACTTTGTTGTTGAAAATGGAAGAATATGCCCGACCTGATATACAGACTAGATTGGCCGATTTGGTGGACGACAGCGGTAATTTAACCTTGGCGGCTCTGCAAAGTGTGGGTCTAGATGCCACATTTAATGACCAGTTGTTGGAACTGAGGATTATTATTCCCCCCAATCTCCGCAAAACCATTGTCTATGGCTCCGGTAATTTACAACTTCCCCCAGGGGCCGCCACAGCCCTACGTCCCAGTAACTTCAGTGGTTTTATCAACTTAATTGGGACCCAACCCTATGCCTGGGATGGCACTGGTGATTTGGGCCGCCAAGCCCTGAATTTGGGTGTAGAAGGGGCCCTTAATTATCAGGGCTGGGTGCTAGAGGGTAGTGCTAGTTTTGCTGAGCAAAGCAACAATCCCTGGACCCGCTCTGACATTCGCTTGGTAAAGGATGATCCAGATAATGCGGTTCGCTATGTTCTTGGTGATCTGTTTAGCACCGCCCGCAGTTATCAGTCCTTTGTGCCCATGGTGGGATTTGCGATGTTTCGCAATTTCTCCCTCCAGCCCTATTTGACCACTAGGCCCACAGGGCAGTTTGAATTTCTGTTGGAAAGCCCTGCTAGGGTGGAAATTTTTGTCAATGGACTATTGCGGCAAACTCTCCAATTGCCAGCGGGGCCCCAGGATATTCGTAATTTTGGTCTGAATACGGGGCTTAATAATGTGACGGTGAAAATCATCGACAGTGCGGGGCGGGTGGAGGAACTATCTTTTTCGGCTCCCTTAGCGACGGATCTATTGGCGGTGGGTTTGAATCAGTTTGGCTTGGGGGTGGGGGTTCCGGCCTACACCACCAATGGGGTGCGTAGCTATGACACTTCCCGACCCATTATTGGCGGCTTTTACCGCCAGGGTATTACGTCCACCCTCACCCTAGGAGGTTATCTACAGGCGGCAGGTTCCCAGCAGTTGATTGGCACCGAAGGCACCTTGGCCACTTCCGTGGGTAACTTTGGTTGGGATGCGGCCCTGGAAAATGATGGCAACGGTTTAGACCATGCTTTCCGACTGCGGTATCAATTTTTGGCCCTAGGAGGTAACCAGGCCCAACTACCTAACTTTGGTTTGGAAGTGGAATATTTGGGCCCTTATTTTCAGCGCTTTGGTAGTTTTCCCATCGGCTTTACTGCGGAACCATTGGATTTTTTTGGCACCACTACTAATAATGTTTCTTGGTCTTTTGGGGCTAATTATAGTCAAACTCTAATCGATGGTTTGGGAATTAACCTCGGTTTGGGTTATCAGCTTGGTAGTTTTGGCCAGCCCAATGCCTACCGAGCGGCGATCGGTTTTACCACTAATCTGGGAAGGGGTTTACAGGCTAATTTGACCCTGAACAATCGCTTAGACCAATCCGGGCGGGCAGAAACTCAAGTATTATTCAACTTTTTGCAAACTTCCCAGTTCCAATCCCTCACAGCCCGCAGTAATCTGAGCAGTCAACGGGAGCAGGCTAGCACGCTCACTTGGACATCCCGTAGTCCTGCCCAATATAACAGCGTCAATACCTCCGTTAACCTCAGCAATAATCCCAATCCCGGCTATTTTGGTACTGGCTTAGGGCTGACTTACCGGGGCTTTCTGGGGGATATTAATCTCAACCATGATTATGATCAGGCTAGCCATCGCACTAACTTAAATTTTGGTACGGCCTTAGTTTATGCTGATGGGCGTTTTGGCTGGAGCCGACCAGTACGGGATAGTTTTGTGATTTTTAGCCGTAACCCTAATTTTGCGGATCAATTAGTATTAATTAATCCTGGTTTGTATGGTCCTGTGGCGGAAGCTAATGATGTCGGCCCTGGGGTAGTGCCGGATCTAAGCTCCTATACTTTGACCACTATGCGGGTAGATGCTCCTAATATGCCCCTTGGCTATGACTTGGGCAATGCGGTATTTAATCTTTTACCGAGCTATAAAAGTGGTACTTTAATCACAGTGGGTACGGAATCCACCGTATTTTTACGGGGGACGTTGGTAGATAAAGCAGGGAACCCGATTGCGCTTCAAGTCGGGCAAGTTAGGTCTTTGTCTGATCCCAGTTGGTCGCCGTTGGAGTTATTCACTAATCGAGCGGGACGATTTGCGTTGACAGGACTGGGACCAGGGAAGTATGAATTGCAATTATTCGGTGATCCTCCCCGGGCCATTCGCTTTGAAATTCCGGCGGATAAAACTGGTATTTACGACATTGGAACTGTGACAATAGGCGGTTAAAAGATTAATGAAATTAATAGTATTTGTCTTAGTAATCAGTTTTAATCCCAATGACACCATTGTTGTGGTCAATCTTAAATTCATTACCATATGCATCTAGATGGAAAAGATCTAAGCCTAAACCAGGTTGACCCTTTAAAAAGTAATCGTTAGCTTCTGCTCCACCAATGTCAAGCCAACCATTAATAGTTTTATTAATAGGGTCAAATCGGAATTGCAAAAAATTATTCTCCCTTGCCTGACTATTATTGACATTGTCGTAATTTGCTATAGTTCGACCTTTGCTATCAATAACTTGCACGGTCAATTCAGTTAAATTTTGAAGTGTTTGCAGTCCTACTACTTGTACGATTTTCGTTGAATTGTCTCTAAATTCATCTGGGTAAACCACCCGGGCTCGAACTTGATATTCGCCATCTCCTTGCCATAGCAGAGTTACTTCCCCGGCGATCGCCTGGGCGGAAAAACCGACGAAAGCAGTGAGTACAAAAATAAAAACTAAAAATAATTTAACCAATTGATGAAATATTGACACCATTATTGTTGCTTTAAAACTCAAACAGTTTGGGTATGCTAAATTTTTAGCCAATCAAAAACTTCGGCGGCGGTAATGGACCAATTTTCAAGCTCAGCAAAAACCGTTAGGGATTCTTGAATTTCAGTTTCAGCTAAATAAACCTGGGGTAAACTGGCGGTGAAAACCGTAATGGATTTGGCCATGGGATCCACTAACCAAGCTAATTCTGTGCCAGCCTTGAGAGAAAAAATGATTTTTTCCATTACCAGGGTGACCGACTGATCTGGGGAAAGAATTTCTATGAGCCAATCCGGGGCCCGATCAAACCGGTCTGCTATTTCGCCACCATTATCTAAAGGCAAGTTTTGCCAGCGCATCACCGCAATGTCAGGCACAATGGAGCGATCGCCAAAGGTACAACGAAGTTCCGGCAGAGCATAGGCAATTTTGTCCGGCTTCACTTGGGCATTAATAGCGGCCGCTAGCTCAAATTGGATTGTGCTGTGTTTACCTTTGGGCATGGGTTTCTGGGTGACAATGCCCCGGCAATATTCCTGGGCAGGTTTGGTTTCCGGTAGGGCCAAGAATGATTCCAGGGAAAGGGTTGGTACTTTTGCTGAGGCTAAAACCATCTACTTCACTCCCCAGAGGATTTAAGTGTTAATTGATTGTAATCGCACCAATCAACTATAACGAATGCCTGCCTGTTCAATGCGCTGTAATGCTTCCCCCAGGCGATCGCCATCGGCAATTAAACTTAAGCGGACGTACCTTTCTCCCCCTTCTCCAAAGGCGTTACCGGGGGTCATCACCACACCGGTTTTTTCTAGAACCGTTAAGGCAAAATCAGTGGAACTCATACCCACGGGACAGGGAACCCAAAGGTACATGGTGGCTTGGGAAGGGGTAATAGACCAACCCAATTTACTCAAGCCATTAATAACAAAGTCCCGCCGTTCTTGATAGCGCTTTCGCACTACTTCAATGTAACTTTCTGGCAAACTGAGGGCTGTTTCTGCTGCTTTTTGTACGACTCGAAAAATTCCATAATCCAAGTTAGTTTTCAGCGTTCTCAAACCTTGAATAATTTCTTGATTTCCCACGACAAAACCTACCCGCCAACCGGCCATATTGTAGGTTTTGGAAAGGGTATGGAATTCCACACTAAAATCCTTGGCACCGGGAATTTCTAATAAGCTGGTGGGCTGATAACCGTCAAAGGCCAATTCTGCATAACACAGATCATGGACTAACATGATTTGGTAATGGCGGGCCCAATCGGTGATGGCTTCGTAAAATTCCCTGGGAGCGGTGGCGGTGGTGGGATTATTGGGATAGTTAAAATAAAGGATCTTGGCCCGTTGAGCGATCGCCTCGGGAATTTGGTCCAGTTGGATTAACCAGTCATCCTTTGCCGATAACATGATCGGATAAATTTCCGCCCCGGCAATGAGGGGGCCTCGGAAATGGGCCGGATAGGAGGGAGTCGGCACGAGTACTAAATCCCCTGGATTAACGTAGGCTAGGGCTAAATGACCCAGACCCTCTTTGGAACCAATTAAGGGTAACGCTTCGGAATCGGGGTCTAAATCCACCCCATACTGGCGGGCGTACCAGCGGGTAATGCTCTGACGGAAGCTCTGGGTGCCTTCAAAAGGGGGATAACCGTGGGATTCTGGGTTTTCCAACTCGGCGATCGCCGCTTCGATAATCGGTTGGGGGGCTTTGCCATCGGGGTTGCCCATGCCCAAGTCAATTAAATCCAGGCCCTGTTCCCTGGCCTTGGCTTTCAACTCATCGAGGCGGGCAAAAACATAGGGGGGTAAGGCTTGTAGGCGATCGGCGCGACTAATCCAATTCAGACTCATTACCAAGGCAATTTGGGGACGTAACCTTTTATTGTCTCATTGACCGGCACTGGCTTGATCTCGCCTCAGCAAAATTTTGACTGGAACCTATGGCAACCATGGCCTAGGCTGCATTGCGGATTTTGATGGCTGGATTGGGCTGACTTTCCAAAGCCAGGGCCCATTGCCGGATTACCCTGGCGATCGCCTTTTGCAGTAGTCCTTCCGCCACCTGTTGACCCATCCGACGGGAAGTGGGATTAACAATAATTTGACTCAACACCGGCACAAACTTGAGGGGGTCAAAACCGGGGGTCTCTTTAAGAATTTGCCAAAGATTTTGTAAATGCTGCCAAGTTTCCTCCTGTTGAGCGATGGCGGGTTGAGGCACAACTTTGATCGTTTTGGTTTGATGGGCTTTACCGTTGCCATTACCTAAGTCACCCAGAAAACTAATTCTTTCCTGGATATTGTGGCTGACCTGTTGCCAAGTGTTGCGCCCCAGTTGATCAATACTGTTGACTAATTCCGCCACCAGGCGATCGCGAATGAATTGTCCCCGGTCTGAAAGTAAAAATTCTGTTGCTTCATTAAGCACATAATCAAAATCAAAGCCAGGGGAATTTTTGGCATTACGCAATAAATTTTCCAAACGATTCCATCGGAAACTCCCCTCTTTAAATAGTAATTCTTTCAGGGAAGTGCGTAGCTCTTCTGATTGATCCGTTAACAATCTTTTAGCGATATAGGGATAGGCTTTGCTCAATACCTTGAAGTTAGGATCAATACCAATGGCAATACCTTCTAGGGTGACCATGGAACGAATAATCAGAGCATAATAAGCCGGCACCCGGAAAGGAAACTCATACATCATGGCCGACATTTGATCGGTGATGCTCTTAAAGTTTAACTCCGCCACACTGGCCCCCAACGCATTACCAAACACCTGACCAAGGGCGGGAATAATCGGTTTTAAATCCGTATCTGGTTTGAGAAAATCCAGTTTGACATAATCCTTAGCTAGGGAATCAAAATCCCGGTTCACCAAATGAACCACTGCCTCGATCAAACCATAGCGCTGGTAAGGCTGAATAGTACTCATCATGCCGAAGTCCAAGTAGGCCAAACGGCCGTCCGCCATGGCCAATAAATTGCCGGGGTGGGGATCGGCGTGGAAAAAGCCATGTTCCAACAATTGCCGCAGGGAGCACTGTACCCCCACTTCCACCAAATGGGTAGCATCAATACCCTGGGCTTGGATCGCTTTGATATTGGTTAACTTAATTCCTTCCACCCACTCCATGGTCAAAACCCGTCGGCCAGTGTATTGCCAATAGATACTGGGCACATAAATTTCTGGCAAACTGCCATAGAGTTGGGCGAATTTTTCGCCATTAATGGCCTCTTGGTAATAGTTCATTTCCTCGAATACTCGACTGGCCAATTCGTCGGTAATGGCCACCAAATCAGAGCGCAATCTTTTCACCGATCGCCGGGCCCAGAGGGAGAGGGAGCGCATGATGTAAATATCAAGGGTGATGCGTCGCACCAAATCTGGCCTTTGTACCTTAACTGCCACAGCTTCGCCGGTTTTCAACTTACCCTTATACACCTGCCCCAAGGAGGCGGCGGCAATGGGCTCCGGAGATAATTCGGCGTAAATTTCCTCGGCGGGGGCCCCCAACTCCTCTTCAATAAAACGATAGGCAACCTCGTTGGGAAAGGAAGGTAATTGGTCCTGTAACGTTGTCAACTCATCCAAAAAGACCGGCGGCACTAAATCGGGCCTGGTGGAAAGAGCTTGGCCAACTTTGATATAAGTAGGGCCAAGATTGGTTAATAGTTCTCTTAATTGAATAGCTTTCGCCCTGGAAACGGTGGGGTCTTTACCCCTCAATTTTTCCCACCAAATACCCAGAATAAATCGCAATAGGGGAAACAAAATATTGATTAAACGACCTAATACTTGTAACGGCCGCTTGCGATAAAACTCCATGATCAAATCTGGGTGATATTCCCAACTTTCCGGGAACATATCACTAACAGGTCCTAAATCCTCCAGATGACTTTTGGGCAAACGGGGGGGGCGAACTTCCTCCACCACTGCGTCGATCACCACTACATCGCGATCTTGTTCGGCGGTGGTAACGGGCATGGGGGCTGGAGACATATTAATGGTTTTAATAATTACTTAATTTTGCTGGCTGGTTCAGCGGGAGCCAACATTGGCAAGGATTGAGGAGGAACCCGTTAATGGATGACTAAATACTGCCAAGCCTAGGCTTCCAGTGGCATTCTAACGAGAATGGGTTGGCCCTGGCTACCTGGGTTAGGATGGGGAAAACCGTCTTTAGCTGGTGCAATGTAGCTTGGTTGAGGTGTCTGTGTCCGTTGATTGGCCTCGTTTACAAAAGGCTTTGACCGTGGAAGTGGAGCGGGGTTTTCAGAATTTGCAGGGTAAACAGCACCGCTTTGGCGACTTCCTCTGTTTAAGTTTTGGCAGTCCTCCCCCCCCTGGTAGTTCCCCCGGCGATCGCCAGAAATGGCGGGAGTTTGCCCAAAGATTTGCCCAGTATGACCAACTGGAGGAAGCTGAAAGAAAAAGTTTGGTGGCCAGTACCCGTCGTTTTTTACATCAATTACGTCGCAGTTTGGAATCTCCTCCTAGGGATTCTGTACCAAAAAAGGATTTACTAGCCCAGGTTAATCGTCCCCAAGTTTCCGAACCCCGTTATCCTAAATCGGGTCAAATTGAACTCCATACCCCTTTAGCAACGGTAGTTTCCCAGAGTCAACATCAAACTAAACTGCTCAAAAACTTGGGTTTAGCAACGGTGGAAGATTTGTTGTTCTATTTCCCCAGGGATTATTTGGACTATGCCCAACAGGTAACTATTGCTGAATTAACAGCGGGGGAAACGGTAACCATTGTGGGGCGGGTGGTAAATTGCACTTGCTTTACCAGTCCCAAAAATCAGAATTTAAATATTTTGCAAATCCAGTTGCGGGATCAAACAGGGCGGATCAAACTATCCCGTTTTTATGCCGGTAAACGGTTTGCCCATCGGGGTTGGCAAGAGAAAATCAAAAAACTTTACCCTCCCCAGGCAGTGGTGGCGGCCTCTGGCTTGGTGAAATCTAGTAAATTTGGTCTGACTCTGGATAATCCGGAAATTGAGGTGCTAGATCGCCATAGTCCCAGCATTGACTCTTTCAAAGTGGGTCGGGTGCTGCCCGTTTACCCCCTCACTGAAGGCATAACAGCGGATTTTTTACGGAAATTAGTTCTAGCCTGTCAAACGGCGATCGCCAAGTTGTCTGATCCTCTGCCCCAAGAGATTAGGGAAAAATATGAATTAATTGATTTGCAAACCGCCATTGCCCAAATTCACTTCCCTGAGAATACGGAAAAGTTAAGTTTAGCCAGGAGAAGATTAGTATTTGATGAATTTTTCTATTTACAGTTAGGATTTTTGCAAAGACGTTACGAACAAAAACAGCAGCAACAAAGCGCTATTTTTACTCCCCATGGCGAATTATTAGAAAAATTTAGTGACTTATTGCCCTTCCGGTTAACCCAAGCTCAACAACGGGTAGTAAATGAAATTTTGCAAGACTTAAATAAACCAAGTCCTATGAATCGTCTAGTACAAGGGGATGTGGGATCCGGGAAAACGGTGGTGGGGGTTTTTGCAATTTTAGCCGCTCTCCAGGGAGGTTACCAAGCGGCTCTAATGGCCCCTACGGAAGTGTTAGCAGAACAGCATTATCAAAAATTAGTAAGTTGGTTTAATTTGCTTTATTTGCCAGTGGAATTGTTAACGGGGTCCACTAAAACTGCCAAAAGAAGGGAAATTCATGCCCAATTATCTACGGGTCAATTACCGTTACTAGTGGGAACTCATGCCCTAATTCAAGAAACAGTTAACTTTCAACGGTTGGGTTTAGTGGTTATTGATGAACAACATCGTTTTGGGGTACAACAGCGGGCTAAGCTTTTGGCCAAAGGTAATGCGCCCCATGTTTTAAGCATGACCGCCACTCCCATTCCCCGCACCCTTGCTTTAACCCTCCATGGGGACCTAGAAGTGAGCCAAATTGACGAATTGCCCCCCGGCCGTCAGCCCATTCACACCAGTGTCATCACTGCCAAGGAAAGGCCACAAATGTACGAACTGATTCGGCGGGAAGTGGCCCAGGGTCGTCAAGTCTACATCATTTTTCCGGCGATCGAAGAATCGGAAAAATTAGACATTAAAGCAGCAGTGGAAGAGCATAAGTATTTAACTGAAAAAATCTTTCCCAACTTTAATATCGGCCTGTTACATGGCCGATTAAAAAGTGCTGAAAAAGAGGCCGCTCTAACAGCTTTTCGAGAAAAGCAAACAGAAATTATTGTTTCCACTACCGTGATCGAAGTGGGGGTCGATGTTCCCAATGCCACAGTGATGGTGATTGAAAATGCAGAGCGTTTTGGTCTTTCCCAACTGCATCAATTGCGAGGGCGAGTCGGTCGAGGTAGTCACCAGTCCTATTGCTTATTGGTCACCAACAGTAAAAGTAATGATGCCCGGCAAAGATTGGGAGTAATGGAACAGTCCCAAGATGGTTTCTTTATTGCAGAAATGGATTTACGTTTGCGGGGCCCAGGGGAATTTTTAGGCACTAAACAATCAGGATTACCGGATTTTGCTTTGGCTAGTTTGGTGGAAGATCAAGAGGTTCTATTGTTGGCGAGGGAAGCAGCGGAAACCATGATGGTAGAGGATCCTAATTTAGAGGCGCATCCTGATTTAAAAATAAAATTAGTCCAAAGATATGAAAAGTTATTAGGGGGAGAAATATTGACCTAACCAGAGATACATGGGGAATGTCCATCGTCCCAGCCTTTGTTTGTTAGAATAGTTCCCCATTGATTAATTGTTTTGTAATTCCTTTTTGTTAGTAAAATTTATGATTTGGCCCTTCAAAACCAGCACCCGTAAAAAGATTGCCCGCATTGAAGTGACCGGGGCGATCGCCAGTGGAACCCGCAAAGCAGTATTGAAGGCTCTAAAGACGGTGGAAGAAAAAAAATATCCCGCCCTATTGGTCCGCATCGATTCCCCTGGGGGCACAGTGGTGGATTCCCAGGAAATTTACACTAAATTGAAGCAATTAAGCGAAAAGATCAAAGTTGTGGCCAGTTTTGGTAACATTTCTGCTTCTGGAGGTGTGTACATTGCCATGGGTTGTCCCCACATCATGGCGAACTCTGGCACCATCACCGGCAGTATTGGCGTAATTTTACGGGGCAATAACCTGGAAAGATTACTAGAGAAAGTGGGAGTTTCTTTTAAAGTGATTAAATCCGGGCCCTACAAAGACATTTTGTCCTTTGACCGGGAATTGCTGCCGGAGGAACAGTCTATTTTGCAGGCTTTGATTGACGACAGCTACGGGCAATTTGTCTCCACGGTGGCGGCGGGGCGCAATTTGGCAGTGGAAAAAGTCAAAGAATTTGCCGACGGAAGAATTTTCACCGGGCAACAGGCTCTGGAATTGGGTTTAGTCGATCGCCTGGGCACGGAGGAAGATGCAAGGCAATGGGCCGCTACTTTGGCGGGCTTGGATCCAGACAAAGTAGAACTGGATACCATTGAAGACCCCAAACCTTTAGTCAGAAGACTCACCGGTGGTGATAGTCAACTACAGACCATGGCCGATAACCTTGGTTTGACGGAAAGCCTAAAATGGTGCGAGTTTGAGCTTTCCACCAGTGGTCAACCCCTCTGGCTTTATCGATGAATGGGGTAAATTTATGTCTCAACTTTGCGGAGTGACTAAACCACGCCCATATAGTTAGTCGCTAGTTACTCAGATTTACGGGCAGCAGGGGGAGCGGGTAATCCGGCATTAGCATCGGCGGGGGCGGCTGCAGGAGCAGCAACTGGGGCCGGAGCACTGACTGCCCTAGGGGGAGCTGAGGGTGCAGAAGCTGGAGCACTAGTCCTAGCAGTTTGGATATTACTGGGGCGGGCGGCATCGGTCTGGGTACGGCGATGACGGCGGGGTCGCTCAGTGGTGTTCTGACCGTCTGTTTCCGGTGAGCTAGGAGGAGCAAGGGTTTTGACCCGACGCTTAATGGGTTCGGCTTTAATGCTGGGTTTACGTTGGTCGAGATTTTTGGGCAGGGCAGGGAAGGATTGCACCGGCATCCCCTTGGTGGCGTCCCGCATAAATTGTCCCCAAACCATGGCGGCGGTGGTGCTGGCTCCATTGGTGGGGCGACTATTGTCGTTGCCTAACCACACCCCGGTGACCAGTTGGGGAATATAACCAATAAACCAAAGATCCTTTGCTTCATCCGATGTACCGGTTTTTCCTGCTACTTGGCGATCGCCTAATTGAGCGGGGCGACCAGTACCGGAAGTGACGACCCGACGCATCATGGAAGTGAGGATGGCATTGCTTTCGGGATCTAGGGCTTGGGTTTGTTTATGTTCTGCCTTGTACACCACTTCCCCTTGAGCGTTGACCACATTTTGGATGGCGTAGGGTTGCACATGGGTACCCTTATTGGCAAAGGTACCGTAGGCACTGGTCATTTCCAACGGGGTCATTTCCCAAGCGCCTAAAGCGAGGGAATAGGTAGGTTCCAGCTTGGAAGTAATCCCCATTTGTCGGGCCAAATTGATGACTGGATTCCAGCCCACATCCAGCAGTAAGCGCACCGCCACCACATTGACAGAACTGGTGAGAGCATCCGTCAGGGACATGTTGCCGCCAGTATAGCGATCGCCATAGTTGGCCGGTTGGTAGCCGCCAATGTCAATGGGCACATTAAGGTAACTTTTGTTGGGGGAAATGCCGGAGGCGATCGCCGCTCCGTACAGAATGGGTTTAAAAGTTGATCCTGGTTGTCGTTTGGCTTGGGTCACTCGGTTAAACTGACTGGCATCGTAGTCTTTGCCACCCACCATCATTTTGATGGCCCCGGTGCGGGGATCCATGGCCACCATGGCCCCTTCAGAAAACCGCTGCCAACGGCCGTATCTTTTCACCGCATCGCTGAGAACAGTTTGGGCTTCCTCTTGCCATTGTTGATTGAGGGTAGTGTTCACAGTTAATCCCCCCTGTTGCAGTTCTTCTTCCGGTAATTTGGCCCGCAACTCATCCAAAATATAGTCAGCAAAAAATTCCGCCTCCCGGTTAAAGCGCTTCAGGGGACTGGGGTTGATTACTAAGGGTTCGGCGATCGCCGCCTGGGCCTCTGCGGGGGTAATAAAACCCACTTCTGCCATGCGGTTCAACACTTCATTACGGCGACGGGTAGCTAGCTCCAAATTTTGTCGGGGGGAATAAACACTGGGGGCTGGTACTACTCCCGCTAAAGTGGCCGCCTCCCCTAGGGTCAACTCTTCCGGAGTCTTGCTGAAATAGGCATGGGCCGCATCTGCTACCCCGTAGGCCCCAGAGCCCAGATAGATCAAGTTTAGATAGCGTTCCAAAATTTGATCTTTGGGTAAGGCAGTCTCAATTTTTTGAGCCAATCGCACCTCCTTCAATTTCCTGGCTAGGGTGCGGTCTTGGGTAAGAAACACGAGGCGGGCTAACTGTTGGGTAATGGTACTGCCTCCTTGCATTACGCCCCCGGATTGCACATTGGACAGGGACGCCCGCATAATGCCCTGGAGATCAATGCCCCGGTGTTCCCGGAAGCGACTATCTTCACTGGCAACGAATGCCTGCTCCACTAGGGGCGGAATTTCCCCCATGGTGACTTTATCGTGGCTGACATTACCAATTTCCTGGAGAATGGCCCCATTGGCCGCCTTGATGGTCATGGTTCCCCTAGGGGCATAGGTGACCACATCGGCGATCGCCACCTGGGTCATGGTTTCCAACTGGTAAAAGCCCCAGGCCAAAGCGGAAGTTCCCATGCCGGCCCCCAAGCCAAAACCAAATACCAACCAAAATCGAGGCTGTTGAGTTAATTGGGAAACCGATCGCCCAACGTTTTTTAGTCCGGTGACCAAAGCAAGGGGCGTTTTGGGCGCAGACTGTTTATGTTTACCCCTTTTGCGGCGGCGACGGCGGCGGCTCCCCCTCTCCAATGTATTGTCGGCAGAGGATAGGGGAACGGACGTAACTTGCTCAGCAGTGACGGTAGATGCCCCAGGTTCACTACCATTACCATTGCTTTTGTTTTGCTCCGCTGCTGCTGCTCCATTGGCTGAGCTATGGTGTTGAACGTTTTGAATATTAATGGCTGTAACCATTTCCCTGCCCCTGCCATAACCCGGTTCCAGTTCGGCGGCATCGCCATCCCCAGGGAAAATTAACCCATCATCGCCATCGACAGAATTTTGCGCTTCAGACTCAAGATGTTGTGCAACCTGTGCAACGGGGAGAGTCTTTTCCTCGATCGCCGAAGATTTAACCTCTTCCTCCACTTCCAATGTGTTCGCTAACTGGTGGAGAAAGTTGACGGTAGAGCGCTTAAGTTTGCGGGAGAAGGATTTAAACACGGCGGTGGATAGGCACGGGAAGGCCGAATTTGGTTAAAAAGGACAAACCTAACAGCTAAATAGCTTCGCCGACAAGCCCTTTCCTAATGTATCTCCTACCATTATGTCAAGGAAAATTTCAGTAAGGGCAAATCTAAAGTGCAGATTAGGGACTGGAGAAACAGTCCTGGCCAATCCTAACTAAGCTATGGAATCAACGGTTAGCTTTTCCAGTTTAATTCTGATACGGAGAGGGGGGGATTCGAACCCCCGTTGAGTTGCCCCAAAACAGATTTCGAGTCTGCCGCATTCAACCGCTCTGCCACCTCTCCAGGGAATTCTTGAGAAGGATTTCTGCAATTTTCCGCCCCCATCTTAGCGCAGATTTGCCGTGGGTTATTCTGGGCTTCAGGTATTGGGGTAGAATACGGGGATTGTTGACGACCATGGCCTTGCCGTCAGTTAGACCCAGAAACGACACCACGAATCTAGTCTCTCTGAGGTGTGCCTGGGGATTCGCCCTCACCTCCAGTATAAATTCCTGACTGCCGATCGCCGTGACTACCCAAATCCCCGTTCCCCCCGTTGTAAGCGACCAGGCTCTGCCGGACCGCATATCCGATCGCCTCAAGGGGCAGATCATCGTTATTTTAGACTTTGGCTCCCAGTATTCGGAACTAATTGCCCGACGCATCCGGGAAACTGAAGTTTATTCCGAAGTTTTGTCCTACCGCACCACGGCGCAACAGTTGCGGGAAATTAAGCCCAAAGGCATTATCCTTTCCGGTGGCCCCAATTCCGTTTACGACCAGGGGGCTCCCGAGTGTGACCCAGAAATTTTTCAGTTAGGCGTTCCTGTGTTGGGAGTCTGCTATGGCATGCAACTGATGGTTAAACAGTTGGGCGGCCGGGTGGAGCGGGCCAAGCGGGGGGAATATGGCAAAGCGAGTCTGCACATCGACGACCCCACTGATTTGCTCACCAATGTAGAAAACGACAGTACCATGTGGATGAGCCATGGGGATTCCTGTGTGGATCTGCCGACGGGCTTTGAAATCCTCGCCCACACGGACAATACTCCCTGTGCAGCGATCGCCGATCATCAAAAGGCTTTGTTTGGGGTACAGTTTCACCCGGAAGTGGTGCATTCTGTGGGGGGCATTGCCCTCATCCGCAACTTTGTCTATCACATTTGCCACTGTGAACCCACTTGGACCACCGCCGCTTTCATTGAAGAATCCATTCGGGAAGTCCGTTCCCAAGTAGGTGATCGCCGAGTTTTATTAGCCCTTTCCGGTGGGGTAGACTCATCCACTTTGGCTTTTCTGCTCCATCGGGCGATCGGGGATAACCTCACCTGTATGTTCATTGACCAAGGTTTCATGCGTAAAGGGGAGCCGGAAAGGTTAGTGGAACTATTTGATCACCAGTTTCATATCCCGGTCCAATACGTCAACGCCCGCGACCGTTTCCTCAAGCAACTGGAAGGAGTAACGGACCCAGAGGAAAAACGTCGGCTGATTGGGCACGAATTTATCCAGGTATTTGAAGAAGAGTCCAACCGTCTTGGGCCCTTTGATTACTTGGCCCAGGGAACCCTTTATCCCGACGTAATCGAATCGGCTGATAGTAACGTGGACCCGAAAACCGGCGAACGGGTGGCGGTAAAAATTAAAAGTCACCACAACGTCGGAGGTTTACCCAAAAATCTCCGCTTTAAACTGGTGGAACCCCTCCGCAAACTATTCAAAGACGAAGTAAGAAAATTAGGTCGCTCCATTGGTTTACCAGAAGAAATTGTCCGTCGTCATCCTTTCCCTGGCCCTGGCCTAGCCATTCGTATCATTGGCGAAGTTACCTCAGAGCGGCTTAATATTTTGCGGGATGCGGACTTCATTGTGCGGGACGAAATTTCCAAACGGGGTATTTACCATGACTATTGGCAAGCTTTTGCTGTACTGTTACCCATCCGCAGCGTGGGGGTAATGGGGGACAAACGCACCTATGCTCACCCCGTTGTTCTACGCTTTATCACCAGTGAAGACGGTATGACCGCCGATTGGGCCCGGGTTCCCTACGATATTCTCGAAGCCATTTCCAACCGCATTGTCAACGAAGTTAAGGGGGTTAACCGGGTAGTTTATGACATCACGTCCAAGCCCCCTGGCACTATCGAGTGGGAATGATCAGAACAATGGGGAAGACATAAATAAATTCCCCAATTTTTAAGCAACGAAGTCAAATTTAAGCGCTAGAAGAAAACCAGAAAAACCATGGCCAGACCCATTGCCATCGACTTGTTTGCGGGCTGTGGTGGCATGTCCTTGGGTTTAGAAGCCGCTGGATTTGATATTGCCGCCGCGGTGGAATTTGATGCAGTGCATTGTTTGGTCCATCATCATAATTTTCCCTATGGTGTTACTATCTGTCGGGATATTGCTCTGGTAAGTGCGGGCGAAATTCTAAGAAAGTTAAATAATAAAGGTTATTCAAGCGATATAGACCTGATTGCTGGAGGCCCTCCCTGTCAAGGCTTTTCCCTCATGGGTAAAAGGCAGTTGGATGATCCTCGTAACTCCTTGGTGTTTGAATATGTGCGAATGATTCGGGATCTCAAACCCAAATATTTTTTATTTGAAAATGTTCCCGGTATGCGATCGGGGCAACATAAAAAATTTTTAGAGGAATTAGTTAGGGAATTTGAAACCATTGGTTACCACATCGAAAAACCAATTTTAGTGCTAGATGCGTCCCTCTATGGTGCTCCCCAAAAACGAAAAAGGTTGATTATTCTCGGCTCCAGAAAAGATGTCAAGCCTGTCACCTATCCCCTTCCACTCTATTTTGACGTTGCTGAATTAAAACAAAGTAATTGTTCTGAAAAATCAGTTTCTAACATAGCTTATAAACCGCCATTTACCTGTGGAGAAGCCATTGATGATCTAGTTGACCATACACCCTATGCAGTAGGAGAAGACCAAGGTATTCCATCAGAATTATTGGATTATTCAGCCCTGAGAAAAAGTTATGCCATCCATGCAAATGGAGCATTTTCCCTCTGCCATAAGCGCCAAGTTAATAATTTAGTTTATGGCCATATTGGTTCTCAACATACTGAAAAATCAATGAAAAGATTTGCGGATACTGTCCCTGGAACGGTGGAAAGAACCAGTCGCTTTCTGCGGCTATCAAAAACTGGTTTATGTAATACCCTGAGGGCCGGCACTGCTAGTGATAAGGGTGCTTATACCGCCCCTAGGCCAATACACTACGCCTTACCTAGATGTATAACTGTGAGAGAAGCGGCCAGACTCCATACCTATCCGGATTGGTTTCAGTTCCACAACACCATCTGGCACGGCTTTCGGGAAATTGGTAACTCCGTCGTACCTTTGCTGGCTAAGGTTTTGGGAGAACAGGTTATGGCCGCATTGAATTGTTCTGTTGAGGATTTGCCGGTTTATGAACTGGAGCCCCAAGACCGAACATTACTACATTACAATTTGCCCCAGGCTAGTCGATATTTATGTGCCAAATCCCATTCCTAAAGCAGTTAGAATTACCACTCCAAAAATTAGACGGTACCAAACAAAAATCCAGGTGCTACGTTTTTGCAAAAATTTGATCAGCCAGGCGATCGCCAGATAGGAAAAAACAGCAGAGGAAATGGTGCCAACAATGAGGGGGAGGATTGCATCGTTACTGAGATTTTTGTCCAGTAGACCCTTTAATTCCACTAGACCAGCGATAGTAATGGCCGGGATGCCCAGCAGAAAAGAAAAACGGGCAGCGGCGGCCCGCTCTAGATTGATAAATAAACCAGCAGTTAAGGTCGAGCCGGAACGGGATACTCCGGGAATCAGGGCTAGGGCTTGGGCGGTGCCCATAATTAACCCATCCTGCCAGCGTAATTTTTCAAAGGGACGGCGATGGGTGCCCAATTTTTCTGCCAGGGCTAGCAATAGGGCCATGACAATGGAGGCGATCGCAATGGTGCTCAAACTGCGGAAGAAGGAATTGTCCAAGTCTTGCACTAACAGTTTCATTAATAGTCCAAAGAAAACAATGGGAATGGTGCCCAAACCAATACCCAGACCTAATTTAAATTCGAGGGAATCGTATTGGCGAGTTTGCACAGCTTTGATAATGCCCTTAGCAATGCCGGTTAAATCTTCCCAGAAGTACCAAAATACGGCTCCAATGCTACCCAATTGAATAACGGCGGTGAACGCCACCCCTGGATCGCCCCAACCTAAAGCCATGGGCACTGCTTTTAAATGGGCTGTACTACTAATGGGTAGAAATTCCGTTGCCCCCTGAATAAAGCCCAACACAAAGGCTTGGAACAGATTAATGGATATGCCATTAGATATTACCCCCGTCTCCACTGCCTCGCTGGGAAGGATGGGCTGGGCCACTGCAATCCCCCAAGCTTGATGATAAACAACGGCGATCGCCACACTGAGACTAAAGGCACTGAGAAAATTTAATTGGCGGGGGGACATTAACTGTCGATGATAATCGGGACTCAAAGATCCTAGCCTATAGTGGCAGAGCAATTTCTTGAAACGTTTTTAAACTGTCCCCTAGAATTGTGATCGCCCCACCGTTGCAACTCCATGGCTTTTCCTATCCTCGTCACCGGCCCCAGTCGTTCAGGTAAAAGTGAATGGGCCGAACATCTTGCAGCGCAAAACCATCCATCCGTTATCTACATTGCCACTGGCAAGGAAAATGCCGCGGACGTAGACTGGCAAAATCGCATTCAACAACATCGCGATCGCCGTCCGTCCCATTGGCAAACGTTATGCGTAGACCAGAATTTGACTGACACTCTAGAAACCCTACCGGCGGGAAGTTGTGCCTTAGTGGACTCCCTGGGAGGGTGGGTAGCCAATACCCTAGAGCTATCTCCAGAGCAATGGCAAACTAAACAAAGGGAATTGATCACTTTTGCGACACAGGGGCAAAATACTCCCATAACTATTATCTTTGTGGCCGAAGAAACGGGGTGGGGGGTGATTCCAGTCTATGCCTTAGGACGCATTTTTCGGGACCGTTTGGGCGCCCTCACTCGTCAACTGGGGGGACTTTGTGGTCAAGTTTACCTCGTGACCGGCGGTTATGCAGTGGATTTGCGCCGATGGGGAGAACCCCTACCGCCACCAAGGGATTGATGAGCAAAACTGAAGTAATCATTAAGTTGTTGTAAACAAATATCAGTCCCCACTCAGGAATCGTTAACATGGAGGCCAGCCGCACAGCAGGAGGAAACTTCTGGATTTTTCAGGAGTATTATTCACCATGGCAGACGCCATTGAAGTTAAAAATTATCTAGGTCACTGGTTTCAGCTTGGCCGGGCAGTAATCTTTCCCAAAAGTAATGAGGTCGTTTTACCCAGTCCGATTTTTGCTGGCCAACGATTCTCCCGAGCCTTCGAAGATTGTTGGCAACGCATCCTCACTAGTCGGGAAGATTGTTATCTAGAAGGGACGGAACAAACCCTCCAAAGCCTACTTAGCGGTGATTGGGAAATTATCAGTTGTGCCCGCTGTGCGTTGCCGGTGCCCCTGTCCCACAGTCAAATTCCCAATTCTCTTTGTCCTTGTGTTGAGGTGGAATCCTGGCCGAATTTGGAGTTACCATTGCCCCGCCTACCGGCCAATCAAGTTTGCACCCTAAGAAAAGTTCAGGAGCGGCTGATCCGACAGGAGGAGGGAGACTGACCAATGTTCACATGGACAATGTGTTTGCTGTTCGATCGCCTTTGAGTAGACTGGGGGACACTGGCTGGGCTAGAAATTTTCCAGCATCGACAAAAGTGAATGGATGCCCGAGAATCACAGGCAAAATCTGCCTGGGCACTGCTTCAAAACCGTAGAAAAGGTTAAATTACCGGATTTTTGATTGCCAAGGCTGGCCAATAGATTAGAATGTAACGGAAAGGTTTACATTTTGTTACATATGTTGGTGCCCATTCTCATTTTTGATGTGGCTTTGGTGGCCTGGTCCCTCCACCTTATGCAACAGGCGATCGAAGAGCAGGAATTTTCTTTGATGCTGGCCGGAACTCTCGTAGCAGCAGCGGCGGCCGCCACATTGGTGGTTTATTTTCTCATGGGCCATTGTTTATCTCAATTGAGCCAGACTCTTTGACCAGCAGCATTGAGCTTTGATAATTGGTTGTCAAATTAGTCTTTGATTCAAAAGTTTACCTAAGACAGTCCCTCTTTGAGCTAGCCCAGCAGTTTTAGGCACGAATCCTCTGAATTCACCCATTTATAAAGTCTCTAGGAAGGCAGGAATATTTTAGATTAAGCAGATATCTTCTATGGAAAGCACGGGGAAATATTGACTACTGGCCACTGTTTCAGACCTTGTTCACCAGCTCCACACACGCCCTATCCTGTCGGCCTAAAGAGCTACTAAAGGGCAAAAGCCATGCTTGACAGAAGCTTCACCAATCGCCTCCATTTTATTAACGGAAATTTGGTTGCGGCCCCAGGAAAAATTAGTGCGCCAGCCCTCAAACTCTAGCAAAATGGCCTCCGCAAAACAGGCGAACATTTGCCGGGAGGGAATATCCATCTCCACAATCTTCATAATTTCCCAGGTAATATCAAGGGAATGTTCTACAATCCCCCCCTTGAGAATATGCACCCCATCCGCTTTCACCCTGGTGTCTAAATTCTTGGGATAGCCCCCATCCACAATCAAACAGGGCTTTTTCAGCATTTCCCCCGCAATTTCTACCCCCTTGGGCATACTAGCCACCCAAACAATAATATCTGCCTGGGGCAGGGCTGTTTCCAAATCCATAATTTTGCCCCGACCCAATTCCTCTTGGAGATTTTCCAATCTTTGGCGGTTACGGGCAATTAGCAATAATTCCTTAACTTGATGTTTGCTATCTAACCAACGACATACGGCGCTACCAATATCTCCCGTGGCGCCACAAACCGCTACCGTTGCCTGACTTAGATCAATACCCAACTGTTTAGCTCCAGACTCGACCTGACGGCAGATCACATAAGCGGTGTGGGTATTACCAGTGGTGAACCGCTGAAAATCTAGTTCCACATTGCGGACTTGATTATTTTGCTTGAGGTTAAATTCTTCAAATACGATTGAAGAAAAGCCTCCCAGGGCCGTAATATCCAAGCCCACCTTTTGGGCCAGGGCCATAGCATTGAGGATTTTACGAATGGCCGCTTTGATCCGCCGTTGGGTTAACATTTCCGGCAAAAAGCAAGACTCCACATATTTGCCTTCAATCACCTGCCCCGTCACACTTTTCACCTGAAAATTATCAACCACTTGGGGAGGAGCCGAACACCAAAAATCCAGGCCTTGGTTGGCGTACTCAGGATAGCCTAAATCTTCAGCAACCGCTTGGGCGTGTTCTAAACTCGTGAGATGACCAATAAGACCAAACATTGATAATAGTCAGAATAAATAGGGGAAGGTATCGCTTTCCGCTCAGTTAACGACTCCGATCGCCATAAAGCTTTACACAGTATGGCACAATTTGACGAACTTCCCGTTGGCATGGGCCAGCTTCCTAAAAGCACTCCAGAATAGGGAAAAACCCACAGATCCTAAGAAGCTTGGGATTTGTGGGCTCATGAAATAGTTGAAGATATTTCTAGCCGGGACTAGACTCCGGCCAAACCGTAGGAAGACATACGCATAATTTCCCTGGTGCTGAAGCCGATGTTACTGAGGGCTTCGCCGTAGCTGATCATAAAATCTTCCACTAGGGCTTCTTTTTCCATGCCCAATACCTTGGCGTCCCCCTGCACTTGGTTGAGCATTTTCCACACTAAGGGTAGGTTTTCTTTGTTGGCCTGCTCCAGTTCTTCCTTAGCGGTGGCAAAGTTGGCCTTTAGCCATTCTTCCCCGTAGTTGAGGTGGGTGTATTCGTCCTTGACTACGCCCTCAGTGATTTTCCGAGCAAAGTCGTCCGCCACAGGGATATATATGTTATAGGCGGCGATCGCAAAAGCTTCGATAATCAAAGCCTGGATCAATAAACAGGTAACAACTTTCCCTTCGCTAAAAGCGTGCTGGAAATTGCCATGGAGACCGGCGAAAAATTCCTGGGCATAGGGCATATCAGGGTTCACTTGGAGGTTGTTGCCACAGGCTTGGAAACCTTTTTTATGGCGGTTTTCCATTTTGGCCAAGCGGGTCAACTCTTCTTTGTCTTCCGGCAAGAGTTCCGCCATCTGGAGGTAGTTGCTGTAGGCTTCCTGTTCGCCTTCAATGACAATGGCGTTGATGCGGCTATAGGCGTCTTTGTAAATTTCGCTGGAATAGTCAAATTCGGTGCGGACAGCAAGCTCGGGCATAGGGGCGTTGGACTCCTGTGGATGGACGGTTAAAAGGTCGATGAAGACCAGAGAATCAAAGTAAAGAAAGGTTAAGAAATTAACCCCCGGTTGTCTTTATAATACAGACTCTAAATTAATGCAAATCCCGGAGGATCATAGCGGTCTAACCATAGGGAACACCTATCCAGTTGATTTAGTAATCTACATGGCCAGATCTGCTGCGATTTGAGTTGGCACCATTCTAGCAAAACTAGTCTAAGTTGCTGGGGGGGAGGTTAGTCCTGGGGATAGGAAGAGGGTCCAATTAGTTCCACTTGGGAATCATTACCAATCAGGAAGCGCAAAGCCTGGGGACGGCGGGGAGCGGGAAAAATTTTGGCGTTTTTGCCGATGACACTATCGACAATTCTTTGTTGGATGGCCACAATGCTAGCTCCTTGGAGCACGACACTATGTTCAAGATCTGCATCCCTGATTTTAACTCCCTCGGCAATACTGCTATAGGGACCGATGAAGCAGTTTTCCAGATGACAGTTGGGGCCGATCGCCACGGGGCCACGGATGACGCTGTTGATAATTTGACTGTGGGGGCCAATGGTTACCCGACCGGAGATTTTGCTTTGATCGTCTACGGTGCCTTGGATGTTTTTTTCCACTAGGGTATCGAGGATAATCTGATTGGCGGCCAGCAGGTCGTCTTTCTTACCGGTGTCGAGCCACCATCCTTTTAGTTGTAGGGATTCCACCCGATAATCATGGCTGATCAGATATTGAATTGCATCGGTGATTTCTAGTTCTCCCCGGGCAGAGGGCTCAATGTTGGCGATCGCCTGGTGAATGGTCGGGGCAAAAAAGTAAAGTCCCACTAGGGCCAAGTTGGAAGGGGGATGCTCTGGTTTTTCCACTAGGGCTAAAACTTTGCCTTGGTCATTAACGGTGGCCACCCCAAAGGCGCTGGGATTGGACACTCGCCGCAGTAGAATCAAGGAATCGAGGGATTTAGCCTGAAAATGGGCGAGGAATTGCTCTAGGTGGTCTTGAATTAGGTTATCGCCTAAATACATCACAAAAGGGGAATCTTGGAGAAAGTCTGCCGCCGTTTTCACTGCATGGGCCAACCCCAATGGTTCGGATTGCAAAATATAGGTAATCTGGATACCGAACTTTTCTCCGTTGCCGGTGATAGTTTTAATTTCCTCTCCCGTTTCTGGGCTAATAATAATGCCAATGTCGGTAATGCCAGCTTTGGCGATCGCCTCAATGCCATACCAGAGGATTGGTTTGTTAGCCACAGGCACCAACTGCTTAGCCCCGGTGTAGGTGAGGGGACGCAAGCGAGTTCCTTTGCCACCGGAGAGAATGAGAGCCTTCATAAAAATCTTGATAGCGGTTATGTTGTTGGGTCTAGGGTTCAGTGAACAGTTATCAGTAAGCAGGAATCGGTCAACACTGACCATTAAAACCTAATCGAGAAATGATGGCGTAAGCATCTGCCCGTAAATTGACTGATTTCGTGTCATCATCAAAAATCTCTATGCCCCATCTCAACTTGCCTGATATGTTTATTGGTGGTGGCTTTTGCCTTCCCTAACCGACCCATTGCTCCCTTGCCCTATGCCCCTGCAAACCTTTCTATTTGAAATTGGAACTGAAGAATTACCCGCCGATTTTGTTCGCAGTGCGATCACCCAGTGGCAAGGGTTAATTCCCCCAGGTTTGGCGGCGGAGTTTTTACAACCGGAGTCGGTGGAAATTTACGGCACGCCCCGGCGCTTGGCGGTGTTGATCAAAGGCTTACCAGAATGCCAGCCCGATCGCCTGGAGGAAATTAAGGGTCCTCCGGCCAGTGCCGCTTTCAAAGACGGGCAACCCACCCCGGCCGCCTTGGGCTTTGCCAAAAAACAGGGGGTCAACCCGGAGGATTTTGAGATCCGCTCCACCCCCAAAGGGGACTTTATTTTTGTCAATAAGCAATTACAGGGCCAAGCTAGCCGGGATTTGTTGCCCAAGCTGGCCCTAAGCTGGCTCAAGGCTTTGGACGGTCGAAGGTTTATGCGTTGGGGAGATGGGGATTGGCGTTTTCCCCGCCCCATTCGTTGGTTAGTTTGTCTGTTGGATGACCAAGTTTTACCCCTACAAATTGACAATGGCTCCACTACCCTAGTAGGCGATCGCCTTTCCCGGGGGCACCGCATTTTGCACCCAGCAGACGTCAGCTTAGAGCATGGTCAGAATTATTTGGCCCAGTTAAAAACGGCCGGGGTTGTAGTAGATCCCCAAGAACGGCGGGCCATGATTGAACAACAAATCACCACCCAAGCGGCCACCCTAGAAGGCGAAGCAATTATCTATGAGGATTTGCTTGATGAGGTGGAACAGTTGGTGGAATATCCCACAGCGGTATTGGGCAAGTTTGATCAGGAATTCCTCAGCTTACCCAGGGAAGTGACTACCACGGTTATGGTTACCCATCAACGCTATTTTCCCGTGGTGGACAAAGATGGAAGGCTATTGCCCCATTTCATCACCATTGCCAACGGTGATCCCAGCAAAGGAGACATTATTGCCGCCGGAAATGGCCGGGTCATTCGGGCCCGCTTAGCCGATGCCAAATTTTTCTATCAAGCCGACTGTGACGATAGCCTCGATAGTTACCTGCCCCAACTAGAAACGGTTACCTTCCAAGAAGAGTTGGGCACCATGCGAGACAAGGTGGACCGCATTATGGAAATGGCCGCGGCGATCGCCGACCAGTTGGGAGTAACAGAGCAACAACGGGGAGAAATCGATAGTACCGCCATGCTGTGTAAAGCGGATTTGGTCACCCAAATGGTGTATGAATTTCCCGAACTACAGGGCATTATGGGGGAAAAATATGCCCTCGTTAGTGGTGAATCGGCAGCGGTGGCCCAGGGCATTGTGGAGCATTACCTCCCCCGGCACCAGGATGATGATTTACCCCAAGGCTTACCGGGTCAAGTGGTGGGCATGGCCGATCGCCTGGATACTCTGGTGAGTATTTTTGGGTTGGGTTTATTACCTACCGGATCTTCCGATCCCTTTGCCCTGCGGCGGGCCGCCAATGCGGTGATTAATGTAGCCTGGGCAGCGAGTTTAGAAATTAATTTGCTGGAATTGTTGACCCAGGGCTGCCGGGATTTTGTTACTTCCCACCCCGATAAAACCTCTCCCCTGCAAGCGTTAAAGACGTTTTTTCTGCAAAGATTACAAACCCTACTTCAGGACGAACAGGGCATTGATTATGATCTAGTCAACGCCGTATTGGGCAATGGGGAGACAAACTGCGACGAGGCTCAAAGTAGATTACATGATCGCCTGTTAGCAGATTTACAGGATGTCAAAGAAAGGGCTCAATATCTGCAAGAATTGCGAGATAACGGTCATTTAGACGCAATTTATCCCACTGTGAACCGTTCTGCCAAGCTAGCTAGTAAAGGCACTTTGCCAACGGACCAATTAGACCCCCGTCCAGTGATTCAAGCGCCCCAACTAGTCCAGGATTCAGAAAAAGCAGTTTACCAAGCATTGCTGGCCATTTATCCCAAAGCGGTAGAAGTACAAGAAAGCCGTGACTATGAAACCTTGGTAAATGCACTACACGAGCTTGCCCCCACCGTGGCGGAATTTTTCGACGGGCCGGATAGCGTATTGGTGATGGCAGAAAACGATGAATTACGGCAAAATCGCCTTAATTTACTCGGTTTAATCCGCAACTATGCTCTGATCCTCGGAGACTTCGGGGCAATTGTTAAAGGCATTTAAGAGCCTGTTTTAAATGTCCTCCTGGCCTCCAATTTGGGGGGAAACTGAGTGAAAGTCCCCCAGTATTGCCGGAGCTTTAGTGAAGAGATTTAGGGGGCTGAACAAAACTGCTAAACACGTTCTAAGCAATAAGGTTCAAGGAATGAAAATGACTCATACAAACAGGTTATTGTTCTCATTCCCAGATTAAATTAACGTTGTATTTTTTGAAATTTTCGTCTTTGCTAATGACGGAAAAATTATGTTGCTGAGCCTGGGCAATAATCATACGGTCAAAAGGATCTCGATGATGCAAGGGCAAATTGCGACAAGCTTCCAAATGTTGCCATGTGATGTTCAAAACCGAAATATTGAGATCAGCAAGTAAATTCTCTAGATCAGTAAAAGCGTAATTAAGCCTTAGTTTGTTGATGTTGAGTTTAATGGCAATCTCCCAGAGAGATACAATGCTGACATAAACTTTTGGCTTGGCTTCAATCAAACTCTTGAGATGTGATGGTAGTTTTATATCATTATCTAAAAACCACAAAAGCGTGTGGGTGTCCAGTAGCATTTACATATACTCCTGCATTTCTTCCAAAGGAGCATCAAAGTCATCTGCCATCCAAATTTTCCCCTTTAGAACACCTGCTTGACGATATTTTTTTTGTCCATCATTGGTTACTGGACTGACTGGTGGTTGCTTAGTCAGCAGAAATTCGACAAAGTGTTCTACTTCAATTTTCATGGCATCGGGGAGAGCATTGATCTTTTCTAGTAGGGCGGTGTCTGTCATGGGATTGCTCCTTAATTTTGACTTTGTATCGATTCTAAGCTGACTTTTTTGGTAGTTGCCATCCCTAAACTCGACAGGTTGCTAGACTTTTGATGCTAGTTTGCCAGGTTGTTAAATCAGCCAAAGCTCGATCCCGATATTGACCGTAACGTTCTTGCTTATTACGAATCCGCTGGGGCAATTCCGGTAAAATTCCAAAATTGGGCGGCATGGGCTGGAAATGTTTGGGGGAAGCGGAACTGATGAAGTTAAATAAAGCTCCCATCATGGTGGTGGCCGGCAATGTGAGCAAAGGTAAACCCAACGCCAACCGGGCCGCATTGGTGCCCGCTAACCATCCCCCGGCTGTGGCAGCGGCATAACCCTCCGTTCCCACTAACTGCCCCGCCGCAAATAAAGTCTGGCGATCGCCGAAATGGAGACTAGCGGTCAGAAGTTGGGGGGAATTAATAAAAGTATTGCGGTGCATTACCCCCATGCGAACAAACTCAGCGTTTTCCAAACCGGGAATCAAGCGGAAAACCCGTCCCTGTTCTCCCCAGCGTAAATTGGTCTGAAAACCCACCATATTCCACAATTGTCCTGCCTTATCTTCCTGGCGCAATTGCACCACTGCATAGGGCTTTTTCTCCTTGTTAGCAGGATCTCGAAAATCCCCCAAACGGGCATCAAATAGACCAACGGGCTTTAGGGGGCCGTAACGCATGGTGTCTTCCCCCCGCTGGGCCAACTCTTCTATGGGTAAACATCCCTCAAAAAACTTAGCTGTTTCTCGGTCAAAGTCCTTCAGGGGAGCTTGTTCGGCCTCACACAATGCCTGCCAAAAATTGAAATATTGCTCTCGGTTAAAGGGGCAGTTGAGATAGGCCGCCTCCCCTTTGTCATAACGGGAAGCAAAAAAAGCTACTTCTTTATTGATGGAATCCCCCACCACAATGGGACTGGCCGCATCGAAAAAGCTTAGGTATTCCATGCCGGTGAATTGTTGCAAATCCTCCGTTAGCGCTGGGCTAGTGAGGGGTCCCGTAGTCAGCACCGTAATACCTTCCCTGGGAATTTCCGTTACTTCCCCCCGCCGTAATTCCACCAGGGGATGGCTGGCCACTTGCTCTGTCAAAGACCGGCTAAAAATTCCCCGGTCCACCGCCAAAGCACCCCCAGCTGGCACTGCATGGCGATCCGCTGTGGTAATAATGAGAGAACTCAACTGCCGTAATTCTGTTTGCAAAAGTCCCGCTGCCCGATCGCCAGCTTTGGCCCCAAAGGAATTGCTACAGACCAACTCCGCCAAATCCTCACTGTGGTGGGCTGGACTCAGACGTTCGGGGCGCATTTCCGTCAAAATAACTGGAACTCCTGCTTGGGCAATTTGCCAGGCGGCCTCCGTACCCGCTAAGCCTCCACCGATAACATGGATGGGCGTTAAAGTGGTCATAGGGAACTTTGAAAATTCAAAAATAGTTAGAGACTAACATTTTAAAGCAGGGGACAGTCTACCGCCCAAGGAGAAGGCCCCATCTCCTGAAGAATGGAATTTTCCTTGTCTTGATCAATGTTTGACCTTGGAACCCATGCCTATCATTCCTAGCCCCAAAGTCCTGTTAGTGGATGATCAGCGGGAAAATCTTGTTGCTCTGTCACGGGCCCTGGATTCCCTGCCAGTGGAAATAATCACCGCTAACTCCGGCCAAGAGGCGATCGCCACCGCCGCCACCACAGAATTTGCCTTGATGATTTTGGCCCAGGAAATGTCTGAATTGGACGGGCTAAACACCGCTAAAATTCTTCGTTCTTTTCCCCTGGCTGAACAAACTCCAATTATTTTTCTAGCTCGGCAAGAAATTATCACCAAAGCAATGGCAGAAATAAATATTTTGGGGTTGGTTGACTTTCTGGCACAACCGCCTAACCAAAATTTTCTTCAGGTGAAAGCTAAACTTTATTTGCAGCTTTTCCAGCAGAAACAAACTCTGCAATACTATAATAATTACCTAGAAAGTTCAGTTAAATCTGTTCATTTTGATGTAAAAAATAATCATTCAGAACAACTCAGTGAAATAATTTTAGCCAATATTTCCGATACTGTCTTTGTCACTGATTTATCCGGAAAATTTACTTTTATTTGTTCAAATATTGATAATATCTTCGGCTATTCCTTGGCGGAAGTAAACGCCATGGGAACCGTAGAAACGCTCCTGGGTGATTTTAGATTTAACGAATATGAGTTAAAAGAAAAGGGGGAATTAAAAAATTTACGGCATGATGTTCAAGATAAACAAGGTAAAATTCATTATTTACTCATCAATCTTAAGAAAGTCGCTATTAATGGAGGTATTTATCTTTATAGTTGTCGGGATATTTCAGAATGGGCTCGAAAGGAACAAGCCATTAGAAACAGTGAAGCCAATTTCCGAGACATTTTTGCCAGCATCAAGGACGGGCTATTGGTTTTAGATGAAGATAATTACATTTGTTATGCCAATGCCCAGGCAGTGAAACTTCTTAACTGTACTTTGGAAGAATTAGTGGGAACCATTGGCAGTCCATTGGAAGATACGGAATTTAGCTTACTAGTAGACGACGGCACTATTTACACGGTGGATGTTAGTGTAACCGAAATTACATGGTATGGACAAACCGCAAAGCTAGTCTCTTTACGGGATATTAGCGACCGCAAACGCATGGAGAACCAATTGCGGGAAAATCAGAATAAATACTATCGTCTTTTAGAAAATCTTGACAATGGAGTAATAGTACACAATGCCAATGCCGAAATTGTTTATGCTAATCCTAAAGCAGAATCTTTCCTCGGTTTAACAGATTTAGAAGGCAGGGATATTGATGATGAATATTGGATGTTTTTTGATAAAGAAGGAGAAAAATTAGAAAAAGAGGAATTTCCTGTGGCCCAGGTTTTAGCCAACCAATCTTCCTTAAAAAATTTTGAAATGGGTATTTATCGTCCCGACACTGACCAATTACTCTGGGCGTATATTAATGCTTACCCTGAATTCTATAATGAAGACACCATTCAGGAAATAATAGTAACTTTTTCTGATATTACTGAACGCAAGTTAGCAGAAATTCAACTAAAAACTATTAATGAAAACCTAGAAGTTCTTATTGAAGAGAGAACCAGTGAGCTGGAAAGTAGCAATAGCCAATTATTGCAGGAAATTATCGAGAAAGAACAGGTGAGTATTACCCTTACCACCCAGGAGGCAAAATATAGAGCTTTAGTCCGAGATGCCGGTGATGCAATTATTTTAATTACCATTGACTTCATTGTCCTAGAAGTCAATTATCGGGCTGTGGAGTTGAGTGGTTATGATCAAGAAGAATTAATTGGGCATTCTTTGCTTGACCTTAGGCTATTGACCCCAGAGTTTTATGCTCAACAAAGACACTTTTGGCGCACTCTTAAAAGGGAACAAATTTCCCAATTAACCGATGTCAGACTCGTAAAAAAATCTGGAGAATTAATTTCCGTTGACATTTCCGCCAGTGTAATTACCTATGAAAATCACTCAATTGTTCAGTGCATAGTCCACGATATAACCCTCCAAAAGACCATTCAAGCCCAACTGCAACGGGAAAATTATTTTCGTCGGCAATTATTGGAAAAAATGGTGGAAGGATTATTTGTTTGTTATGAAGTTGAGCAGTTTCCCTTCCTGCAATTTACTGTGTGGAATCCGATGATGAAAAATATCACTGGCTATAGTCAAGAAGAAATCAATCAATGCGGTTGGTATGAAACTCTTTATTCCCATGGACAGCCTCAAGAGGCAGTAAGGGTGAGAATGAAGGCAGTGGCCTTAGGGGTAGATATGGTCAAGGAAGAGTGGCAAATTATCCGTCGGGATGGAGCTTTGCGTACCGTTGAAATTTCCACTGCCTTGATCACTTCAAATAATCAGACCAATATCCTTGCGGTGATTCAAGACATAACAGATCAAAAACGACAGCTACAAATTATTCAAAATAACGAAGCTACTCTCCGTTGTATTGTGGAAAATCTGCCAATTTTCTTTGGCATGAGAACAATAAACTTTAGTAATTGGTATTATATTAATCCATCTTTTGAAAGTTTGACGGGTTATACTCCAGATGAAATGTATGAAGATCCCCTGCTATGGCAAAAAATTCATCGGGAAGAATATGCAGAAAATCTAGAACAGGCACGTCCTAACCTGGGGGAGTGGACTATTTTTTCTATGGAGAAAAAAGACGGCACACAAATTTGGGCGCAAACAGTAGAATCTTTAGTTGATGATCTATCAGACACTGCTCGGGTGGTGGTGTTTGGCCAAGACATTACTGACATTAAACGAGCGGAAATCGAAACCCTGAGATCTTTGGTCAAAGAACGGGAACTAAATGAAGCTAAAAGTCAGTTTGTTGATATTGTGTCCCACGAATTTCGTACTCCTTTAACTTCTATTATTGGTTTTGGAGAGTTATTGTCCAAATATTTTGATCGTCTTTCTACAGAGAAAAAACAACAATATATTAACAATATCCAAAATTCTAGCCAACGGCTGAAACAACTAATTGATGATGTGCTTTCCATTAGTCGCTATGATGCCAATAAGATAGAAATTGAGCTAGGTAACATTAACCTAAGGAACTTAGCTAACGATTTAATCGAGAATTTTAGCTGTGGCCTGGGCAGTGAACATAATTTTGAGCTTAACTACCATCTCAAGCCGGACGAACACTCCCTGGTGGATGTGAGACTACTCCGCCATATTTTGGAAAATATTTTAAGTAATGCCATTAAATATTCGGCCCCGGGTAGCACTATCACCCTAGATATTAGTAAGGATGAAGAGCATTTACTTTTCCAAGTACGGGACGAAGGCATTGGTATTCCCCTCCAGGACCAGGAAAAACTGTTTGAAGCTTTCCATCGTGCCAGCAACGTAGGGGATATTCCCGGTACTGGTTTGGGATTGAGCATTGTTAAACGCTATGTGGAATTTCAGGGAGGGACAATCGAGGTGATATCGATGCCAGGAAAAGGGACCACAATGGTGATCAAATTGCCCCTAAACCCTGCCCCGATCATCCAGATTGCTCAGGGGGAAACCGATCGCCTGAGTTGAGTTTCTAGATAAACCAGGAGGGCATTGATATCGGCGGGGTTAACGCCCCCAATGCGACCGGCTTGACCAATGGTGAGGGGTTGGAACTGGGTTAGTTTTTCCCTTGCTTCCATGGATAGGGTTTCAATGGCCATGTAATTTAAGCCGGGGGGCAAACGTTTTTGGCTATGGCGGCTCACCTGTTCAATTTGGGTTTGTTGCCGCTTAATGTAGCCGGAATATTTGATTTCGATTTCCACGCTGGTTTTTTCCTCCGGTTTTAATTCCTCGTTACCCAACTGAAATTTTTCTAAATCTGGATAATGAAATCCAGGTCGTCGTAGTAACTCCGCCAGCACAATGGAGCCTTTAATTTTCTGTTGGGTATAATCAACAATTTCTTTACCCACTGCATCTTGCTCTTTGATGCGGGTACTGTACAGTCTTTCTTTTTCGGCGGTGATGTTAGCTTGTTTGGTTTGGAATAGGTCCCAACGGCGATCGTCAATTAAGCCAATTTCCCTTCCCAGAGGGGTTAACCTTTGATCGGCATTGTCGGAACGTAAAATTAAGCGGTACTCGGAACGGCTGGTGAGCATCCGGTAGGGTTCCCGCAAATCTTTGGTGCATAAATCATCAATTAATGTACCCAGATAACTTCCCTCCCGGGAGAAGATGATCAATGATTTTCCTTGACAATGACGGGCCGCATTGATCCCCGCCACCAGACCCTGGGCCGCCGCTTCTTCATAGCCAGTGGTGCCGTTAATTTGCCCAGCACAAAATAGTCCTGCCACTTTTTTGGTCATCAAACTGGGATAACACTGGGTAGCCGGTAAAAAGTCGTATTCCACTGCGTAAGCGGGGCGCAACATGACACAATTTTCCAACCCCGGTAGAGTTTGTAGCATGGCCAATTGCACATTTTCCGGTAGCCCCGTGGAAAAACCTTGAATATACAATTCAGGAATGTCTCGACCTTCCGGCTCGATAAAAATTTGGTGACTTTCTTTGTCAGCGAAACGAACAATTTTATCTTCGATGGAAGGACAATAACGGGGCCCCTTAGAGTCAATAAAACCGCCATAAATGGGAGATAAATGGAGATTATCTTTAATTAATTGGTGGGTCTTAGCTGTTGTTCTGGTCAAATAACAATTCATTTGCTCCCGCTCTACCCACACTTCCGGGTCAAAGCTAAACCAACTTACCTGTTCATCTGGGGGTTGGGGCTCTAATTTGTCATAATCTACCGATCGCCGATCAACCCTGGCCGGAGTTCCCGTTTTTAACCTGCCAGTTTCAAAGCCCAGTTCATTCAAAGTTT
Organism: Synechocystis sp. PCC 6803 substr. PCC-P; assembly: GCF_000284455.1. Taxonomy (GTDB): domain Bacteria; phylum Cyanobacteriota; class Cyanobacteriia; order Cyanobacteriales; family Microcystaceae; genus Synechocystis. Next base: position 2,520,990 of record NC_017039.1, read on the forward strand.
CCGTTAGGCCTACTGCCGCAAATTCGCCGGCCCGCCCCGCTGGCATGGACTTATTACCAATCCAAATTTTGCCCCCCAGGAAAGTCCCTGTCGTAATCACCACCGACTGGGCTCCAAAGCAAGCGCCAAAGTAGGTCTGCACACCTTGAATCTCATCATTGTCCCCCAACACCAAATCCGTCACCATCCCTTCCCGAATGGATAGATTAGGTTGATTTTCAACGATATTTTTCATCACCGCCGCATATTCCCGCTTATCCGTTTGGGCCCGCAATGCCCACACCGCCGGCCCCCGGGAAATATTTAACACCCGCTTTTGCAGATAGGTACGGTCGGCCATTTTGCCAATTTCCCCCCCCAGTGCATCCACTTCATGGGTTAACTGGGATTTAGCCGGCCCTCCCACTGCAGGGTTACAGGGTTGCCAAGCAATGCGGTCTAAGTTGAGGGTTAACAGTAGGGTGCGACAGCCCAACCGAGCCGTGGCCAAGGCCGCCTCACAACCCGCATGGCCTGCCCCCACCACGATGACATCAAATTGGTCTTGGAATTCCACTGGCGATCGAAGGGTCATGGCGGCGCACTAAAATGGTAGCAGGGCTAAAAACTATATTTTAGTCTTTAGTTCAACTTTTAGAGAATTAAACTGAATTTCAGACAAATATTAACTAATTGACTTGTTATGGCATTATTAGCCTAATTTATGGATCATTTATTTTGGATTTATATACTTGTATTTTTTGCTATTATTTTGTTTAGATATTTTCTAATTGCGGGGGGAACCTATGCTTTTTTTTACTCCCCTTGGGGTCAATCGTTACTTAAGAACCATTTACCCATTAATATTCCCTCTTCGCAATCAATTCGCAAAGATATAAAACTTTCCATAATTTCAGCAATTATTTTTGCCCTGGCAGGGGCATTTATTTTGTCGAGCTATGGCGGAAAAATGAATCGTTTATACGTCGATCCATACCAACACGGACTTTGGTATCTGGGAATAAGTTACGTTTTAATTTTGTTCTTACAAGATACCTATTTTTATTTCACCCATCGCCTTTTCCATCATCCGAGATTGTTTTCTTTGTTCCATAAAGGACATCATCTTTCCCGTTATCCTACCCCCCTCACTTCCTTTGCCTTTGATCTGCCAGAGGCGATCGTGCAATCATTTTTTTTAATTATTGTTGTTTCCCTTATTCCTCTCCATTTTTTTACTTTATTAGCGATATTAATGACCATGACAATTTGGTCGGTGATTAATCATTTGGGTATCGATCGCCTACCTTTAGCATTTCCTCATCATTGGTTAGGGAAATACTTTATTGGCACGGCCCATCATTCCCTACATCACCTCAAATACAATGCCAACTATGGGTTGTATAGTAGTTTCAAATAAAGCTGAGACGCTAAACGCCACAGTAAGAACGGATAATTTCATCAAGAGACGTGTCAATAGGAGCGTACATTCTAGCTCGTTTCAAGGCACTAAAGTCATGCTCAATATCATTTAAATCAGGAGAATATTTCGGCAAAAAAAGAACTTCATGACCTGCTTCTTTAGCCAATTCTTTAATGGCAGTTTTACGATGAATAGGAGCATTATCCATTATTAATATTGATGGAATGTCGAGGGAGGGTAGCAAATATAATTTTAACCATCCTTCAAAGCCTTCTGCATTCAAACTCCCGGTAAAAACCATCGGCGCAATCAAATCTTTTTTTCCTTTTCTTCTCCCTGCTACTAGATTTTCTCTGACTCCCCTTTTTCCTTGTCTATCTCCATAAACTTTTTTTCCTTTTTTTGACCAGGCATAAATACAAGCCTGGATTGCTTCGAATCCAGATTCATCTATGTAAACTATAGCTTGACTACCATAGAGCTTAATTAGTTCTCTTAACATTCTATAGTACTTAACTCGTTCCTCCCGGTTTCTTTCTCGATAACGTAGTTCTTTTTTTTTCTGTTTATTTTCATTTTCTTTAATGCGTAATATACGGCACTCGGCCTCACTCCAAATTTCTTGGCTCTGTCTATCAATCTTGCATCGGGATTTTCTTCTACGTCTTTTTTTAGAGCTTCCCAGTCTAATTTCCTATGGCGACGCTCTACTTTTGTTGGGCTTAAATCTACTCTATTTAACCATCTGTATATCGAGGCTTTTCCTATTTTATATATCTTGGAAGCCTCAGTTATTTTTCCTCCAGCTTCTATATAAGCTACTACCCTTTGCCTTAAATCTAAACTGTAAGCCATTGTTTAAACCTGTTCATTTTGTACACTCCATAATTTTACATTAAATTCTCTCATCGTTAATTGAAATGACTATATTTCACTTTCTGGGATAAAATTTTGGGCACGGAAGATCCCACATACCAAGAAAAGCTTGGACGAAATCAAACAACAAAAGAGTATTAAAATACAAACTAATGGACAAAAAAATCGCATCTCGCTTAAAAGATGCGATCGCCAAAACGCAGAAGTTTTTCTAAGTAGATGGCTTGGTCAAGAATCTGTTTTGTAGACTTTCGATCCGTCCTCCTGAACATCTACTCAGCAAGAGAAACATTATTTGCCTTGCCATTGCGAGAAGCTGAGGGAGTTGGAGACAGACCCCGTAGCATTAAGCTTAAATCAACGACACACAGATTGAGCTGGCTGATTACTCAACGACAACTTTGCCTACCATGCCAGCACCCCGGTGGGGTTCACAGTAGTAGGTGTAGGTGCCGGGCTCAGTGAAGGTGGAGGTGAAGCTTTCACCAGCGGCAAAGGCCAAGCCTTTGTGGGAGAGCTTAGCAGCGGTGTCAGCATCCACACCATCGGCGGCAAACACAATGTTATGAGGGGAGAGTTTGTTGTTAACCCATTTGACTTCCTCTCCAGCTTTGATGGTGACGGTGCTGGGTTCAAAAACTAGGGCACCACTGTCAGAACCCATTTTCACTGTTGCATTGGCAGCGGCAGCGGGGCTCACGGATAAAAAGAAACTGGAGACCACCAGCAGAAGGCCAGCGAGGATTGTTAAAAACTTTTTAGACATACTTCTTGGCGATTGTATCTATAGGGACTTGTGGTTGAACGGGCCGGGGTAACGCCCTACTCCGTGCCCAAAAAGGCGATCAGGGACGTTTTTCCTTTCTTCTGCCCATGGTATCACAATGTTTGACAGCCCGTCGTAGATTATACAGCCTCAGCCCCGGGCGGATAGAACAAGCTCATTTCTCGTTCTATCTGAATAGTACTTTGCCGAAAATGCTTGGTTGTTCTAGCTATATTTACTGAACTTTAGATGGGGATTTTTTGCTACCCACGGTAATTGCTGAATTTTCTTTGTTTTTGGCGATCGCCGTCATAAAAATTAGCTTGCTATCCCTTCAATGTAGATGATAATGGGAATAGCCCAGTAGGCCCAGTGGTGTTTTTTGTGGGCTGAAGTCGCTCCCTGAGTTAGATTGGGCAACCGCTATGAATCCTTGCAAATTTTTTCGTTTAATCATTTTTTCCCGCCGTCGTTCTGCTGATAACGGTGGTTTTGCCTTGCCGATGGCCATTATGGTTGGCCTAGTGCTAACAGTGATTGGCATTGTGATGATGCAAAGGTCAATGTTTCAGCAAAATGACTCCACCAGCAAAGCGGCCACCGACCAAGCTCAAAATGCCGCCGAAGCGGGCATTACCAAGATAATCAACTTGATGAATACCCCAGCCAATCGTTTCATCTCTGCCCTGCCAGATTGTCAAAATTGGGACGCTGGCAGTAACACTTGTACCGATACTGGTAGTACCCCTAGCTGGCACAATCTCCCTAACTTAGGAAGTTGGACAATTACAACTCCCGGTGCGGCCTGTCAGCCGCCAGCAACCACCACCACCGATATAACGGCAACGGCTAGCAATCGAGCTTGGAAAACCTTACCCCAGGGTGAATTTCGTTTAGTCAGCTATCAATACACCCCAGACACCGCCAACGGAGGGGCGATCGGTCTTGGCCCCGGCACAGGCACCTTAGTTGTGGAAGGAGCCATTAACCGTAATGCCGCCAATGAAGCTCGGTCTAGGATAGAGGTAAAAATTCCTATCACCCGTCTTCCCAATGATGCTTCCGTTTCAAGTTTATGGGTTACGGAAACGGCCACCGGGGACGAAATTGTTTCGGGCAATCAAGACGTATATTCAGACATTATCGTTAATGATTGCGATGCTTCCGTTGACCCGGCTGATTTTCCTAACAGTGAAGTTGCCATTGGTACCTATGAGGCCATTTATAGTAATGTGCCCCAACCCAATCTCCCGCCCTATCCCACTTGTCCCGCTTCCAATACCTTTGCCACCATGTCCGGGAGTATGACCTTGCCGAGAAGTACCGACGCTAGTACGACCATAACTCTTAATGATGGCACAAATCTGCCTGCCTATGTTTACTGCATTGACAAAATAGCTTTGGGTGGAAACGATACGATCAATGTACGAACGATTAACCCCACTTCTGGCGAAAGATTTTTAGTTTTAATGCATGTTAAAGGTGATATCAATGTGAGTGGGAACACCCATTTAAACCATTCTTGTTCCGGAAGTTGCGCCGACTATAAACCAACGGATTTGAATATTTTCGGTTATGGACAATCCGCCCATTCTTCCACGCCGCCACAAATATTGGCTTCTGGAGGAAATAATATTGAAGCTTTCATTTTGGCTCCGGACTATGTTTATGGGGTTAATGGTGGTGGTAATGATGGTGGGGTAACCGGTTCATTAATTGTCAAAAAAGTAATTAACTCTTCTAGTTCCAACCAGATGATCTTTAGCGACATTTCTGGATTAACTTGGGAGGAACTTGTAAGTACCATTGTGGCTCCGCCATCCGCACCAAATCTAAATCCAATTTCTGGTTGGTCAACCAAAGCGACTAATTAATTAGTTGTTTTTCTAGAAGTTTTCTTGCTACCTCAGATCCGGATCTGGACTACAAGGGTTTGGGGTGACTTTCCCGCCTTAGACTTTAGCTTTAGCAAATAATTCATTAACCGTAAAGCTTAACTGGGGCAATAAATCATCCTCCACCAGTTGGTCTCCTTGATAGGTAAGGGGCGGGCGGTCGGGGGCAAAAATAGTCAAACTACGATGGCGATCGCCAATAATCCAGACCCTTTCTACTCCGGCAGCCAGATAATCCAAAGCCTTTTGGGTCATAGCTTCAAAGGATTGATCGGGGGAAATAATTTCCACTACCAATTCCGGGGCCACAGGGCAAAAGTCATTTTCCAGGGCGAAGGGAGTCAATTTTTGGTCAGAAATGTAGGTAACATCAGGCACCGGGGCCCAATCTTGCCCATCCTTTTGCAGACAAATGCCCCATTCGGGATAGGCTTCGCCAGGCAAGGGACAATCTTGGCTATTTCCCCAATCAGACAGGAGAAAGAGTAACGTTCTTTGGAGACTGGAATGGATTCTTTTTGGTGACATTTTGGCGATCGCCGTTCCGTCTTGCAATTCGTAGTTAACTTCCCCTTCCGGTAAACAGGAAAATTCCTCCAGGGTGAGGGGAGGCGGAGTGATGGTTTGACCCATGGCAGTGTCCCTTAAACGATTACCTTTCAAACTAGCAAATTCGTTATGGTGAATATTTTGCGGTGATCCTCCCGGGGCGAGGGGGTTGTCGTAATTATGAGAATTACGTTACATTTAGTTAAGATTTTGTTACAAAACTCCGTTGTCAACAAAATTAATCAATTCCACGGCGTCGGGGAGCTAATCCTCCATGACGGAGTCCAGTCTCCGTTCCACAGTTAACCGATTACACTAAATCCTACGACCGTCTTAACTTTTAAAGTGAGCTAACATATGAAATTTTCCTGGAGAACTGCCCTACTTTGGTCCCTACCCCTGTTGGTAGTCGGCTTTTTCTTCTGGCAGGGGAGCTTTGGAGGGGCAGATGCCAACCTCGGTTCCAACACTGCCAACACCCGCATGACCTATGGTCGCTTCCTCGAATATGTGGATGCTGGCCGCATCACCAGTGTGGATTTATATGAAAATGGCCGCACGGCGATCGTGCAAGTTAGCGACCCAGAAGTAGACCGGACCCTCCGTTCCCGGGTTGACCTCCCCACCAATGCCCCGGAATTGATTGCCCGTTTACGGGACTCCAACATTCGCCTTGATTCCCACCCTGTCCGCAACAATGGCATGGTTTGGGGTTTTGTGGGCAACTTGATTTTCCCCGTGCTTTTGATTGCTTCCCTCTTTTTTCTCTTCCGCCGTTCCAGCAACATGCCTGGGGGCCCCGGCCAAGCCATGAACTTTGGTAAATCCAAAGCTCGCTTCCAAATGGATGCCAAAACCGGTGTCATGTTCGATGATGTGGCCGGTATTGACGAAGCCAAGGAAGAATTGCAAGAGGTGGTAACTTTCCTTAAACAGCCCGAACGCTTTACTGCAGTGGGGGCCAAGATTCCCAAAGGAGTACTCTTAGTGGGCCCTCCCGGTACCGGTAAAACTCTCCTCGCCAAGGCGATCGCCGGGGAAGCCGGAGTTCCTTTCTTCAGCATTTCTGGTTCCGAGTTCGTAGAAATGTTTGTCGGCGTTGGTGCCTCCCGGGTGCGGGACTTGTTTAAAAAAGCCAAAGAGAATGCCCCCTGTTTGATCTTCATTGATGAGATTGATGCCGTGGGTCGTCAACGGGGTGCTGGTATCGGTGGTGGTAACGATGAACGGGAACAAACCCTCAACCAGCTACTAACCGAGATGGACGGTTTTGAAGGCAATACGGGCATTATTATCATTGCCGCCACTAACCGCCCTGACGTGCTAGATTCTGCCTTGATGCGTCCCGGTCGTTTCGATCGCCAAGTGATGGTGGATGCCCCTGACTACTCTGGTCGTAAGGAAATTTTAGAAGTCCACGCCCGCAATAAAAAGTTAGCACCGGAAGTTTCCATCGACTCCATTGCCCGCCGTACTCCCGGTTTTAGTGGGGCTGACTTGGCCAATTTATTGAATGAAGCCGCCATTCTCACCGCCCGCCGTCGTAAATCCGCTATCACTCTGTTGGAAATTGATGATGCCGTGGACCGGGTGGTAGCTGGTATGGAAGGCACCCCCTTGGTGGACAGCAAAAGTAAGCGGCTAATTGCTTATCACGAAGTAGGCCACGCCATTGTGGGCACATTGTTAAAAGACCATGATCCCGTGCAAAAAGTCACCCTTATTCCTCGGGGCCAAGCCCAAGGTTTGACCTGGTTCACTCCCAACGAAGAACAGGGTTTAACCACCAAAGCCCAACTGATGGCCCGTATTGCTGGAGCAATGGGCGGTCGAGCCGCTGAAGAGGAAGTTTTTGGCGATGACGAAGTAACCACTGGGGCTGGTGGTGACCTACAACAGGTAACTGAGATGGCTCGCCAGATGGTAACTCGTTTTGGCATGAGCAACCTTGGTCCCATTTCCCTGGAGAGTTCAGGTGGGGAAGTATTCCTGGGTGGTGGCTTGATGAACCGTTCTGAATACTCCGAAGAAGTAGCCACCCGCATTGATGCCCAAGTACGGCAATTGGCTGAACAGGGTCACCAAATGGCTCGCAAAATCGTCCAAGAACAACGGGAAGTGGTTGATCGCCTGGTGGATCTTTTAATTGAGAAAGAAACCATTGATGGGGAAGAATTTCGGCAAATTGTGGCGGAATACGCCGAGGTTCCCGTCAAGGAACAGTTAATTCCCCAACTATAAAAATTCCCTTCTCCAACCAATTTAGTATGGTCAGCAAGGCCCTGATTCTTCGGAACAGGGCTTTTTTCTTGCGTTCTATTCTTCTGTGCCTAAAACATCTTTCAAGGCGGTGCGGGCGGCGAGGTGGTTGCGGGTGGACATGAGAATTTCCGCTTCCCTTTGTAATCTTTCAGCAGTGTCCTGCAATTCCAACAAACTTTGTTGTTCACTGGCAACGCCATAAAGATTGCCTGCGACCCAATAGGACAATTCCACCGGCAACACGGGCAAATCATCGGGTAATTCCAAGTTCTGATCCGTCAACTTGGCCGACAGGCTAACTACGTCATGCAACAGGCGATCAACTTCCTTGGCCAAGCCATGGAGATCCTGCCCCGTGTATTTGTCGTCAATCCATTCCACTAGACCGACTCGGTAGGGCTTTTCCCGCACATATTCCAGCACCCGAAACCGTTGTTGCCCCAGAGTTAAAACCTTCATCCGGTCATCGGGTAACCTTTGGTAGCGCAATACTTCTGCACAGCAACCCACGTCGGAAATTTCCCCTGTGCTGGGATCAATCATCAACACCCCAAAACGGCGATCGTCTTCCAAGATGGTGTTCATCATCATCCGATAGCGGTACTCGAAAATGTGCAAGGGCAGGGGTCGCCCAGGGAAAAGCACAACTTCAGGCAGTGGAAAAAGAGGAAGTTCCCTAATTGCAACGGAGGATGCCATCTTAATGTTTCGTAATGTTAAGCAACGTACTTCAAATGATAAAGGATTGGGGACTATTTACCCAGTAAGCGCACGCAACCGATCCCGCCAAAGTAAAGCCCCAGCACTGCCCCAGCTAGAAGGGACTGGGTCAGGGGGTCCGTGGAAGGGGTGAGAATTGCCCCCAGCACCATCGCCCCCAAAATGACAAAGCGCCAGCCCTTGAGCATTTGTTCGGAGGAAACGATGCCCAAAAAGCCGAGAACCACTTGAATAATCGGAATTTGAAAAGCTAGCCCGGTGCTAAACATCAACAACAGCACAAACTCAAAATATTTATCAATCGACCAGAGTTGCTCCACCACATCCGCTCCGTAGCTGACAAAAAACTTGAGTGCGGCGGGGATGAGAGCATAGTAAGCAAAGCCCAGTCCAGCAAAAAAAAGTACACTGGAGCCTAGCACCACCGGTCCCAGTAATCGGCGTTCCCGACGGGTTAGACCGGGTAGAACGAATTGAATAATTTGGTAGAGGATAAAGGGGCTCATCACCAGAATGCCGCTGTAGCCTGCTACTTTGACGGAAACGAAAAAGAATTCCCCTGGGGAGAGCTGCAGAAATTTAACTGTGCCTGCCGGGACTTGAAGCCATTGCACCAAGGGTTTAACGAAAATAAAGCAGGCCACTACCCCGACCAAGACCGCCCCCAAAGACAGAAAAATACGAGTTCTGAGTTCGTCGAGGTGATCAAACAAAGACATTTCCACGTCATCGGGCACTTCGTCCAAATAATCGGGGGCAGTTTCCGCGGAAGTGATGTTATCAAGCTGGGTTGACATGGTTTCAGGGCAAGGAAAACAAGTTGCCCCTATTCTGACATTCTCCTGGCACTGATTGCGATGACATGGCAGTTAGCTAGGCGATCGCCATTTGCTCGGCTATGACGGGTTTGCCTAAAATTGACCCGCCCTCAGATCAGAATAATTGCCCAAAAACGAAAATTTAGGTGCGATAATCTTTAAATTATTCTTGAATATAAAAGGAACAGCAAAAAATATTAAATATTACTGATTTTCTTGATTTTTATGTTCCAAAATTAATCTCAAATAAAAAAAAAGAAATAAAAGATAAGTCAGAGAAGTGAATTACTATTTTTTATTGACATGCTAGAATGTAATCTTTTAGTTTTCTCTATATATCATTCTTATTGCTCCAAGCGCCTAGAATTATTATGAACGTTTCCAAAATTGCAGTTTTCGGTTTAGGAGTTATGGGCAGTCCTATGGCTCAAAACCTAGTTAAAAATGGTTATCAAACAGTTGGTTATAACCGCACCCTAGAGCGTCCTTCTGTCCAGGAAGCAGCAAAGGCAGGGGTTAAAGTTGTTACTAGCATTGCGGTGGCGGCGGCAAATGCAGATATTATTCTCACCTGTGTTGGAGATGAAAAAGATGTTCAACAGCTTATTTTAGGTTCGGGAGGGATTGCTGAATACGCTAAACCCCAAGCCTTAATAATTGATTGCAGTACCATTGGTAAAACTGCGGCTTATGAACTAGCTACAAATTTAAAACTCCAGGGTTTACGCTTTTTGGATGCGCCGGTAACAGGAGGTGACGTTGGCGCAATCAACGGTACGTTAACGATTATGGTGGGGGGTGATATTTCGGATTTTGAAGAAGCTTTACCCGTCCTCAAATCCATAGGAGAAAAAATAGTCCACTGTGGTCCCAGTGGCAGTGGTCAAGCTGTTAAGCTTTGTAATCAGGTACTTTGTGGCATCCATGCGATCGCCGCTGCGGAAGCTATACAACTTTCTGAGCAGTTGGGGATTGCCCCAGAGTTAGTAATTGATACTTGTGGCAGTGGGGCGGCGGGTTCCTGGGCCTTGACTAATTTAGCACCGAAAATGTCGGAGGCTGATTTTGCCCCAGGCTTTATGGTCAAACATCTTCTTAAGGATCTGCGCCTCGTCCGGGAAGCCGCTGAAAATGGCCCATTACCAGGGGTTACGTTGGCAGAAAGCTTGTTTACATCGGTTCAATTATTGGGGGGAGAAGACCAGGGTTCCCAAGCCATTATCCGTGCCTATCGCGAAGCTTAGATTAATTTGGATAAAGTATAAAGAGGAAAAAGGTAGATGCCCACTGAAGCAATTTAGCTTTAATAAATTAAAATTTTACTGGAGTAAACATGGATGTTGAAAACTGATTTTACTCCCCATCATTTCAGATTAAAAGGTCCCATCTGCTCAACAATTATTGATGATAAAAACTTTATATGATTTTGATCTCAATCAAGGAATTGAATATTTACAATCCCAGGATGACCGACTTGGTACTTTAATTACTGGGTTAGAAGTTTGTTCATTAACCCATCATCCACCCCGCACCACTCTCTTGGAGGCGATCGCCTGGGGGATTATCGGTCAACAAATCAATATAGTCATTTCAATTAACGATGAGAGAATTTAATGTAAAATTATGGAGTGTACAAAATGAACAGGTTTAAACAATGGCTTACAGTTTAGATTTAAGGCAAAGGGTAGTAGCTTATATAGAAGCTGGAGGAAAAATAACTGAGGCTTCCAAGATATATAAAATAGGAAAAGCCTCGATATACAGATGGTTAAATAGAGTAGATTTAAGCCCAATAAAAGTAGAGCGTCGCCATAGGAAATTAGACTGGGAAGCTCTAAAAAAAGACGTAGAAGAAAATCCCGATGCAAGATTGATAGACAGAGCCAAGAAATTTGGAGTGAGGCCGAGTGCCGTATATTACGCATTAAAGAAAATGAAAATAAACAGAAAAAAAAAAGAACTACGTTATCGAGAAAGAAACCGGGAGGAACGAGTTAAGTACTATAGAATGTTAAGAGAACTAATTAAGCTCTATGGTAGTCAAGCTATAGTTTACATAGATGAATCTGGATTCGAAGCAATCCAGGCTTGTATTTATGCCTGGTCAAAAAAAGGAAAAAAAGTTTATGGAGATAGACAAGGAAAAAGGGGAGTCAGAGAAAATCTAGTAGCAGGGAGAAGAAAAGGAAAAAAAGATTTGATTGCGCCGATGGTTTTTACCGGGAGTTTGAATGCAGAAGGCTTTGAAGGATGGTTAAAATTATATTTGCTACCCTCCCTCGACATTCCATCAATATTAATAATGGATAATGCTCCTATTCATCGTAAAACTGCCATTAAAGAATTGGCTAAAGAAGCAGGTCATGAAGTTCTTTTTTTGCCGAAATATTCTCCTGATTTAAATGATATTGAGCATGACTTTAGTGCCTTGAAACGAGCTAGAATGTACGCTCCTATTGACACGTCTCTTGATGAAATTATCCGTTCTTACTGTGGCGTTTAGCGTCTCAGCTTTATTTGAAACTACTATACTAATACGGCGCAAATGTTATTCCAAAGATTTTTGGACTATGGGCAACCCAAAGGATGGACCGCACAAACCTTAGCTAATGTGGACCCAGAATTATTGAGGGAACTAGGTATTTCCCGTTATAAAACTCGCTATTTAAAAACTTGGGCGATCGCCTTACAAAATAATTTTCCTTCTTTACCTGAATTAGAAACCTGGGGTGACCGGGCCATCGTTGAACAGTTAACAGCTATTAAAGGAATTGGTCCCTGGACAGCGCAACTATTTCTTCTATTTCGTCTTCGTCGTCAGGATATTTTACCTAATCAAGATTTAGGAATTCGGATTGCAATTCAAAAATTGTATCAATTGCCCGATCGCCCTAATCCAAAGCAAGTGTCCGAATACGGCAAAAACTGGCAGCCCTATCGCAGTCTGGCTAGTTGGTATTTGTGGCGGAGTTTGTCGGCAACGGTTAGCCAGATTCACTTGTAGGCGTTAGCGCTGAAATTTTTCTAGTAAAAACCTAACACCATTGTTCCCTGAGAATCTCTGCAATGCGGCGGGCCGCTCCAGCTTGTCCCAGCCTTTCCCGGCCATTACAGGCGATCGCCTCTAGTCGCTCAACATCATGAAGTACTTGTTGTAAAGCTTCCCCAGTTTGGTCAGGACTATTCAACAAAATTAAGGATTCTCCCAAAAGCCAGGTTTGACGGCGCGCAAAATAGGGATTGTATTGGGGGCCTTGTCCGGGAAAACTAATCACTGGTTTCCCCAACCCGACAAATTGTTCTGTGGCGGTACCGGCCATGGCGATCGCCGCTTGGGCATGGTGCAAACAATCGGCAAACTGCTGTTGGCTAAAAACCAGCCGGGCATGATCTTTTTGGAAAACGGGCCCTTTAATCAAGCAAGAAACCTTGTTGGTCAAAAGTTCCACGGCATTATCTTCCAGTGGTTGCCAACCTTGGGTTTCCAGTTCAGCCATCAACGTTGGTAAGGGCAAGGAAGGGGCGATCGCCGCCAGGAAAGTTATGGAAGCATCGGCAAAATGGGCTAACACACTGGTTAAACTTTCCACAATCAAGGCCCAATTGCGTTCCATTTCCGGTGATCGGGAACCGGGTAAAAGGGTAATGGTTAAACTTTGTCCTGGCTGTAACGTTTGGGGCTTGTAATCCTGCGGGTTTAAACCGTCCATCATTGGATTGCCCACGGCATAACTGGCCACACCTTGGTTTAACAAACTTTCATGGGTGAGGCGATCGCGGGGAAAGACTGCTACGCAATTTTTCCTCGTCATTAACCACCGTTCCCAAGGATAGTAAGCGCAACCAAGCCATTTTTCCCAAGCTTGGGTACTAGGTAACCATGCCCCAGCGGGGGAGCGCAGATAATATTCCGACTTGGCTGTGCCCACAAAGGCGTAATCACCTCGGCCCAACCAAGCGAGGGCCAAGGGCACTATGTCCCCCACCGCTAGAACTTTCCCCCCCTGGGCCGTCCATTTTTGCAAACCGCCTAACTGGGCTTTGGTCAATCCCCATAAGCCTCCCTGAACATCCCGCCATAATTCCCTGGCATCCATGTTGTTAAAGCCGCCGGAGGGCATGGTTTTCACCGGGCCAATCAAGAGAATATTTAAACGTCGATAACTGTTGCCTTCCCCCACTAGGGGCAATCCCACTAATATTTCCCCAGGCTCCATTCCCGCCAACTCACTCCAAGCCTGGCCAATACTGACGGCGATCGCATCCTCTCCGTGCCCATTGCTGAGCAGTAGAATCTTCGGCAACATCCAACACTCCCATCCGTTACACTGAAAATAAGCAGAGTATTAAGAATTATTAAATAAGTATCACCATGGGTTGGGAATTTTTTTCGCTAGAGACATTGCAGGAATTGGCCCGCCAATATGGTTACGGAGCCGTATTCTTTGGCATTGCCTTGGAAAATGCAGGCATTCCCATCCCTGGAGAAACCATAACCCTGTTGGGGGGCTTTTTGGCCGGCAGTGGAGATTTAAGTTATGGCGGGGTATTAATCGCGGCGATCGCCGGGGCCGTGTTGGGGGACAGTTGTGGTTACTGGGTGGGACGCTGGGGCGGTTGGCCCTTACTAACCAGGGCGGCCCAACTGTTCAACATTCCCCAGGAAAAACTAGACCAAGCCCGGCATAAATTTAGTCAGAATGGGGCGGCCGCAGTGTTTTTTGGTCGTTTTGTTACCCTGTTACGAATTTTTGCGGGGCCCATGGCCGGCATTGTCCGCATGCCCTACGGCAAATTCCTGTTGTACAACATCGGCGGTGCCTCCGTCTGGGCTGCCATCACCGTTAGTTTGGCTTACTTTTTGGGGCGGGTGGTCACCATCGAGCAAATTATTGCCTGGACGACCCAATTCAGTTGGTTTGCCCTAGCAGCAGTGGTGGGCATGGTGGGCATTTACTTTGTCTTTCACTTCCTGCAAAAGCGTTTTGATCAAACCATTGAGTCGACCATAGGCGATCGCCCCCAATAATTGTTAGAACTGGATTAATATCTTTGCGAGGGAAAATACCATGGCCGTCAAAAAACAGTTTGCTAATTTTGCTGAAATGCTGGCCGGTTCCCCCAAGCCGGTGCTAGTGGACTTTTACGCTACCTGGTGCGGCCCCTGCCAAATGATGGCCCCCATTCTGGAGCAAGTGGGCAGTCATCTACGCCAACAAATCCAAGTGGTGAAAATTGACACTGATAAATATCCGGCGATCGCCACCCAATACCAAATCCAGTCTTTACCGACCTTGGTGTTATTCAAGCAGGGCCAACCAGTGCACCGCATGGAAGGCGTACAACAGGCCGCCCAGTTGATCCAACAGTTACAGGTTTTTGTGTAAATACCATTCCGGCGATCGACAACAAACCTTTAGTTAATAGTTTCTAAATATATTCAGTCAATTCATCTTTTTGCGGATCCAGCCGTTGACTGTGAAGCGACTATGGGCAAATTCCCTAGAAGGACAAACCACAGACATCACTTCGTGGCGACAACGGCTATTAAAAAAGATAATAGAATTATTGATGGGGGTAATGGTTTGAAACTTCGGATGGGTAGTAATGGTGTTATTTTTAAGCTCCGTGTCGTAGAGCCTTAATTCTCCCCCAGAAAAAGCTTTCGGTTCTTGATAAAAATAATAGACATAGGTAATTTGTCGGCTAGCTGTTTTTTCACTACCTGCGTCATTGTGGATTCTATAATAACAACCATCATTATGGGCTGTGAGTTGTAATTCTATTTCTGCAACTTCAAAGGGAGAAAAGTTTAGTTGACCCAGTAATTCCGGTAACTTTTGTTTGATTCGTTCCCGTATTAAAGCTGATAATGCAGGAATTTTTTGAGAAAAAAGCACGTAGGATTGGCGATATTGATTAGCTTTAGTAGTAGTGTTAGATTTAATGTATTCTTCTTTTTTATCAATAGCCTCTGTGATGATTTTTTGATTTTCTTCCGGTGATAAGAAGTTTTTAATTTCTCCGTAGGTACCGGGCAAAAATATTGATTCTGACTGCTGGTGTAATGTCGGTTCCGATAGGCTGAGGTTTATTTGAGGATACTGTGACTGTAATCGCCTAATTTTTTCCTCAGCCTTAGCCACTAATTTATCCACTGAGTGATGCTTAAATTCGGTGAAAATCCCTGCCATTTCGAGGATTTTTAGGGCTATCGTTGCTTTTTCCTGAGGAGAACATTGATCGTTGTCAATAATTGTTTCTAAAGTATCAATGGATTTAGTTAATAACTTTTTTGCTCTAGTTGATAAGGCTAGGTTATCTCCGTTGGTCTTTACTTTTGCTCCCCTGTTCATTATGCAGTTCCCCTGGGTTACCTAAGGCCAATCACATTTTTTGCTGAAAATTGATGGTTGGAACAATTCTAACTGTTTTGAAGCCAACAAAAATCCCCCTCCTAGTTAGTAAAGGAAAGGGGACAAAAGGCGACAAAGCCTTCAGATTATTAACAATGGATTGATGAGTCAATCATGGCAAGGATGGAACGATTACATCATGCCCATGCCGCCCATACCACCCATTCCGCCCATGCCACCCATATCGGGCATAGCGGGAGCCGCAGGTTCAGGTTTTTCCACTACTAAAGCTTCAGTGGTCAACACCATCCCAGCAATGGAAGCGGCATTTTGCAGAGCAGAACGTACCACTTTAGCGGGGTCGATGATGCCAGCGGCTATCAGGTCTTCAATTTTGCCAGTGATGACGTTGTAACCTTGATTGCCAGTAGCTTCTTTAACTTTTTCCACAATGACGGAACCCTCTACCCCAGCATTGCTGGCCAACTGGTGCAGGGGAGCTTCCAGGGCTTTGGCGATGATGTCGGCGGCAACCCGCTCTTCATCGTTGCTGAGTTGGGCTTTAAAGCTTTCAATTTTGCCCGCTAAACGAATTAGGGTTGTACCACCACCGGGAACAATACCTTCTTCCACTGCGGCTTTGGTGGCATTGAGGGCATCTTCAATGCGGAGTTTGCGGTCTTTGAGTTCGGTTTCCGTTGCGGCCCCGACTTTAATCACAGCTACACCACCGGCTAGTTTGGCAATGCGCTCTTGGATTTTTTCTTTGTCGTAATCGGAATCAGAAGCAGCATATTCTTTCCGCAACTGCTCAATCCGCTCTTTGACTCCAGCGGAAGCCCGTTTGTCGGCCCCAGCGACGAGGATGGTGTTGTCTTTTTCCAAAGTGGCTTTAACGGCTTGGCCCAATTGATCCAAGCTGACGGTGTCGAGGCTCAGGCCAATGTCTTCGGAAATGACGCTACCACCGGTGAGGATAGCGATATCTTGCAACACAGCTTTACGCCGATCGCCAAAGGCGGGGGCTTTAATGGCGGCCACGTTGAGTACACCCCGGGCTTTATTGACCACTAGGGTAGCAAGGGCTTCTCCTTCAATGTCTTCCGCAATGATTAACAGGGGACGACCGGCCCGGGCCACAGCTTCCAGTACGGGAACCAATTCCGCAATGGCACTGATTTTTTTATCGGTGATGAGGATTAAAGGATTATCAAACTCCACCAACTGGCGATCGCTATCGGTGATGAAGTAGGGAGAAATATAGCCCCGGTCGATCTGCATCCCTTCCACCACTTCCAATTCGGTGTTGAGGGATTTGGACTCCTCCACGGTGATGACGCCATCTTTGGTGACTTTGTCCATGGCATCGGCAATCATGGCCCCAACTTCGGGATCGTTACCGGAGGATACGGTGGCCACTTGGGCGATCGCCGAACCTTCCACGGGTTTAGCCACAGCCTCAATTTCTTGAACGAGGAAAGTGGTAACTTTTTCGATGCCCCGACGGAGAGCCACGGGATTAGCACCGGCGGCGACGTTGCGCAGACCTTCCCGCACTAAAGCTTGAGCAATAATAGTGGCGGTGGTGGTGCCATCCCCAGCAATTTCCTTGGTTTTGGAAGCAACTTCCTGGATTAGCTTAGCTCCAGCATTTTCTTCCGGGTTGGACAGTTCAATTTCTTTGGCTACGGTGATGCCATCGTTGACAATCTGGGGAGCACCGTACTGCTTTTCTAATAAAACATTGCGACCTTTGGGGCCGAGGGTAATCCGCACCGCATCAGCCAGGGCATTAATCCCCGCTTCCAAAGAGCGTCTGGATTCATCCTTAAAGGAAATAAGTTTAGACATAGACTAAAAAGTTACAAATAACGTCAAAGGTGGCGGACAAGTCCATAAAGCACTTTAGCACTCTTGGCAGTGGAGTGCTAAGTCAGGTAAGGTTCGGTTTCCCGGTCTTAGAGCTTGGCGATCGCCCTGGATTTAAATGGGGGAGTAACGGACGTTTAATGCTCACTGGCTGGTGGTGATACCCCGTTCTCGCAGTTGGCGGATGAAATAATCTTCCAGGGAAGGGCGGGCCAGGTTCATGCTGATCAAACGGGCATTAAGACTGGGTAACGCATCCACTAGAGCTTGGACATCCCCTTGGTAATGGCCGTGCCAAACATCCTGTTCCTGACTTAAATTGGCTAGATATTTACCCAACGCCTCTTCTTCTCCTCCCTTGAGCACCACTTCATAGCCTTCGTCATTACCTAACACTTCCGCCAAAGAACCACTGCACAGCAATTCCCCCCGCGCCAAAATGGCAATGCGGTCACAAATTTGTTCCACGTCCGCCAAAATGTGGGAGTTGAAAAAGATGGTTTTGCCCTGTTCCTTGAGGGAAAGAATAATTTCCCGCACTTGGTAGCGCCCCAGGGGGTCCAAACCGGACATGGGTTCATCGAGGAAAACGACTTCAGGATCGTTAATCAATGCCTGGGCCATGCCCACCCGTTGCAACATACCTTTGGAATATTGTCGCAATTGCTTCTTTTTGGCGGTTTTTTGGGCTAACCCCACCAGGTCACACATGGCCAGAATGCGCCGTTGTCGTTCCTGTTTCCCAATTTGAAACAGACTGCCGATGTAATCCAAAAATTCCCAAGCGGTTAAAAAGTCATAAAAGTAGGCATTTTCCGGTAGGTAGCCCACCCGTTGTTTAGTCTGGCGATCGCCGATGGGTTTGCCTAGTAGAGTACCCCGGCCACCGCTGGCACGAATTACCCCCAAAAGAATTTTTAACAGGGTAGTTTTACCTGCTCCATTAGGACCCAGTAAACCAAAGGTTTCCCCTTGCTGTACGGCAATGGACAAAGGTTTAAGGGACTCCACCTTCTGATTCATCCAAAAGCCGGTGCGGTAGATTTTGCTAATTTCCCAAGTTTCCACCACATTGGCCTGAATCGGTGGCTTTTCCTCAGCGGCGATCGGAGTTGACACAACCATTGCTCTTTTTCCTCCCTGAAAAAATCCTGCTCCCAAGAGCGAGTCACTAAATATACTAAATATTAAGTAACATCGAAAACGCATTGATCGGTTTCGATCATGGTGGGAAAAGTCTTAAAAATGACTGTGCAGGATTTGACATACTGCTGAGCCCATTGTTGAGCCAACTCAATTTGCTTTGGGGTCAACTGTTCCTGCTTGGCCCCTTGATAGTTAAGTTTAACGATCTTTTTATCCACCTCAAACTGGGCAAACCATTCTTGTTTGGGCCGGGCCGATTGTAGATAACGGCTAGCCATGGTACTGCCCAAATAATGATTACCCAAATTACCTAAATATTCAAAAGTCAACAACAGGTCTTCCACCGTCAAGCTAGTGGGTAGGGGCGCTGGGGATTGAGTCTGAGCTTCAGTTTGAGGATCAGGAGTAGCGCTCCCTGTTTCTTTAATCAGACCAAAGTTTTCCGGTCTAAAGCCAGCATCAAACTGGGTTTGTTGATTGTATTTTGCCTTGCTTAACTTTGCTCCGGTTAAGTCTGCCCCCGTCAGCAAGGCTCCATGCAAACAGGCATCTTCAAGATTAGCCCTGGTTAACAAAGCTCCGGCACAAAGGGCATTGTTTAAATGAGCTCCCTGGAGGTTGACTTTAAGCAAAAAAGTTTTTATTAGAGATGCTTGCCTTAGGTCCGCCTTAGCTAAATTCGCCCCCGACAGATCTGCATTGTTAAAATAGCATCCCTGTAATTTACAGCCTTGCAAATCCGTTCCTCGCAGGTTAGCTTCACTGAAGTCCGATCCGCTAAAATCCGCCCCTGCTAGGGTGAAGCCATGGAGGTCAATGTGCCGTAGGGCTAAGTTGGGAAAATTGCGTTCCCCTACCTGGTACTGACGAAGAATTGCCTGGGCTTGATTATTGTCTACCATCGAAAATTTTTCCGCTGCCGAGACTGCCGGTCAATTAAGATTAACCCTATCTAGTGCAAACCATAGCATTGAGTGGGTAACTTGTTGTCAACCCTTCATTGTACCTTGCAAATATGGAGCAGGGGTTAGCTTCCATACTCCAGCTAAGTCCCTCCAAAGTATTGGTATTTGGAGGATTTGGAACTTTCCCTTTGAGCATCAAAAAGAAGGGTGCGACCAAAATTTTTTTCTAGGAGGCCAACTATGGGCATATCAAAACTTTCTAAATTTTCTGCATCCGTGCTCTTGTCCGGTGCGATACTCACCACCTTGCCCCCCTCTCCCCTCTGGGCTAACGAAATGCAACAATTGCTCACTGTCACCGGCCAAGCTTCGGAGTCTGTCCCCACCACCCTAACGGAGGCTCAGCTAACAGTGGAAGTCCAAGCCGATACCGCTGACCAGGTGCAAACGGCGATCGCCGAACGGAGTAACCGTCTGGTGGCCTATCTACGCAGTCAAAGGGTGGATAAATTACAAACCCAAGGACTCCAACTCCAACCCAATTATGTTTACAGCAATAACGAAAGAAGACTGGAAGGTTACATCGGCAGTAACACCGTCAGTTTTCAGTACCCAAGCGACCAAGTGGGAAAAATCCTTGATGAAGCTGTGCGGGCCGGGGCCAGTCGCATCGATGGTATCCGCTTTATTGCCACTCCTGAAACCCTCAAAGCGGCTGAGCAAAAGGCCCTAGTAGCCGCCACCGCCGATGCCCAAGCCCAAGCTCGGGTGGTGTTGTCCAGTTTGAATCTAACGCCTCAAAACATTGTCCGTATTGTCATTAACCCTAGCCCGGACCAACCCATGCCCCTTTTTCGGGGCGCCCTGGCCGCCTCCCCCATGGCAGAGTCTGCTCCCACCCCCATTATTAGCGGTGACCAAACAGTGCAGGCCACAGTAACTTTGGAAATTGCCTATTAACTAATGTCAAATGATAAGCCTTATTTTCCTAGATCTGTTAAGGAGTGGGGCCATTGGGGGGATTGCCATTACCCGGCTGGACCAAATTAGGGGGGTTGCCGGGGTTCCCTTCCGGCTCCCGAATTTCGGGGATGGGCAGCCAGTAGAGCACCAGGGCAAAAACCGCTAAGCCCAAAGCTCCCAAGCTGGCAGGAATGGCCCGTTGCACAAAGGGTTCATCCGATTGTCGGTGGCGGCGGGACAGGGGCTCCAGGGTAAGGGAAAAATCCGGTAAGGTATGCCGATCGCCAATAAACTGATCCACCGCTTCCACTAGGTCAAAAAGTTCCACAGTGCTTAGGTCAACGGCGATCGCCTCGGAGGATTCATCGGCCGGCGGATGCCACACCAAACGGTGCAGGGCCTGATCCGGCAGGGGCATTAACTCGGCCCATTCCCCATTTTCCCCCTTGGTTTCTGCGGGGTGGGGAATCCCACTCAAACAACCCTGGGCGTAACTGTTGACCGCCTTGGCCAAGGCTTCCAGAAAAGCCCTCCCCCCCTCTAAACTTTGATTGGTACTGAGAAACTGACAACGGGCATTGAGAATGATTTGCAAATCCCCGTTGCTAGAACCGGGGTCAGTGCCGCTGGCCATGCCCTCCAGGGTGAGGGTACAGTTGGGTAGGCGATAGGGTCGTTGAATATTCAAGCTACTTCTCCGTCAAACAAGCTGATCCATAAACGTTCCATGCCAATGGTGCCGGTGCAAAACATCAATTGGTTAAGCAAACCCAGGGCAAAATCGTCCATGGCCGGTTCCGAAGCCAACAACACCGATACTTTAGCCCGGCGGGGATTCATCCGGCTACTAAAATGGGAACGGAATTGGTCTAGGTAATCCGACAGTAAAAAATTGGTGCCCACTGGCAACTGTTTGGCTCGCATTTGTCGTTCCGCAATTAGTAATTGCCGCATGGTTACATTTAACGGCTTGGCCTGGTAGTGGGCGATCGCCGTCAGGGCCTTAGCTTGGTCTAGGGTGAGTAGGGTGCGGTTATAGGAACGTCGCCAGGGGTTAGTACAGCGTAACCGCCACAGGGCTAGAGCATGGGGAATGATGGATTGCAAACCTAAACTTTCCGCACTGGCTAACATTTTCGACGCCGAGCCCACATCCAAAGCCTCGATCGCCAGTAATAGCAAATCAAGGCGTTGCTGTAACTGGCTGGCACACCGCTGATTAGACAGGGGAAAATCCGGCAAAGTTTTTAGCACAGCGGCCTGTTCTTCAACAACAACAGCGGCATCAGACATGGGCGAAGTTAACACAGGCTGAGTTGGGCAAAGGAAAATAACAGTAAAAAGGGCGACCAAAGGATCGGAGGAAATGACCTAAACAACGATCTAAACTCTGACACTGCCAACCATGGTATCGCATCGGGTCGGACTCCCATCAAAAACCACGGCTGACCAGGAAAAAGCCAGTCTGCAGACCACCAATAATCAACCCTAGCACTCCCCCCAAGTTGACAATGGCCTGGAGTTCGCTGCGCACAATGGCCTGGACAGCGGTTTCCAGCTCGGCGGCGGGGGTTTCATTAATACGGTTGATAATCACCTGGTCAATGGCCAGGATGGGGATAATTTGCTTAACAATTTTTTCTAGGTCATCCTCCAAATACCGTTCCAAAATTGAGGCCAATTCCTCACTTACCAAGCCCAAGGAGCCGGTTACCGCTGTGGAAGACTGGAGCCGATTGACAATGAGCACCGCCACATTATCCCAATCCACCGAGCTACCAAAATCCTTCAGCAATGGTTCCCCCCGCTCCCGAATATAGGTCCGCACCACTTCCCCTGTGGTCCGCCGTAGTTGTCGCACCGTCGAAACCGGTAAATTTTCCAGGGACAATTGCTGTAGCCAGTCCTTGAGGCGATTCCGAATTTCTAGGGAAAGCAATAATTCCTTCAAGCGTAAATTGGCCGTTTCCTTTTCCTCCAGGCAAAAAGCCCGCAAACGGGTGAGGGAATTACGCACCCCAAATAAATTGGCCACCACCCAATAGGTGCCACTGGTTTTTTCTCGAAAACCCTCATCAATCACCTGGATATTGCGATCGCTCAAAAAGTCCACCAACGCCAAACGAATCGTGTCCGGCGGCAACACTGTGCCCAGTAACCAATCAGCAAACTGACGGGATTGTAATTCCGACAGCCGAAATTCCAGCAAAATTTGGTCAAAAATACGGTTAATCTGGTCCGAGAGAAAATTATCCTGCCGAGCCAGGGCTTTTAATAGGCGGGGTAAAGATTCACTAAATAAATCTCGTAAAATATTGGCGAGAATTTGGGCGGTTTTTTGTTGCTTATCTTCCCGAATTTGCTTTAGGGCCAATTGCAATAACCATCCTAAAGCTCCCTCTACCCGCTCCCGTTGCAGTAGTTTACGGGCCAGCCGTTGTAGCTCCTCCGGGGTCAGCAAAGAACCCATAATGGTGTCGGAAACCCTCTTAGCCAGTCGTTCCTGGTTGCGGGGAATTAATCCAGGAGTAAAGGGGAGTTGATAGGGGCCCAGAAAGAGAGGTTTGTAGGGACGAAAGAGCATTTTGATGGCTAAATCGTTGGTGAAATAGCCAATAATTCCCCCCGCAATGGGTGGTAAAGCTAGGGAGAGGAGTAGGGAGTAATTAATCATCATCAAAGGCAAGGGCATGGAATCCCCGACCCAAACTGAACGGTATGGAAGTTTTGTTTAAGTAATGGTTGCGAAAAGGGAAAGTTAAAAGTTCTCGTCAGTGCCAACAAACAAATTTCCCCTCCTTCCCAAGGTAGTAAATACTGCAATGGCGGATCAAAGATCACTGTCTCAGCTTTAGTAAATGTTCCTGTACCACCGGTGGTAAACGGCGCATAATTTTGCCCTTGGCAGGGTCGATCGCCACTAGGGTAATTTTGCCAGTTACACAGGGTTCCCCGGTTTCCAGACAAACAATTTGATTTTGCCATTCCAGCCGCACTTTCTGAATTTCTTGCATTTGCACTTTAATCACTGCTGTTTGTCCCAAGCGGATGGCTCGGTGGTACCGTAGGGCCAGGCTCACCACAGGTAAATCACAACCCAGCTTGACCAAGTCGGCAAAATCCACTCCAATGGACCGCAAACATTCCACTCGGGCGGTTTCCAGCCAGGTTAGGTAGGTGCCATGCCAAACAACGCCGCCGTAATCAGTGTGGTGGGGTTGTACCCGGACCATAATCTCAAACCACTTTTCGGTCACAGCTTCCAGTTCCTGTTGGTGAACTAGACAATGGTCTCCCTGGGGGCTTGGGGGTAATTGGGGCTTGGGGGAATCACTCACAGTCAATCTAAAGGGGGCATTAAACAACGCTGATCCCCATCATACCGAGTCCGGGGTGGCCTCTGTTATGGGTTCCCTTAGGGGAGCAAAGCCAACGGCATGGTCTGGTAAGTTCCACTTTTGGGCCAGGGCCAACACTTGACCCCTGGCGATCGCCGTTTCAAACACGGAGGAAAAAATGGCGGGGATGGGATGGGTTTTTAACCAATGGTTCAGTACCCTAGGATTCCCCATGATGGCGGCTTTGAGGATGTAAAGCCCGGACCAACCTTTATCGTAGAGTTGGGCGAGTTGAGCTAAGCTGCATACCGCTTCGTCTAGGGCGATGGAGGTAGCAAAATCTTCTTGCAGTCGAAACATCTCGTCAATTTCCCCAGGAGGCAGGGGTTGCTCCAGGTATTGAATTTTGGGCCCAGAATTTTCCCTTTGGCGATCGAGGAGAGTTAACCATTGTTGGGCGATGTCCACACTCAAACCGCCGTTGGCATCGAGGCGAATTTGACAGCCTTCCGGTAACCGTCGCCATAACTGCCCATACAAATCCCTTTCTACAGCAAAATCCCCGACGCCAATTTTCCATTTAAACGTGCTAGCTCCCAACTGGGGATTGGAGGCGAGATAATCCAGGGCGGCCTCCCCTGTAGGCAAAAGTTGACAGTAACTGAGAGAGTTGGGGGAATTTTCAATCACACTGCCGCTCTCTAACTCCCACTCCGCTGAGCCAAAGGCAAACCCACAACAGGGTAGGCGATCGCCAATTTTCTCAATTTGCGCGGGGGTAATCCGACCTTTTAAACTGCGGCAAAAATCCGTGGCGCTGGCTAAATCTTCCGTGCCAAACCAGGGTAGGGGAGCAATTTCTCCTCGGCCCCTGTTACCCCTTTGGTCGGTTAACTCCACAATCAAGCCCCGTCGCCGTTGCCAATGGCCATGGGCTGTTACCACTGGCTTAGGCAGGGGGAAATTGTAGGAATAAAATTTAACGTGATAGGGTTTATCCATGGCCCAGGCTGGGATTAACGGCTACATTAATCTCAAAAAATAAAGAAAAGAGAGGTATTTTTACCTCCCTTAATAAAGTTTCTGACAATGGTTCACTGATTTATCAACTATTGCCGTTAACTAAATTGTCTGCACCGCTAATTACTTTGGCGGAAACAATTTTGTCCCCTTCACTCAACTGTTCCAACGTTTCTTTCCCGTCCACCACATAACCGAAGACCGAATAACGGCCATCCATCAAATTAAACCCCGGTGGAGTTAGCTCGGTATCAAACTTAAAGAAGAAAAATTGGGAAGAACCACCATTGGGTTCCGTTTCCGGCCGAGCCAAGGCGATCGCCCCGTAGGCATTGAAAGGTAAGGCCAATTCCGGTAAGTACATGCCGGCATCTTCCAAGGTCATGCCATAGATGGGGCCCTCTTCTCCCTTGACCAAAATTTCCAGGGGAATGGCCCGGTATTCTTTGGTTTGGGGGTCAATAAAGCCCGCTTCTGGCCCTGGGGGATCCCCCGCTTGAGTCACAAAGAAATCTTCCGAACGGATAAAAGGTAAACCGTCATAGAATTTGCGTTGCACCAAATCCACAAAGTTACCGGCGTTAATGGGGGCGCTGTAGCCATCCACCACAATGGTCAGGGGACCCTTATTGGTGGTCATTTCCACCGTGGCCCGGCCCTTGAGTTGAGGAAGATTAGCAAATTCTTCAGGAATGGCAAAGGGGAAATCCGTCACCATCAGGGCTTCCAAATCCCCGATCGCCGTCAGGGCTGATTTACGGAAGCTAATCACCTGTTCTTTATCCTTAGCCTCTACTGCTTCGGTTAGGGCAGTTAAATCGGTTTTGATACTGCCCAATAAAGTTTCCGCCTCCGGTTGGCGATCGGCCGGTACCCCAGCAAGAATCTTATCTTCCTTCAAGGTGATGGTCAGATTAGCCGCCCGCACATCTTTTTTAATCGCCGGCCAACGCTTAGCCCGGATGTGGTTAGAAATATCTTCCAAGCTGTCCTGCAAGCGCCGCACCTCTGGATTATCGATGGGCAGAGCGTAGCGCAAAATGGCATTGGGATCCGTAATGGCATTGCCCTGGGCCAAAGCACCCAACAGCATCGGCTGGTTCAAAGGCAAGCTCCATCCCGGCATAGCCCATGTCAGAGATAGCATGGTTAGCAACAAGGACAACAAGCTCAATTGCAGGCCCCGTCGGGTAATTATCCCCAGGGGAGTTTTAATAATTTGCATCATAATGATTGTGGTTTGTTCTCCAGCATAGGGGGCAACAGCAAAATTTTCCCACTTCAACGCCCCCATCCCCTAGTAGAATGTTGGGTGAACTTTTGAGTCTTCCTTGGCTTCCATGATATCCAGTAACGATTTTCGCACAGGTACCAGTATTGTGATGGACGGCGCAGTCTGGAAGGTGGTGGAATTCCTCCACGTTAAACCAGGCAAGGGTTCCGCCTTTGTGCGGACCAAGCTCAAAAGTGTTCAAACCGGCAACGTGGTGGAAAAAACTTTCCGGGCGGGGGAAACGGTGCCCCAGGCCAACATCGAAAAATCAGTGATGCAACATACCTATAAAGATGGGGACCAATATGTCTTTATGGATATGGAAACCTTTGAAGAGGTGAGCATTGCCCCCGATACCCTGGGAGACAAGGCCAAATTCATCAAAGAGGAGATGGAAGTCAGCGTTGTCACTTGGGATGGCACCATTCTGGATGTGGAATTGCCTACCAGCGTTGTGCTGGAAATTGTTGAAACTGACCCCGGTGTGAAGGGAGATACGGCCACTGGCGGCACCAAGCCAGCCATTTTGGAAACCGGTGCCCAGGTAATGGTGCCCCTATTCATTGCCCAGGGAGAAAGGATTAAAGTTGATACCAGGGATGGTTCCTACCTAGGACGGGACAATGCCTAAGCTGTGCTTAACTTGATCAATTGGGTAGATGGATTTTAACCCGTAGGCTCATTGGTCAGCTCAAGCTTTACTAATCGTATTTTGTTGTATTGGGGGGTGGGTAATTCGTGGCTATTAACTTTACGGAACTGCGGGAATTGTTGGGGGTAATTTCCCAAAGTAATATCACGGAGTTCAGTCTAAAAAGCGGCGATTTTGAGGTGTCAGTCCGTAAGGATGGTATGGCCGGCGGCATCTCCGTTGTCCCTCAGGCGATCGCCCCCCAGCCTGCCCCGGTGGTTTCTGCCTCAGTTCCCTCCCCCGAAGTTGCGGCCCCATCCCCAGCGGATCAAAAGTGGACGGCGATCGTTTCCCCCATGGTGGGTACTTTTTACCGAGCCCCAGCCCCGGATGAGCCTCCCTTTGTGGAAGTGGGAGATGCAGTCAGCAAAGGCCAGGGAGTGTGCATCATTGAAGCAATGAAGTTAATGAATGAAATTGAAGCGGAAGTGGCGGGGCAAGTGATGGAGATTGTGGTGGAAAATGGGGAGCCGGTGGAATACGGTCAAACCCTAATGTGGATTAAACCCTAGAGGTCCCTTTAAAATGTCCTTTGCCCCGAAGTTTGCAAGGAACTTCGGTAAACCCCCCCCCTATCATTTGAGTTTTAGTGGAGCCATTTAGAATAGAAACCCAAATTTCGCGGCACAGGATCTAAACTCCATTCTGCTTGACCCTGGTTCGAGATACCGTTTGGGTGCTTCCAACTCGGTGGGTTATCATAGAAGGCGATCGCCACAGCGGCCCTGATCTTTTCCAGTTGTGCCGACTTCCCCAACAATGACTAGCGTCCCCATTGCCCGTTCCCCGCGCCCCAGTTATCAGCAAATAAATCAACATCAACCCAGTGATAGTGCCCTGGGGTTAGTCTCCACCAGAAGCTTTCCGGCGATCGTGGGGACAGCAGACATGATGCTGAAATCTTCCCAAGTGACCCTGGTGGGCTACGAAAAAATTGGCAGTGGCTACTGTACCGCAGTGGTACGGGGCAAGGTGGCCGATGTGCGCCTAGCAGTGGAAGAGGGGGCCAGAACAGCAGAACAGTTTGGCCAGTTAGTGTCGAAATTGGTTATTCCCCGGCCCATGCCCAACCTCCAGGCGGTATTCCCCATCGGTAGTCATCTGGTAGAACTTGCTCAACAGCAACGGGGTTACAGTCGTTTGAGCAATCGATCCATTGGCCTATTGGAAACCAGAGGTTTTCCGGCTATGGTGGGGGCCGCCGATGCCATGCTCAAATCCGCCGATGTGCAGCTAGCTTCCTACGAAATTATTGGAGATGGCCTTTGCACCGCCATTGTCCGGGGAACGGTGGCCAATGTGGCCATGGCGATCGAGGTGGGGATGCAGGAAGCAGAACGCATTGGGGAACTCCACGCAGTAATGATCATTCCCCGATTGTTAGAGGATTTGGAACATACCCTGCCAGTAGCCACCTATTGGTTGGACGAAAATGAACCTCTACCGATGTTACTGCCCAATCAAGTCCGGGAAAAACAACGGCAATTGGTGGCCTTACCGGAATTAGAAAAGGCTGTAGTACCCCAACGTCAGGCAAAACCGTTGCCTTTGCAAGAGAAAACAGAAGCTCCCTTAGTTCTAGAAAAAGAGGCGGAAAAGCCCATAGTGGAAGTGCTAGGTCCAGAAATTGATTAGCTAAACGGGGCGTTAGAGGGCTATTGGAAGCCGGCTTAGGTATTTTGGGCATCAAGGAGATTTCCCTGAAGGGCTATGCTGGGCATTCTGCGGACCTCGATGATTTCCTTGCCCAACTTGTGTATGTCATCGTCTTCCGAGTAGATGCATGATGCTTTCTGGGCTAGGGCAACAGCTAAGACCATCATGTCAATTTTCATCTTTTCCCGCTGGATGCCTAATTCTTCCCTCAGCCCCCACTTATTGATATGGATTTTGCCGTATTCAATACTCGCTGGAACGTCAAATGGTACTATTTTGGTCCTTCGAGAAATCTCTTCCATGACTCTTGGGTTGTCTTGAGGATTGCATCCCATCAGTAACTCGGCAAAAACGGGAGCCGGTATAATGATATGGTTGCGGTTGGCTTCCAGCTGATTCATTAGAGCTTCTGCCTTTGGGATGTTTTCTTGACGGTCGGAGGATGATTGCCTTTGAATGCCCCACACGACAATATTTGTATCAAGACAAATAATACTCATTTCAGTGCATTAATCTCCATTTTGGCTTTCGGCAAAGTAGGAGACTGGGTCATCGATGTGGGAGAAAGCATCGCTGATACTCTGTTTAAGATGATTAAAGGTCTCTGTTATTGGGGAGTCTTGGTAGTCCGTGAACTCGATGATTTGAAAAGACTGGATTTCCATGTCATTCATTCTCCATTCGGCGTTCCCCCTGATGCCAACAATCTCATACAATCTTTGCCCAGCTTGACGAACGATCGCCTTTTTAGCATCACAGTAGAGTATTTTACCGGACATCATTTTGATCGCAACTTTGGGTTCACTGCCGCCGACTCGAATGATTTCTCCGTAGAGTGTGGTTTCCCCTTGCATTGTAATAGATGCAGGAATTTCTAATGTTTGATTGATTGAGGTTAGATATTTACGACTCCCATTGACGGCATAAAATTCCGTATTAAATCCTCCTTTCTTAGAGAGTTGACGAATCTTGGCAATGCTTTCAACGGTTTTTGAGGGAAGAATTTCGAGCTTGCGGGTCTCTATGCAATGGGAAACGGCTTCAAAGGCAGGAACCGTGATTTCGGGTAGACTAGGCTCATACTCCAGGATATAGCCATCACCTTTAACGTTTTTCAGACCGACTATGATGTCATTGGTACGGATCTCGGAATGCTTATCATGAACGTAAGTGCTGATTATTTCTTCTGTCGCTGCAATTAATTCGCCAATATCCTTCGACCTGACTTTGCCGGGGGATATCCCTGCTCCAGTCAAGCTTGTTTCAATCGTGGTATCTCCATAGCTTTGGGTCATTGTAGGTTGGCACGGAGTTGATTGCGTGGCCTCTACAGTGAGAATAACAAGTAATCGACTCTGTGGATAGATGGGAGAGGGTCAGCTTATTTGCTTTTTTTGACACTGCGCTATGGGATCATTCTGTCTTCCCTTTCTTACTCCGGAGTTGACGGGGCTTTTTCTTGGTGGTAGTCGCCAGTGCTACCGATTAATTGCCGGTGTGATTGAGTTATGTCCAGAATTGGAATTAATATTAAAGGAAATGAGGCGCTTGGGATGGACTGAAGAACGGGGGAGAGGTTATTTGCAGGAAAATTTTCGCAAGCGTTCTAGATATGAGTTAACAATTGAGGAATGTCAACTGTTTTTATTTTACCCACAAAATTTGCTGTAATTATTTAACCTTGCTAGTGAGTTTTTCCTGAATGATTGTTTGCTTATTGAGCAAATCATTTCGCTAGGCATTGGTAACATCTCTACAACTGCAGTTTTTTGATCGTAGGCGATCGCCAAAGGTACAGGTTAATTGGTTAACAAAAACTTTCTGGTTTTAAATAACAGGAAATACTTTGTAATAAATCATCACAAAAATAGTCAAGATATTAATGGCGTAGTTAAATAAAAGGGGCCACATATTAGCATCAGTTCTTGCCTGCTCATAAAGAACAAACACCAGCGTAAGGACTTCCCCGATAAACCACGATCCTAAAAACAAGGGAGACAAACCGTTAGCATTGCCATTCAGCCAACATTCGTAGGCCTGGGGGATGCCACAAACTGCCAACATGAAAGCGCCGATCCATCCTATGGCCCTGAGATTTTGATTTGCTGGTTCTTGTTGCATCGATGCTTTTTTAACGCTGGTTTAACAATGTGGAACGATTATCTGAATTTATCCAAATCCTATTTGCTCTAAAAGTTAATTAACCTTCCCATTTAGCCATTTTTAACCATTTGTTGACTTTCTCAGACTTTTTGGAGCCATGGGAGATTATTGTCAGTTTTTTGTTTTAGGGTCAATAAATTTCCTCCATTTTCTTGTCCTGGCCTAGGTTAAGCCGTTGGGCATTGGCCACTTCTCCACAACTGCGGGGGGTAGGAAAAAGCTTACCAGGATTAGCTAAGTTATCAGGATTAAAACATTGTCTGACCCATTGCATTGTTTCTAAATCTACTTCGTTGAACATATTGGGCATAAAGCAATTTTTATCAATGCCAATGCCGTGTTCTCCGGATAAACTTCCCCCCAATTCCACACAGCGTTTAAGGATTTCTCCCCCCAATTCTTCCACTTTTTCCCAGGCTCCTGGTACTTTTTGATCATACAAAATTAGGGGATGTAAATTACCGTCTCCGGCATGGAAAACATTGGCAATGGCAAAGCCATATTTCTTACTTAAATCATTAATGTCGCTTAAAATCTGTACCAATTGAGTCCGGGGTACCACACCATCTTGGACAAAGTAACTGGGGCTTAGTTTACCCGCCGCCGCAAAGGCCGCTTTTCTTCCTTTCCACATTTTTAGGCGGGTTTCTTGGTCGTAGGCGATCGCCGTGTTGCGGGCTCCATTGTTGCGGCAAATTTCTTCTACTTTGGCTTGGTTTAATTCCACTTCGATGGGCAGACCGTCCAGTTCCACTAACAAAATGGCCGCCGCATCCCTGGGGTAACAATTGGTGGCCACCACGTCTTCCACCGCATTGATGCTGAAATTGTCCATAATTTCCATGCCCGCTGGGACGATGCCCGCCGCAATGATATCGGCCACGGATTGGGCGGTGGCTTCGAGAGAAAGAAAATCCGCCAATACGACACAGATA
The DNA here is from genome assembly GCF_000284455.1 of Synechocystis sp. PCC 6803 substr. PCC-P. Lineage (GTDB taxonomy): Bacteria > Cyanobacteriota > Cyanobacteriia > Cyanobacteriales > Microcystaceae > Synechocystis. The sequence goes on from NC_017039.1 coordinate 2,552,593, forward strand.
GATTCTGGGGTTTTGAGAATTTTTAGGGTGATTTCTGTGGCGATGCCTAGGGTTCCTTCGGAACCAACAAATAAACCGGTTAAATCGTAGCCCGGCGTTTCGGGGACTTGCCCCCCTACTTCCACAATGGAGCCATCGGGAATAACCAGTTTCAAGCCCAGCACATGGTTGGTGGTGGTGCCATATTTCAAACAATGAACTCCACCGGAATTTTCCGCAATATTACCGCCAATGGAGCAGACAATCTGACTGGAAGGATCAGGGGCATAGTAAAAGCCAGCCCCACTAACGGTTTGGGTAACCCAGTTATTCACCACCCCCGGCTGGACAACAATGGTCTGGTTGTCGTAATCTACTGCCAAAATTTGCCGCATGCGAGTGGTGACAATCAATAGGCTATCGGCCCCCGGCAAGGCTCCCCCCGATAACCCTGTGCCAGCCCCCCTGGCAATCCAAGGAATTTGGCGATCGTGACAAAGTTTCACTATTGTGGCTACCTGTTCCGTTGTGCGGGGCAAAACCACCAGGGCCGGCCGTTGTCGATAACCCGTTAAACCGTCGCATTCGTAGGTGAATAGCTCGTCTTTGCGTTTAATTACTCCATCCTGGCCAACAATTTTTTCGAGCTGGGGAATAATATCGGTAACGGCGTTGACGGGGGAGAAAATGGCCATGGTGGGGAAGGGAAAAGTACCTATGCCAAATTCTAGTGGATTTTGCGGTGGACAGCAGCGTCAGTAGTACAATAGGGAAACTAGCTAGCGAAATTACGATTATTTTCAGCTATCCATTTGTTCGGCCCAAACCCTCGTCAAATTTTCCCAAATATGAGCGAAGATTCCCCCAAACCAGAAAAAAAAGAACCTGTTCCTCCTACGCCCCTACGATGTTTGGTCGGTTCCGGCATTTCCGCGACCTTAGCTTGGGGTTTATATCTTTTGACTTCGGCGATCGCCGTTAGTTTTGCCAGTAAGCCGGTGTTGTCTGATAAGCCCATTGTCCAGCGCATTGCTTCGGCGGTGAGAACTTTGGTGCTGGGATTAGCTTCCATGGGCACCTTTATTTTTGCCTTTGTGGCGATCGGCTTAATTTTGTTGATGGTTCAGTTAATTCTGCAAAAACAACCCGACCGTAATAATGGGGAAAGTTAGCTGGGGGAGTTTAGTTTTTCCAATCAACTTTAACGAAAAATCACCGTAAGAGCGTGCTTGAAAAGCCCCCAGCTCTAGCCATGGGGAGCATGTAAACCATGCAATTTGTAAAGTTGTGGAGCTAATTTCCCTCGTTATCTCTTCCATTTTAAACAATTGATGGCCTAATTTAAATAAAGGATGCCCACGGCTAAGCCAATAATCATAGTAATAGCTATTAAAACTGAACTAAAAATCATAAAATTTCTGTCGAACTTGATAAACTGAGATACGAGTTTGTTTAATTTTGGATCATCGAATGAATCCATACTGTTGGAAAGTTTAATCAATGGTTTTAGGCGTTTATATCCCTTTGAATAGGCCATATTGCCAACGTCTGGTTTCTGACGTATTTCCTCATAAATGTCCGGGTAATATTTTTTAATATATTCCATCAATTGATTATATTCTTGCAAATATTTGTAATTTAAAATGCAGACAGTAGCAGAAAAGACTAAAAGATAAAAAGCTATTGCCACTGGCACCGTAAGTTGTCCAATCTGAACTTTTCGACTGAAAATGGTAGTTATCTGATTAAAAGATGACATTTAATTCCGACCTCCAATGAGTGATTGTAAGCAGATGATTATTCTGAGTTAAGTGTATATCTTAATAACAAACATTGGGTTGCTAATGTAATTTGAACAGAAACTAAAGAAATCATCATTTTCTTAATTTAAATTCACTATTTTACCATTGCCATTGGTCGGCACGGGAGTGTATAAATGGCACTACCATATTGTTGAAAAACTAGACAAGCTCAGAGAACTGTATCTGTTTTTATGGCTGAGTTTGTCAGGATATGGACAAAGTTAGCCTAGTCTTTTGCCACGGCCATTTCTTATTGGGATAAAAGCGATGAGTTATCTGAACCTAGACACATTCATGACATTGGTTTTACCTAAACTCTTACGCATGACCCTGGTTAGTTTTGTAATTGCCAGTGTTGTGGGGTCAGTGGTGGGCTGGATCGCTACTCTAATTTGGCGGGGAAAAAATTTATCGGATTTATCAGATTCTCCCAACCCCAGGGGATGGTTAATCAAACCGGCCATATTTGGCTCCTTCATTGGTATGGTACTCATCGGCCTATTACCCATCGAAGCGAATCCAGCTTCCCTTGTTGGTGGCCCCTATTCGGGGCTGTGGTTTTTGATGATGTTTGTGTTTTTAGCTCCCCTCGGTTCCATTGCTGGGGCCGTTATCGGTGCAACCCTGGGAACTAAGCAGTTTTCTCAAATTAAGCGGGAAAAGTTAATTGGCATTGTTTTACTGTTAACCTACTTTTTTGCCACTGTTGTCCTTTATGTTGGCCTGGCTCCCCCGGCATTGGTCATGGAAAAACCGACCGGAAATGATCCTTTTCCGGTGGTAGGTGAACTGAAGGGTTATGAAAGTGGGCCTAAAGACCTTGCCCTCAGTGATAACGGTCAACAACTGGCGGTGGTAACGGTGCGATATGGGGAAGACAAGGTTGAAATTTGGGATTTGCCCCGCAAAAAGGTTTTATATTCCTTTAAGACCAAGCCCAATAGCTCAGTAACCCTAAAAGATATTCTTTCATCTCTAGAATTTAGCAAGGATGGCCAACAGTTAATCACTGCGGCTGTTCAGCAAGTGCAGGTGCGGGATTTAACCAACGGTGCAGTGCAAATGCGCTTAGAAGGAGGAGAATTAGCCTATCCGATCGCCGATAATAAGCTGGTAACGTTGGCGTCGGTGGATGCCTGGGCAAATGAGCCAGAACCCCATAACATCAAGGTTTGGGACTTAGACACCGGGAAATTATTGCAAACCATTAATGCCGATCTGGCCCCCACGGAACGATTCAGTGTGCCCATTGCAATTAGTCCTGATGGTCGTTTAGTGGCTTTTCCCCCCGGACTTTATAGCGATCGCATTGAAATTTGGGATATAGGCAACCAGAAACAAGTTACAGCCCTAACCAGTAACCAGCCAGCGGGGGTTTTGTCCCTGGCATTTTCCCCGGATGGAGAACAATTGGCCGTTGCTCTGGGTCAAGGTGCCCCCCTTTCCGTTTGGGATTGGCGATCGCCAAAGCAAGTCAAGACCATTGCCAAGGCTGACCGGGCTGAAGTTTTGTATTGGACGGAACAGGGAATTTTTGTGGGTAGCGATGGTGCTTTCCAGGTGTGGGATCCACAAACGGGAGAGGCTCGGCAAAAGCTGGATTTACAACCAACAGAGGAAAGGGCAAAGAGTGATCTCCGATTTCCCCTTGGCCCCTCGGCTCTGAGCGCTGACCGTACAACTCTGGCGGTTTATATTCCTCAACAAGGTATCCGGGTCTGGCGGGTTGAGGTGGCCCCAAAAAAGCGGACAGGGGAGAAAGCTCTAAACTAAAAACCGCAACCGAGGAAAGTTTATGAGCCAAAAGAAAAGACAGTATAGCGCCGAATTCAATGCCACTTTGGCCTTGCAAGCAGTACAGCAAAGAGCGAGATAGTTAGGACAATTTTCTCAACGCTACATCAAATCCAGAAATCAGCGATTCTCCATTACTAACAAGTTGGGAAACATAACGTTTTAGTTTCGCCCAGAACTTCTCAATTTTGTTCAAGTCCGGTGAATATGACGGTAAAAATATAACCTCACCCCCAGCTTTTGCTATATCACGCATAATCCCGATTAAAACCCCCACAGGACTTACGCAAGATAGATGAGGTTAAGGTGGTAGGATGACTTTTTTCACTCGTTTAGATTACTGTCAGTATTTACTGAGCAGTCCAACTAACTACACCCTAACAAACCTTGCCAAGCATCTCGATGGCGTGAGCCATGACCGAATTAAACGTTACCTACAGGGAGTAAAACTGACTCCTCTCAACGGGTTGGACGGTTGCTCAAGCCAAAGTGCTGACAAACCGCTCTAACTCGGCCAAACCCTGTTTAATGGTGTCCATATCGGTAGCGTAGGAAAAACGCACACAGTCATCGGCTCCAAACGCCGCTCCAGGAATCACCGCCACCTGGTGGGATTCTAATAATCGGGCACTGAACTCCAGGGAATTAAGCCCCGTTTTAGCAATGTCCACAAAAACATAAAATGCTCCTTTCGGATTAGGACAACTCAGCCCTGCAATTTGATTGATGCCTTCCACTATCACCTGTCGTCTTTCTGTGAAGGCTTTGACCATGGTCTCCACACAGGTTTGGGGATTTTCCAGAGCGGCGATCGCCCCGTACTGGGCAAAGGTACAAACGTTGGAGGTGCTATGGCCCTGGATGGTGCTACAGGCTTGGATTAAGGGTAATTCCCCCGCCAGGTAACCCACCCGCCAACCGGTCATGGAATAACTTTTGGCAAAACCGTTACTAATGATGGTGCGTTGGAAAATCTCGTCGTTCACCGCACCAATGCTGAGGTGCTCTGTGCCATCGTAGAGAATGCGCTCATAAATCTCATCGGAAACTACGTATAAATCCTCATATTCCAAAATCACCGCCGCCAAAGCCCTAATTTCGGCAGGAGTGTAAACTGCCCCGGTGGGATTGGAAGGAGAATTCAGCACAAACAGCTTACTTTTGGAGGTAATGGCCTGCCGTAGTTGCTCTGGGGTGATTTTGTAATCCGTGGCCGCTGTGGTGTTGACAATAACTGGGGTTCCTTCGGCTAAACGCACCATTTCTGGATAACTGAGCCAATAGGGGGCGGGAATAATTACCTCATCCCCCTGCTCAATCATGGCTAGCATTAGGTTAAACAGGGAATGTTTACCCCCATTGGTCACCAAAATATTGGCCGCCTCGTAGGGCAAATTATTCTTTTCCCGTAACTTTTTGGCGATCGCCTGACGGAGGGCCGGTTCTCCGGCGGCGGGGCCATAGCGGGTCTTCCCTTCATCCAAGGCTAATTTGGCCGCCTCCACAATGTGGGGGGGAGTGGTAAAATCCGGTTCCCCAGCGGTAAAGCTAAGCACATCAATGCCCTCAGTCCGCATTGCCTTGGCCTTTGCCGTAATTTCAAGGGTGATGGAAGGCACAACTTGGCTAACTCGCTGGGTTAGTCGCATAATCAAAACATCCCTGGGGTAAACAACAGCAAAAAATGGCTAAGGCTAGTCAGACAGAGCATGCCAACCCCAGCAAGGGAGCTGGAATTGAGCCGATTTAGATCAACACGATTAAGCTCAGTTTAAATAATCGCATTGGGGTCTTCATTGCGGGCCACGGAAACTACCCGTTCTGTCATGGGAACATAAGATAAATTATGGTCACCGATGTAAATTTGGGTAGGACGGTAAATTTTATTGACTGATAATTGTTCCTTCCAGTGGGCCAACCAACCCGCCACCCTGGCGATCGCAAATAGGGGCGTAAACAGATCGGCGGGGATGTCTAGCTTGCGGTAAACCAAACCGGAATAGAAGTCCACATTGGGGTAAATGCCCTTTTGACCCACGTATTCTTCCACTACTTTTTCCAACTCCACTGCGATTTCGTAATATTCGTCGTGGCCCATTTTGGCAAATAACTGTTCAGCCAAATCCTGCAAAATAATTGCCCGGGGGTCTTTGACTTTATAAACTCGGTGGCCAAAGCCCATGATGCGCTGTTTGTTGGCCAGGCATTTTTCCACGTAGGGGCGGACATTTTCCACTGAGCCAATTTCTTCAAGCATATTTAGCACTTCTTCGTTGGCTCCCCCGTGGAGCGGCCCCGCCAAAGTCCCCACCGCCGAGGCAACCACTGCATAGGGATCCGTGAGAGTAGAAGCCGTTACCCGGGCCGAAAAGGTGGACGCATTCATGGTGTGCTCAGCATGGAGGGTCAAACACACATCAAACACTTTGGCGGCAAAGGGGTCTGGCTCCTTCTCCGTCAGCATGTAAAGGAAGTTGGAAGCGTAATCCAATTTATCATTGGGCTGAATGGGATCGTTACCCTCCCGGATCATGTGGAAAGCTGCCACCATGGTGGGGATTTTGGCTAACAGACGCACCACCGCCGCCCGGATATATTTGGGGTCATCCAAGGCCCGTCGAGCATAGAACAATCCCAAGGCCGCCGCTGAAGTTTGCAAGGCATCCATGGGGTGCCCTGTTTCGGGAAAACATTTCATCATGTCCCGGATGTGGTACTTAATGCGTCGATGGGTGCGAATTTCGTACTCAAACTCTTCGATCTCTGCCTGGGTGGGCAATTTACCCCAGATGAGCAGATAGGCTACTTCGATAAAACTACTGGATTTGGCTAATTCTTCGATGCGAATGCCCCGGTACTCCAAAATACCGTCGGTGCCATCCACATGGCTCACCCTCGATTTAGCGGCGGGGACTCCGGCTAGGCCTTCTTTAAACACTTCGTTATCAGTCATCATATAATTCACCTATAACGGACAATGCCACTACTGTTGTTGCTTAGAGATTTGGATTAACAAAAAATTGCGCCGGCCCGGGCCAGCCTGTCCCCATATCCATATTAGGGAATCTGAAGGAATTCTGGAAATTTACCTTCACCCCTGGATTGAGCCCAGTACTGGTCCGACGAGCTTCGATCATTCGATCAATTGTGGGCTAGATCTAGACCAGCCAACGGGGGGGAGTGAGCAAAAACAGTTGCCCTTCACCCGGTGGACAGTCCCAGGAAGGCAACGTTAAACCAATAATGCCAGCTTTCTTAACAATTAATTTGCCTTGGGGGCTACCAAAAGTGAGATATTCAGCCCAGTTGGCCAAATCCGGCTGATGACCCACTAGGGCAAGGCAACGGTGACTGCGGTGGCGATATTCTTCTTTTAAATCATTGATGCCTTGGGGAATGTCTTCCCCGGGGGCGAGGGAGGAAAAGGTTTCCAATTGGGGTGCAAGCCCCTGGTCCATGAGAATCTGTGCTGTTTGTTGAGCTCGTACTAAAGGACTAGTGAGAATGAGGTCAAATTCCACTCCGATCGCCTGGAGGCGTTGGGCCACTCGCTGGGTTTTGTCCTTACCTTTTTTAGTCAACTGGCGATCGCCGTCGGGGATATCCGGGGACTGTTCCTGGGCAATGCCGTGACGAATAAGGTAAAGTTCCATAGAAATGACCGATAAAATAGGGAAGTTAGAGGCGATGGGCCGGCAAACTCAAGCAGAAAGCCATGGAAAAATACAACATCCAAGTTTTAGGTAATGTTAATTCCCAAGAAACCTTAGTTTTTGCCCATGGGTTTGGGAGTGAACAAAACGCTTGGCGCTCTATCTATCCGGCCTTTGAAGAAAATTATCGCATTGTTTTATTTGACTTTCCTGGCAGTAAACCCGCTAATAGCAAAGATTTTGATATTCAAAATTACAATTCCCTCAAGGATTATGCCGATGATTTGATGGAGATCGCCCATTTGGCAGGGGTGCGTCAGGGAATTCTAATTGCCCACTCTGCTAGTTGCATGATTGGGGTGCTAGCCAGTTTGCGGGATCCGAATTTGTTTAAGGGCATGGTTTTCATTTGTGGTTCCCCCCGCTATCGGGATGATGGGGATTATAAAGGCGGTTTTAGCCAAGAAAAAATCGCCACAATTCTCAATGAAATGAGCCATAACTATGCCGAGTGGATTCGCACCTATGCCCCGGCGGCGGTTAATGATCCCAACAAGCCAGAATTGGTGGAAGAATTTTCCCATTGTCTTTTGCAACTGCGTCCTGACATTGGCTTGGTGGTATTTAGTCTCATCATCATGTCCGATTACCGTCGGGAGGTGGCCCAGGTGGAGATCCCGACCTTAATCGTGCAACCCCAGGAGGACATTTTTGTGCCGCCCACAGTGGGGGCTTATCTTTACAGGATTATGAAAAATAGTGAACTTTATTGGATTGATACTCCGGGGCATTTTCCCCATCTGGCTAACCCAACGGAAATCACCAAGGCGATCGCCGATTATTTACAGGAAAATGAATTCGTTTAACTGGTGACCCTAAGACAGGTTTATGGCGCGGGGCTTCTCGCGTTTTAAGCTAATATTTGGGGGACAGCTTTTGGGGCACTGGAGGGTTTAACAATGGCTAAAGTAATGATTGTGGGAGCTGGGGGCGTGGGCAGTGTGGTGGCCCACAAATGCGCGGCTTTAGAGGACTTTACAGACATTCTTCTGGCTAGTCGCACGGTGGCCAAATGTGATCAAATTGCGGCTCACATTGGTTCCCCCAAGGTTAAAACTGCTGCCCTGGATGCTTTTCAGGTTAGTGACACGGTCAAACTCCTACAGGACTTTGGGGCCGACTTGCTCATTAACGTGGCTTTGCCCTACCAGGACTTGGTGTTGATGGATGCTTGCTTAGAAGCGGGGGTGGATTACCTCGACACCGCTAATTACGAGCCTCCCGACGTGGCCAAGTTTGAATATAGTTGGCAGTGGGCTTACCAAGACAAGTTTAAGGATGCCGGGTTAATGGCTCTGTTGGGTTGTGGCTTTGACCCAGGGGTAACGGGAGTTTTTACTGCCTATGCCCTCAAGCACCATTTTGATGAGATCCATTACCTAGACATTGTGGATTGTAATGCGGGGAACCATGGTCAGGCCTTTGCCACCAATTTCAACCCAGAGATTAATATTCGCGAAATTACCCAAAAGGGCCGTTACCACGAAGATGGGGTTTGGCAGGAAATTGATCCCCTTTCCGTTCACCGGGATATTAACTATCCCCACATTGGCGATCGCCCTTCCTATTTGCTCTACCACGAGGAATTGGAATCCCTGGTGAAAAATATTCCTACCCTGAAACGGGCCCGCTTTTGGATGACCTTTTCGGAAGCTTACATTAACCATCTGCGGGTGCTGGAGGCGGTGGGTATGACCCGCATTGATGAAGTGGAATACCAGGGGCAAAAAATTGTCCCCCTACAATTTCTCAAGGCTGTGTTACCGGAACCCGCTTCCTTGGCGGAAAATTATTCGGGGCAAACCTCCATTGGTTGCTACATCAAGGGCGTTAAAGATGGTCAAGCCAAAACCTATTACATCTACAATAACTGCGACCATGCTGTCTGTTTTGCCGAAGTAGGCTCCCAGGCCATTTCCTACACCACCGGAGTGCCCGCCGCGTTGGGGGGACTGATGATGGTACAGGGCAAATGGAAGCAAGCAGGGGTATTCAATGTGGAAGAAATGGACCCCGATCCGTTCCTCGCCAAATTGGGGGAAATGGGTTTGCCCTGGCACGAAGTAGTCAACGGCCCTTTTCCTTTTGACGATTAGTGATTAGTTTTTAACTCAATTTTTAATGACTTCTGACCCCATTACCCTCCTCGTCAACGGCGATCGCCAAATCGCTTCTAGTCCAGTTACATTGCCGGATTTTTTGCAAAATCAAGGGTTTAACCTCCGCTTAATTGCGGTGGAATACAACGGTGAAATTCTCCATCGACAATTTTGGCCGGAAACCCAATTGCAAAACGGCGATCGCCTGGAGGTAGTTACCATTGTGGGAGGCGGCTAGCTTTTAATGGGGAGTGGTATAGCACCGCCTAGAATGGTTCTTAGCCCCAAATTTTTTTTGTAAGCACTTTTTCTGTGGAAATTACTTTTCTTGGTACCAGCTCCGGCGTTCCCACCCGTAACCGCAATGTTTCCAGCATTGCCCTCCGTTTACCCCAAAGGGCGGAATTGTGGTTATTTGATTGCGGAGAAGGCACCCAACACCAGTTTTTGCGCAGTGAAGTCAAAATTTCCCAATTGACCCGCATTTTCATTACCCATCTCCACGGCGACCACATTTTTGGGCTGATGGGTTTATTGGCTAGCTCCGGTTTAGCTGGCTCCGGTCAAGGTATTGAAATTTATGGCCCAGAGGGCTTGGGGGATTATTTAGAAGCCTGTTGCCGTTTTTCTAGTACCCACCTGGGCAAACGCCTCAAAGTTCACACTGTCCGAGAAAATGGGCTAATTTACGAAGATAAGGATTTTCAAGTCCACTGCGGTTTACTAAAACATCGCATTCCGGCCTATGGGTATCGAGTGGAGGAAAAGCAACGGCCAGGGCGTTTCAATGTGGAGCAAGCGGAAGCTTTGGGCATTCCCTTTGGTCCTATTTACGGCCAGTTAAAACAGGGAAAAACCGTCACCCTGGAAGATGGTCGCCGAATTCGAGGTCAGGACCTCTGTGAACCACCGGAACCGGGCCGGAAATTTGTTTACTGTACTGATACGGTCTTTTGTGAAGAGGCGATCGCCTTGGCCCAGGAAGCAGATTTGCTGGTACATGAAGCCACTTTTGCCCATCAGGATGCCCAGCTAGCCTTTGACCGGCTCCATTCCACTTCCACCATGGCAGCCCAGGTAGCTTTGTTGGCCAATGTCAAGCAGTTAATCATGACCCATTTCAGCCCCCGCTATGCCCCCGGCAATCCCCTGCAACTGGAAAATCTACTGGCGGAAGCCCAAGCTATTTTTCCCAATACCCGTTTGGCTAGGGATTTTTTAACGGTGGAAATTCCTCGCCGCACAGCCGATCCTGCCATCGCAATGTCAACCCCTCAGGCATCCCCTGCATAGCCGACCTTAGCCCGATACAGTAAAGCTTCGCTGCGTCGGTAACCCACGTAACGCACCATCACCATGGTCCCAACGTCTGGCCGTGGCCCTGGACCGATAAATTCATGGTATTGGGGATCGTAGGGCACCATTTCCCCCACAGTGGCGATCACCTCCACTTGCCATTGTTGAAGTAGGGTCGCGATGGGTTTAGTGAGGGGTAAAAGCTTTTGGGCTGGCCATTGGGGATTTTGTTGGGCGGCGGCGGCGGCAGTGGGCCATTGCAGTAACCAAGGCTCAAGAATTTCTAGAGCTTTTTGTTGCCATTGACTTTCCAATTGCTGGGATTGATAGGTCAATTGCCGTTGCAGTCTGGTATATTCCCCTTGCAATGCCTTAATGGTCTGCTGTAGTTGTTGGTTTTCCTCGATCACCGCTTGATCTTGTTCTATTTTTCCTAATTCGTTTCCTCCACCCAATTCTTGCCACAACTCTTCTAGGGTTAAACCCAAGGCGATCGCCAATTTGACCATAACGCCCAGGGGAATTTGTGCTATCAAACCCCGCTCTAAACGGTAGAGATACCAAGTGGAAATGTCTGCCGTTTCTGATAGTTTAGACAGAGAAGCATAACCAGCTTGCTCACAAAGTCGTTGTAAATTTTCTCGGTAAGGAATATTAGTCATAGGGAATTAACAAAATGATTACGATCAAGTTTTAGCTTGACTTAAACTTATTTTTTACTTTTGTCAGTAAACTTTTAAACTTTAGCCAAGCAATTCTTCTTTGGGTTAAAGGTTCAATGGTTTGACTAAAACTGGGATGATAATCAAAAAATTCGTTAATATCTAATAAAATCACCCTTAACCGTTCTAAAATATTTTCCCGACGATACTCTGCCAACAAATTGGGGTCTACCCTGCGCCATTGCCTAGAACCTTTTACCACACCTAGAATTCTTTGACAGTCGTAGTCCAGAGCGTAACCAGCAATTTTTTCGCAGTTAAATCCAGGGTCTAGATAATCGGAGAGCCCCCCATTGACACTAGAAAAAACATGACAGCCACAGGCCATGGCTTCCATGGGTTGCAGGCCAAAACCTTCACTTACTCCCTGTTGCGCCCAATATTCTGCTGAATCGTAAAGATAAACTTTAGCCCGGTTAAATATTCCCGTTAAATCTTCTACGTAACTGTCAATTACTTTTACGTTACATTGACTCTGTAAAGCCGGAATTAATTGTTTTAATAAATAGTGGGATGATTTACGAGCTTGCACCAACACATCAATGTCCCGGACTAGGCCTAAATCACTGAAATCTTCGGAAATATGATTGGGTAAATAATACAGTAAAGAATGGGGCGATCGTTGTCCCCAATAACCCATGGTGTTGCGGCTAATGCAAACGATGGGCAAAGCTGTCGGTAAATCAAAGCCGTAGCCGGTACTGTGGGCGTGGTAAATTACCCGATAACCCTGCAATTTTTTTGCTAATTTGGGAATATCAAAGCCCCAACTAATCACAAAAATTACTTGACCTAAATCTCCCTGAGACAAAATATCATCTAAAAAAAGCGTGTTTGGTTCCCGCTGTTTATAGGTAACAATGGTGGCAGGACAAATTTCTTGTACCAGCTTGATGGTTTTTAATTCTGCCCATAGGCCGCCACAGACGAATTTACCCCCTAATCCCGGTAATAAAAAGTAAAGTTTACGCATTGAAGTTTGATTTAAATATACGGAATAAAAATAAGTTAATAAATATTAAAACACTAAAATAAATCTTAGCTTTTGATCTGAATGTCACTAAAATTAAGCAAACACCACAGTGCGGTTATCATAAACAAGAATTCGATGTTGCAAATGTAAACGCACGGCCCTAGCCAGCACCACCCTTTCTAAATCTCTTCCCTTACGAATTAAATCGTCCACATTATCCCGGTGACTAACCCTGACCACATCCTGCTCGATAATTGGACCCTCATCCAATTGGGCGGTGGCATAGTGGGCGGTGGCTCCAATGATTTTTACGCCCCGCTCATGGGCACGATGGTAGGGATTAGCGCCGGGAAAAGCCGGTAAAAAAGAGTGGTGAATATTAATAATGTTGGGAAATTGAACCACAAAATCCGTGGTTAAAATTTGTAGATATTTTGCTAACACCACTAGATCAATTTGGTACTGTTTCAACAAAGCCAATTCGGCCGTTTCCTGAGCTAATTTATTCTCTTTCGTAATGGGTAAACAATGGAAATCAATGCCAAATTGGTCAGCAATGGATTTGAGGTCAGGATGATTACTAATAATGAGGGGAATTTCACAACGCAACTCTCCCGATCGCCAACGCCAGAGAATATCGAGCAGACAATGGTCTTGCTTGGACACCCAGAGGGCTAACCGGGGCAACTGGTCAGAAAAATGAATTTGCCAAGTAGCTTGGAGTTGCTCAGCCAATTGGGACCAAGCGGATAACAACTCCGGACGGGATAGGCGAAAATTGTCCAACTGCCACTCCACCCGATTTAAAAAAAGTCCACTGGAGAAGTCCGTGTGCTGGTCGGCATGGATAATATTGCCCTGGTTTTGATAAATAAACTGGGCAATTTGGGCCACAATGCCCGGTTGGTCAGGACAGGAAACAAGCAGTGTTGCGGTGAGATTTTGCATCAAAGACAAAGGAATACAGCCCTAGGAATATGAGACGATAGTCCACCTTGTCATTTTCCCACTTAGTGCCCCCAGGGAATTTTTCTGACTATGATGGGGAAAATTGAAAAATTTGCCCTAACTCAAAATACCTCAGTTTTTTTAGTTGTTCTTCCTGATACTCAGCTAAATTACCCCATGGCTAAAATCCCTACTATTGATCGCCGTCAGTTAATCCAATATGGCGGAGCTTTCCTCGGCACTAGCTTGATGGCCACCATACTGGGCAATCAAATGGCTGGTAACCCGGCTGCCCAGGCCCAGTCTGCTAACCAAACGCCCCAGCAACTTTTAACGGAATTGATGGAGGGCAATGGACGTTTTGCCGCACAAAAAAGGGTTAAGGCCAACCAAGACCTCTATCGTCTTGCGGAAGTGGCCCAAGGTCAAAATCCCTTTGCCGCTATCCTTAGTTGTGCCGATTCCCGAGTACCGCCGGAGATTATCTTTGATCAGGGTTTAGGGGATTTGTTCATCTGTCGCATTGCCGGCAACGTCGCAACCCCTCAGGAGGTGGGAAGCTTGGAATTTGGCACCCTAGTTTTGGGAGCAAAGGTGTTGATGGTTTTGGGACACCAAGGTTGTGGGGCTGTGAAAGCCGCCATGGATGGGGGAGATTTACCGGGACAAATTGGCAGTGTGATCAAAAAAATTGATATCGGCTCTGTTACCGATGACAGCAGTAATGCCGCCAGTGTGGTCATGGCCACGAAAGCCAACGTTGAACACCAAATGGCAGTACTCATACAATCCCCGGTGCTAAGTCAATTGATAGCTGAAGAAAGGTTATTGATTATGGGCGCTTACTACAATCTAGAGTCGGGCATTGTAACACTGTTGTAGTTCAATCAATCAAGACATCTTCCCCGGAATCGCTTTGGCTGGCTTCCCATTCCACATTGGGCATGGACTCGAAAGCTTGACGTACATAGGATTCCCACAGGCTACGCATTTTAGCCAGGTAGGGATCTCCCAAGCGTAGTTGTAGTGTATGGCGCACGGAAAAATGATTGGCCTCCACCATGGTCAGATTAATGGGGGGCCCAACGGAAATATTTGACTTCATAGTGGAGTCAATGGAAAGCAAGGCGCATTTGGCCATGGCTTCCAGGGGGGTGTCATAGGTGATGGTGCGGTCCAGCAACGGCTTGCCATACTTAGTTTCGCCAATTTGTAGGAAGGGAGTCTCCTTGGTGGCTTGGATGAAATTACCCTGGGGATAAATCAAGTACAATTCCTGGTGCGGTTCCCCCTTAATTTGCCCTCCCAAGAGGAAATTGCACTGAAAATCAATGCCATCTTTTTCTAGCCATGGTCGGTCTTTTTCCTGCATTTCCCGCACCTTACCGCCGATGTAAGTGGCCACTTCGTGCATAGTGGCAATGTTGTGGAGATGGTCCCCGTCATCCCGCTGGATATCTCGGTCAATCTGATGGAGCACCGCCTGGGTAATGGCTAGGTTGCCGGAGGTGCAAAGAATTAAAATTCGATCGCCAGGGAGAGAATAATCAAATAATTTCTTATAGGCGGAAGTATAATCTACCCCCGCATTAGTGCGGGAATCTGCCCCCATGACCATGCCAAAACGATTAATTAAACCCAAACAATAGGTCATAGCCAAAGTGTGATGATTTTAGTAATTCAAGGGGAGGTGAGACAATTTTGCAACCAAGCGACAATGTCCGCCGCCGTAGTTTGGGATTCCCGCAACTGAAAATAGGGCAACACCACAGTTTTCGGGGCCGGCGTCACCCCCAAAATGGCGATCGGGCCATGGAAAGTGCCCAACTGCTGCCAAAGTTGTTCCAGGTCTAGGGGGGAGGGACTCAACTGTTCGAACAACAGCAGAAGGGGATGACCTTGCTTCCGTTGTAGTTGATGCCAGTAGAACCGCAGTTTAGATAAATTATCAGGGATAGCTCCGTCAAATTCAGGACAATCTTGGTCAAGCATTTGGTCGTAGATATCCACACTGGGATTATCCAAGTTCAAAAATTGACTAGTATCAATCCAAATTATCCGACAACCATTGAGGGGATCACTTTCCCCCTGTAAAGTTTGGGCCAGGGAGTATCGGAAAAAGGATCTTTGTTTAGAACTTTTCCCAGGAATACTGGTGCCGGACACCGCCAGGGGAGTTTGATGCCATGCTTGATAAAAGTCAGCATAGGTCATTTGTCGGGCACAGTACCAAAAAATTTGCCAATGGTCTGCCAAGTTTTCCCCTTGGGGCCGGGCACATAGCTCCCGCAACTGATAAACCACCGTGGGTAATAACTTACGGGGCACAATTTTGATCAAAGCCTGGGTTCCATCCTGACGGACCCGATCTTCAGGATTTTCCAGCAGTAATCCCACCAGGGCTTGGGTCACTTCCCGATTGTTAGAGCCGATTTGGGCCAAGGTTTTCACCACACCCCGGAGTATTTCTGCCTCAGTATCGGTGCCAACCACACGGATTAGGGCCGCCAACACAGCAGGATTATTTTTTCCCACCAGGGCTAAATCTTGGGCGGCCGCTAGGCGGATACTTTCGTTGTCGCCATTTTGCAGGAGATTGATCAGGGCCATGAGGGCAGAAAGGTTACCTGGATCAATGGTGGCTAGACTGGCGGCGGCCTGTCGTTGGCCATAGGGATCCTCCTTGTTACGCAATAGACGTAGGAGAGTATTAATGGCGATGGGATTACCTGGATCAATGCGGCCTAAAATTTCGGCCCAAGTTTGGAGATGCTCGCTGGTTTCGGTGTTTTCCAACAAATATACCAGGGAAGACAAAATGCCGACGTTCTGGGGATCGACTTTTAGCAGAGCTTGGATAGTTTCATTGAGCAACCAGTCCCCTTCTTCCGTGCGGGGTTGGGCCACGGCTTTTTCCACTAGGGTAGTTAGGGTGGCGATCGCCGAGGGGTCTCCCTGGCCAATTTTGGCCAGACTACTGACAATTAACCAACGGACAAAAACATCCTCCTCCGCCATCAATAGGTCAGCTAAGCCAGCTACGACGGTGGGCGACGGCACTTCCACTTCCCCCAGACTATAGATGGCTTGTTTTCGCAACGGTAGGGGTTGATCTGCTTGGATATGCCTTTGGAGAACGACCAGAGCAGTGGGGTTGCCGGGGTCAATTTTTTCTAGACTTTCGGCTGTCTGGCAGAGAAAAGCCCCAGGGGGATAAAGCCTTAGTTTTTGCAGCAGGCCGGCAATGACCAGGCTGTGGTTTTTGCCCACCACTTCCAAACATTGCAACACCTGACGATGGTGCAGAACCGATAATTTGGGAGAAAGAAAATCCAGCAGAGCTTTAATCACCGGCAAGTTGCCCACGGCACAATGGGCTAAGGTCTGGAGGGCTAGGCTGTAATCTTTTTGGCCAGGGCGCAATGCCGCCAAGAAAGTAGCTACCCCGGGGGAACTATTGGGATCAATTAAAATCAGTGCGGAGGCAATGGCAAAGCGCAAACTAGATTGTTCATGGAGGGCTAACTGTTGCTCTAAAACTTCGATCGCCTGGGGAAATCCCTGCCCCCACTGTCCCAGCCATTGGCAGCATTGACCATATATCCGGTCATCTTCGGTGGTTTGTAGAATTTTGAGCAGGGCTTGGAGCACTGGCGCGCGGTGGGTTTCAGTCAAAAGCGCCGTCACCCATTTTTGTTGACCCCCATTACCTGCCATGGGCGGCAATCCCTGGGCTAATAATCTGGCCACAATTTCATCGGCCTGGGCAAGGTCGGGACATTCCCTTAGGGCCAGGGCCGCACACTCCAAAGCCCTGAGTCCGTAAAAATTTTCCGGGCTACAACGGTCGTCAAACTCCAACATTGCCTGGAGAAAGGCTTGTTTATTGACTAAGCTGATATCTTCCCTTCCCCACCAAAAGGCCAATACCCTCTGCCACTCTGGATCGAAAATACGATACTGATGCCGATAAATATCTAGGAAAAAGTGCCAATCGGCGATCGCCAGGGCGGCAAAATAATCCCGAAAAGTGTCGTCGGCAAAGCCATAGCCCCTTTCCCAAACGCCTTTGCGCACAGCAGTCTTGGGAATTAACCAGCCCAATTGCAAAGCCGAACGCAACAGGGGGGAATCTTTGCCAAAAATTTTTTCCACTTCCACCGGGGCCAGGGGCCGATGGTCAGCTCGGTTTTCCCCCAGCATTTGTTTAGCTAATTGACCCAAAAGCTGGGCCAACTCATCCTGCTGTCCTGGTTTGGTAGGGGCCCATTCACTCTGCCACAGATAAAAAGCCTTAACTAATTTGTTATACAGAGCTCCACTGCTGACGGGAAAGTCCCTCGGTTGATCTGCCCAAAAGCGACAGCACAGCATTAAGCGCCGGGGACGGAGGAGATAGGGACGTAAATACCTCACCGAGGGATTGGCCAGGGCCTCTTTCAAAGCATTGGCTAGGGCATTGGGCTTACCGGGGTTTTCCGGTTGACCCGGGCGATCGGCGCTGAAATAATCTTCAATGGCGATTTCCACGTTATCAGGATAGACCAGTGGCTCGATTTGATAACGGGTAAAACCGGCCAGTCCCCGGGGATCGTTGCGCCTGGTGTCCGGACGACAACTCAACAGCACCGGAGTGGTGGGCACTTCCGCCAAACTATCCTTGAGCCAGGTAAGGCTGCCTTGGGCCCCGGACATCTGGCTTGGGTCGGTAAAGGTGTAATCAATGCCGTCTAACACTAACCAAAACTGCCCCGTCTGGAGTCCCAGCAGTAAACTATCCCGCCAAGTTGCCGGGGGAATTTCTTCTTCGAGGGCCATGGCTTCTTGTAACCAAGGACCAAATAGATAGTCTTTGATGCTCCGGTGTTTAAAACGAGAGGGGTTAAGCCAGATGGGTAAGCAATGGGCCTGGCCTTCTTGGTGGCGTTGCCAGAGCCCCTGGGCAAAATGTTGCAAAAAAATTGTTTTCCCAGATCCCGCTTCCCCCACGATCGCCAGGTAACGGCTTTTTTCCCCTCCCTCGGCGATGGGAGTTAATAAACTGTCCAAAAATTCCAGGGGGCCATAGCTAGCCGGGGCGTTGTGGCCGCCGGTAGATCCGCTGGCAATAACCTTAAGGGAACGGGGAATGCGACCGGCTTTTTTCACAACCCATTCCGGCTGAGTTTGCACTGAGGTGCAGGGGAGAGCCCGGTAGAGCAACTGTTGACATACCGTGGCCCAGTCGGGGACATTCGGGGAACTTTCCTGGTTATTTTCTTGACCGTGGTGATTGTTCGCTGTCCCTGAAAGGCTGGAGGAGTGGACCATGGTAGTTGCCAACAAGGTGGGGAGGAAGCAGGAATTGGGGGCGATCGCCAGGAATTTTGGGTCACAGGCAGAATAAATTCCCTCTGGCATTCACTGTACCAAATCTACCTACCCTAGAACCGTTGGCCGGGGCAAATAATTACCGACAAATTCGCACTTCCACCAATCATGTAGTTTATTTTGACTATAAAAATAAACTATGATGGGGCCATGGGGTTAGGGTTTCCCAGGTTGATCTGGTCACTGGTCAGCGGGCACCGATGGAAGCTTGGAAAGCCGGTCGTTGCACTAGGCCCTGGACGTAGGCCGCCACCGCAGGATAGTCGTCAAAATTAAGTTTGAGCATGATGGGGACATAGGCCAAAATTGAACCGACGGCCACATCCACCACCGAAAATTTTTCTCCGAGGATAAATGGCGATCGCCCTAAAATTTTCTCCAAAGATTGCAACAGTCGGGGCATTTCCTTTTCCCGCACTGCTTCAATAAATAAACCATTGGCCAGGGTGGAATTGGCAAATAAAATCCACTGGTTAACTAGAGCTCTGGCCTGGGCATCGGCGGGAATGGTGCTAGCTTTTTCCGCTAAGTAAAGCAAAATTGCACCGGATTCCCAGAGATGAAAGTTCCCATCGGCGATCGCCGGCACCTTACCAAAGGGATTAATGGCTAAATAGGGAGCTTGGCGATGTTCCCCTTCCTTGAGGTTAACGTTGACGAATTCGTAGGGCAGGGATAATTCTTCTAAGTACCACTGAATGATGGAGGCTCGACTTTGGGGGGCACCGTATAGTTTGATCATGATTTTTTCTCCGATTTGATGCTGTTTAATCCTAGATGTTGTCCTGGCTTGGGAAACCGATCCCCAGCAGAGTTTTGCAAAAAAGTTATCGCCCTACGGAAGATTAAAAACCACCATATCCTGGCCCACCACCGGCGATCGGGCAATGAGATCCCCTTTTAGATCGTAAATCCACAGTCGTCGGAAGGAAAGTTTTTGGGCCCTCTGCCATAGGGCATCTAGGAGGGTTTGTTGCTGTTTGGGGGACAATTCCTGCCAGGAATCGCCTACCGTCAAGGTCAAGCGACTGGCTAAAAAGTTTGGTTCGATGCGCTCCATCAACTGGGGAGGATAAAGTCCTTCTAAATCTACTAATTCCCGCTGAATCACCGCCAATAAACTCTGTTCCGGAGTTAAGGGGGCCAGGGGCAGGGGGGAAACGGCCACGGGTGCGGGGGGAGAGGGGGCTTCCAGGACTGTGGGTAATCCGGTCTCTTCAACTAAATTGGTTGTCTTTTCGGGAGATGTATTGACGGTATTGGGCGTGGAATCGGCCAGGGGCACCGGGGGCTGCTCTTTAGTCGGCAAAAGCGTTGCTACATTAGCCCATTGGGTCGCTAATTGATCCCAAAGTGGCGGCAGATTAAGGGGGGGAATACCAATCCAAAGGACAATCCCCACCAAAATTCCCAACAGGGCAGTGGCAATGGTGGCCAAAATACCGAATTTCCCTTTTTTACGGGGTTTGACTTTATTAACTTGGGGGGAAGCGCTAACATCTGTTTCTACAGATTCAGCAAAAAAATCGTCCCATTGTTCCGTTTGCAGATCACCAGGTAGGGGGCCTGGTTGCAGAGGGGCGGGGGCAGAAGTTGCAGAACTATTGACCAACACCGCTAAGCGGCTAGCCGTGGCCTGGAGGCGGTCAACGGCTGCTCGGGGAAGTTGGATGCCTTGTTGGGGATTGGCCTGTAACTTTTGAATTACCTGTTCAAGTTGCCCCAGGGTAGCTTCCAGTTGGGATGCGAGGGAGGGGTCTGATGGAGAAAATCGATCAGCCATGGAGATGTTTGCAAATACTGGGCAAAGAGCTCAGGACAACCCTGGGGAGACGTGCTTGAGGCCAATGGATATCAATGGTTAAAGAAGGAAGGATAGGCCCTAAAACTTGGATTCCAGGGATTTCAGATATTCCGTATTGACGCCGGATTCCCGCACCAAAGCAATTTTGCCCGTTCGAGCCACCTCTTTAATGCCGAACTTGGCCAACATCTGGAGGATTGCTACCATTTTACCCGGGTCCCCCACCACTTCGATGGTGACGGTGTCTTCGGAGATATCCACAATGCGGGCCCGGAATACCTGGGCTAGCTCAATCACTTCCGCTCGGTTAGGGGCATTGGCGCTCACCTTCACCAGCATCAATTCCCTTTCCACACAGGGAGTTTCGGTGATGTCCTGTACTTTAATTACGTTAACCAACTTGTAGAGTTGCTTGGTCAGTTGTTCGATGGTGTTCTCATCCCCCGGCACCACCATGGTGATGCGGGAAACGTCCCCCTGTTCCGCCGACCCCACCGCCAAGCTCTCAATGTTAAAACCACGGCGGGCAAATAGTCCGGCAATGCGGGTTAGCACTCCGGCTTCATCTTCAACTAAAACAGAGAGGGTGTGTTTCATGGGGGGCAAAGAAGGCGATCGCCGGTGGCCATTGGGGTAAAATTCCACCGGTCTGGGTTAGGGCCCAGTCGTGCAAAGTTAGTGAAATTCGTTGATAAATCCAGCCTTATATCCTACCATGCCCGCCGGGCAAGCTTGCATTTTGCAAAATTCCTCACTAGAGTTAGGGAAGCTGAAGAGTAGTCCGTCGGATCTTAAACGATTGTTTTTGCCCTTGCCATAGATTTTTATGAGTGATTTACCCACCCCGGAAGCGCCGGAAATGACCAATCCTGCCCCAGCGGAACCCCCACCGACCTACGTTAAGTTGGCTATGCGTAATATGGTGCGCAAAAAGGGCAAATCCCTAACCCATTTTTTTCTGTCCGCCAGTGCCCTCCTCGGAGTGCTGGTGGGGATTTCCTACCTAACCCGCTAAGGCCATGGCCCCTACCTCTGTTAACAAGATTGCGGTGGAATTAAGCTTACAAACTGATTTGACTGGTTCCGCCATGGCGAGTTCAGGGGTGGAAGAGTTACTAACCAATCCCTGGCAAGGGTGGTGTCAACGCTGGCTGGAATACCTGGCAGATTGTCTTCCCCCCGCCTCCAGCTACGAACTCACCTTACTATTCACCGGCGATCGCCGTATCCAAGAGTTAAATCGTAAATTTCGCCACCAGGATAAGCCCACCGACGTGTTGGCTTTTGCGGCCTTAGAAGGAGATTTTCCCTTAATAGAATCTGAAGAAACGGAGGAACCCCTTTATTTGGGTGATATAGTGATCTCCCTAGAACGGGCTGACCATCAGGCTAGGGAACGGGGCCATAGTGCAAAATTAGAAGTCGTGTGGTTAACGGCCCACGGCCTACTCCATCTCCTCGGTTGGGATCACCCCGACGAAGCCTCCCTCACCACCATGTTGTCCGAACAATCCCATCTATTAACTTTAATCGGCCAAAATCCTCCCCTATTCACCTAAAACTTGTAATCCAGGTTACATAGGAGAATTGTTCTGTCGACTACACTGCTCGGAGTCGTAGCTCATGAAATCGGTATATCCCATGTCTTCCCCATCCTCGGCGGTTTTTGCTGATCAGGGTTTATCCGGCAAGGCTAATCAGACCCAGCCCCCTCCTCCCCTGGGTCTGGTGGTACCTGCCTCCAAGCCCGGTGCTAAAAAGCCGTTGAGAAAAAATGCCTGGCAGGTGGCCCCCAATCTCTTGGTAAGTTTTCGTTACGCCTGGGCCGGAGTTAGTTATGCCTTTGCCACCCAGCGGAATTTTCGTATCCATACCTTCACAGGGGTAGCGGTCATCACAGCGGCCTCTCTGTTGCATTTAGAGGCGATCGCCGTGGCGGTGCTGGCCCTGACTTCCTGCCTAGTAATGATTTTGGAGTTGTTAAATACAGCCCTGGAATCGGTGGTGGATTTAACGGTGGGGCAGTCCTACCATGAGCTAGCTAAAATTGCCAAAGACTGTGCGGCCGGAGCAGTATTATTAGCGGCGATCGCCGCAGTGATAGTGGGGGGCTGTTTATTATTACCACCACTGCTATCCTTGATGGTCTAATCCCCGTCCACATTTGACCGTAAAGGAGCATTCCAGTTGATTCTGGTCATAGATAACTACGACAGTTTTACCTACAACCTCGTTCAGTATTTAGGCGAATTGGGGCAGAAATACGCCGTAGCCGAAGATCTGAAGGTGTATCGCAACGATCAAATTAGCCTCGAAGAAGTTAAATCCCTCCAGCCCGATGCCATTGTTATTTCCCCCGGCCCTGGCCGTCCCGATGACGCGGGCATTTCCCTCCAGTTAATTGAAAAGCTCAGCGCCTCCACGCCGATTTTAGGCGTTTGCCTGGGGCACCAGAGTATTGGCCAAGTATTTGGGGGCAAGGTGGTGGCCGCCCCGGAATTGATGCACGGCAAAACTTCCCAGATCTACCATCAACAACAGGGCATTTTTGCTGGTCTAGCCAGTCCCGTGCAAGCAACCCGTTACCACAGTCTGATCGTTGAGCGGGAGAGTTTGCCGGAGTGCCTGGAGGTGACGGCCTGGTTGGCCGACGGCATGGTAATGGCTTTTCAGCACCGGGACTATCCCCATGTGCAGAGTGTGCAATTCCATCCGGAAAGTATTCTCACGAAGGAAGGGAAGCAAATGCTGGAAAACTTTCTGCAGAGTCTCGGTTAGGAACTTTCCTCTCAATTCGGCCTAAGTCGGTCAAGGTTTAACCCCCAACCAAGTTACCCCCATTGTTCCATGGCATTCCTAGCCCCAAGGGTGATAGGCTGGGTCAGTGTTTTTGGGTACGCTAGTCAACCTTTGAATCATCTATGTCTGACACACAAAATACCGGCCAAAACCAAGCCAAGGCTCGGCAGTTACTGGGCATGAAGGGGGCCGCCCCGGGGGAAAGTTCCATTTGGAAAATTCGTCTTCAGTTGATGAAGCCCATCACTTGGATTCCCCTGATCTGGGGGGTGGTCTGTGGGGCCGCTTCTTCCGGGGGCTACATCTGGTCAGTGGAGGATTTCCTTAAAGCCCTCACCTGTATGTTGTTGTCCGGCCCGTTAATGACCGGTTATACCCAAACCCTCAATGATTTTTACGACCGGGACATCGACGCCATCAATGAACCCTACCGACCTATTCCTTCCGGGGCCATTTCCGTGCCCCAGGTGGTGACCCAAATTTTAATTCTGTTGGTGGCTGGTATTGGCGTTGCCTACGGCTTGGACGTGTGGGCCCAGCACGATTTTCCCATTATGATGGTGCTCACCTTGGGGGGAGCCTTTGTTGCTTATATTTACTCTGCACCACCGTTGAAGCTAAAACAAAATGGCTGGTTGGGTAACTATGCTCTGGGGGCTAGCTACATTGCCCTACCGTGGTGGGCGGGCCATGCTCTGTTTGGCACCCTCAATCCCACCATTATGGTCTTGACCCTAATTTATAGCTTGGCTGGTTTGGGCATTGCGGTGGTTAACGATTTCAAAAGTGTGGAAGGCGATCGCCAATTGGGGCTCAAGTCCTTGCCGGTGATGTTTGGTATCGGGACAGCAGCTTGGATCTGCGTGATCATGATCGACGTTTTCCAAGCGGGTATTGCGGGATACCTGATTTATGTTCACCAACAGCTTTATGCCACCATTGTGTTGCTATTGCTCATTCCCCAGATAACTTTTCAGGATATGTATTTTCTCCGTAATCCCCTGGAAAATGATGTCAAATACCAAGCCAGTGCCCAGCCATTTCTAGTTTTTGGTATGTTAGCCACCGGTCTGGCCCTAGGCCATGCGGGGATTTGAACTCTCTAACTGAAAGATTAAATCACGCTCAAAAAGCGTGCAATTCCAAGCCCAGGAAGCTAGCAAAAGAGTAGACCGGGCTTGGTTTTACTATTCAATGGGAGAAATGGTTGGTCAATTATCCCCGGCGATCGCCGTCCTAAAATCTAAAGGGGATCAACCCGCACCACATTGGTTTGGTCAATGTTGAACCATTCCTGGAGCAAATCATGGTTTTCCGTGCTAGAAATTACTTCATCCACAAAGCGTTTCCAGTCTCCGTCCCCCTGGGGCAGAATGCAAGCGTAAAGTTCCGTGGTAATGGGTTGATAAGGTCCTAGAGCGTATTCAGCTGGGTTTTTGCCCTGTTTAAGCAGTTCCCCCACTAGCAAAATGCCATCGCTGACAACGGCCTTCACCTGGCCCCCATCCAATTTAGCAATGCCTTCCTCCCGGTCTTGCACTGGCACCCACTGGGCTAGGGGATAAATTTTGGGGATGATATCAAAGGTGGTGGTGTTTTGAATGTAGGCAATGGGAATGCCCTCCAGGGTGCCATTAATGTTAAAGCCCTCCACACTGCCTTGTTTCATCAAAAACTTGGCCCCGGAAATAAAGAATGGAGCTGAAAAATCCACTAATTCCAACCGATCTTGGGTAATGGTGGTGGCTTCACAAACTATATCCAATTCCCCACTGGCGATCGCCTCAAAACGACTCTGGAGGTCAACCCTATCTAAATCAACCGTAATGGTCTTACCCATCTCTTCTGCCAACTTCAAGGCAATTAAGGCCATTAAATCAACCCCATAACCCTCCATTTCCCCATTGGCCATCTCAAAACCAAACGGGACAGCATCGGTGCGGGTTCCAGCCCGTAATTCCCCCGTGCGGGCCACCCTCTCCAACACAGTTTCCGCCTGGACCGGGGCGATCGCCACCAGGCCAGTGGTAAAGGTCAAAGCCAACCAAGTAAAAGCACTTTTGAGCAACATAAATTTCAATCCTTAAATTCGCTTGAATTTACTAAGGGTTTATCCAGGCTCAGGGTAGCGCAATTAGTTCGCTTGGGCCCAGATAAAATCCCATAGGAGACTGAAAATGTTCTAAAACGGCATAATCCCCGGGAACATTTACCAAGAAATCAATCTCAAAAAGTGTTTTTATGTAACTTTGCCAACACGTCATAGGCCTTAAAATCCCCGGCCCGGCGTAGAAACCTCAGGCGATTTTCAATTAATAGTTTGGCATCCGCCCTGGTAATGGGTTCAAATTGGGTATTGTTCGGCGTCGTTTTTACCAAAAAAAATAACCTTTGGGCATAAAGGGTAGTAAAAATCTCCTGATTATCATCCAAGAAACAAATCTGATACAAAAGCCCGAAGGTCGGATGGTTAAGGTAAATTTCGTTACTCATTGAGATCGGGGAGTTAGGGCAAGGACAAATTGCCAACCGAGATGGCTGTCACTGGCTAGAGAAATCTTACCCCTTCCTGTCCCTCCTTAAGCCGTTGGCACGAATTAACCTCAAATTTGCTGTAGTTTTTGATACGGACCGATCCATAGGCACTAAGGCCGGGGGGGCAGTGGTTGCACTTCTTCCTGGTTTTTAAAGTACAAAGGGTCTTGATTATGGTCTGGGGCTGGCACCAAGGGCTTCATGCTGCGGATTGCTCCCAGGGCCTCCTTAATCATCACAGCCGAAGGCACAGCCACTATTACCCCCAGTAGTCCGCCGATTCTGGCCCCGGTTAACAGGGAAATCAAGACCCAAAAGGGATTTAATCCTGTCACACTGCCCAGTACCCTGGGGGCAATGCCATTTTCAACAATTTGCTGGATCACTAGAGCCACCGCCAGCAGTTGCAACGCCATGCCAATGTCCCGCAGAGCTACCAAAAAAGTAACCAGCACAATGCCCACCGACCCACCAAAAGGAATTAGGGCCATTACTCCCACCGTGAGGCCAAAAAGTAAGCCAAAGGGAACTTTGAGCAGTAAAAAGCCAGAAATCAGCCCCAGGGCCATGCAGGTGGCGGACACCAATTGGCCGAGGAAATAGTTTTGGAAACTGCGGCGTAGAGTATCAGAAAAAGGTTTTTGGAAACGCTCTGGCAACCAACCTATGATGCTTTGCCAAACATCGTCGGTGTGGAGGAGGAGATAAAAGGTCAAAATTATCGTCAACAGTACGTCCAGCAAACGCACTACGGTGAAGACGGTCAAGCTTAGGGCGAGGTTGAGGGTGCTGCCAGCCAAGTTTTGTAATTCGGCCGCTAGGCGGCTGTTAATTTGGGGAATAAGACCATCAAAATTGACCGGCCAACCAAGAATCTCTGCCTTTTGATCCAACAATACCAATTGTTTCTGCCCCGAATCGAGCCAATCCGGTAGGCGGGCCACCAGTTGTTGGGCTTGGGATAGGGCGAGGGGAATGAGGGTTACCCCCAGGGCGGTGAAAATAATCAGGGCGGTGAGGAAAACAAAACTAGCCGCCACAAAACGTTTAGCCCCTTGTTTTTCTAGCCAGGCCACCGGGTAGTTGAGTAAAAAGGCGATGACGGAGGCAATGAGGCTAATAACAAAAAGGGATTCAAAATAACCAAAAATCGAGGACAGGGCCCTGGCATTGAGCACCATTAACGGGGCCCCCAGTACTAACACTAATAGGCGGGTGATGGCATTGAGGGAATTCCACCATTTGAACAACCAATTTTGCGGCGGGGGACTGGGATGATTGTTGGCTGGTTCTGTCATAGTTGGCGGTCTCGCAGAGAGCCTCGATCCAGGGGTCGTGGGAGTGTCAAATCTTTAAGGTCTGGGGCCATTTAGCTTTGATTGTTTCCCTCAATCCGGAGTGACAAAATTTTTGCCATTGGGAAGAGTATCGCCAAAACAGGGTAGCTAAGCTCCCACAGGAGAGGGAAAGCCCCAACAAAATAAAGGTGACTGGGGTAATGACCCCAATACTGAACCAAGAAGCAACGTGGAGCACCATTACTCCACAGACGGTGAGGGTGGCAACGTAGGCAGTGTTAACTGACCAGCGGGGTTGCCCTAGGGCAATTAAAACGGCGCAAATGGTGGTCCAGAGTAAAATTGACGGTACCAGGGCGGCGCAAATGCCAACGCAGTGGCCTCGGGAAAAATCAGCTAACCAGGTAATCAAATTCATACTCTCAAAAAAAAGTTCGGCGGCGATCGCCCATAGGACCGTGCCGCCCATTATATAGCAACAGCCCAAGGAGGGCATGGCAGTGGACTGGGGGCACCCAGAACTGAAAATTTAAAACGTTCACGATGGTTTTTGCTATGGTTGACGAGAAGGGCAA
This sequence comes from Synechocystis sp. PCC 6803 substr. PCC-P, assembly GCF_000284455.1. Classification (GTDB taxonomy): domain Bacteria; phylum Cyanobacteriota; class Cyanobacteriia; order Cyanobacteriales; family Microcystaceae; genus Synechocystis. The sequence continues at coordinate 2,580,300 of NC_017039.1, forward strand.
GGAGCAATGGAGTCGCCATTCTTCGCCTCAACTTTCGGCAAATTTTCAACTTTGTTCAATCCCGCAACCTTCCATGGATACAAACGACTGGCTTAAACAACTCTTGATGATCGGTGTTGGCACCACCACCCTCGTGGCGGAAAAACTCAGCGATGTGAGTGATCAATGGGTGAAGGAAGGCAAAATTAACGCCGACCAGGCCACCGCTTTTGTGGATGATTTGATGAACCAAATCAAAAACGAGCAGGGACAAATTGAAGCAAATCTGGAAAGACAACTGCGCAATATGCTCCAGGATTTGGGCCTACCCCGTCAGTCGGAAATGGACGAGTTGCGGGGACGTATAGATCGCCTAGAACGACAAATCCGTGACCTGGAAAATCAGCGTTGGCGTTAACCCTGGGTGGGGCCCATTGGCCCTGGTGAACAGTGACAAAACAATTGCACGATAGAGTTTATGGAGAATAGGGAACTCGAATCCCTGACCTCTGCGGTGCGATCGCAGCGCTCTACCAACTGAGCTAATTCCCCGAACTGACCCTCCATTCTAGCATTCGATGTTGCTGTTCGTTATCTGTTTTAATTTTGTCCTAGCCCTGGGCAATGTCTTCTTAGCCGTTAGGCTTTACTTTGTCTATCGACAGTTACAGCAACTCACCAAGCGTTTAGACCATTGGGAAAGCTGTTGCCATAACCTGTTTGCTCCGGCCCCTGCCCTGTTGACCAATTTGGCCCAAAAAAATCGACATTTACGTCAGCAGTACAATCTCTTGCTAAAACGTTGGTCTTTGATCAAAGGGGTGTTACAAATTTGGCAGTTGGCTAGTCAGGGTCGCTGGTGGGCGAACTTGGTTAATGATTAGGGAAAAATTAAGTTTTACAAAAATTTCCTGGCACAGTTGAAGAAACTTTCAGCAAATTAATCGCAGCAAAACCAATGAAACCCAAAGTGGCGATCGCCTGTCAGGGTGGGGGCAGCCAAACTGCTTTCACCGCCGGTGTAATGAAGGCTCTGTTCGAGAACAAGATGCAAGACCACTTCGACATTGTGAGTTTGAGTGGTACTTCTGGAGGCGCTATTTGTGCCCTACTAATTTGGTATGCCCTGAAAAAAGGAGAAAATCCGGTCTGGAAAAGATTGCTTGATTTTTGGCTGGATAACAGTGCCCAAACCTATCAGGAAAGATTTTTTAATGATTTTGTCATTAGGTCTCTGGAGTTGACCAGCAAAGGCATCGTTCCCCAGTATAGTGTGACTCCCTATTCTCCCCTAGCCCAGACCTGGTTAGCTTCGGCTACCCAAGGGTTACGGAGTCGCTTTATCAATTTAGAAGAATTGTTACAGGTTCATGTCGATTTTTCAGAGTTAGCAACTTGGGGCAAGCAATTAGAGCCCCCGGTACTTTTAATTGGAGCTTGCAATATTCTGACGGGAAAACTAGATAAGTTTAATTCTCGCCAGGAAGCCATAAGAATAGAGCATCTGCTTGCTTCGGCCTGTGTGCCAAATATTTTTCCCACCGTTGTTATTGAAGAAGAGGGTGAAAAAAAAGCTTACTGGGATGGCTTATTTTCTGATAATCCTCCCATTCGTTCTTTATACAGGCAAGATTTTGTCGGTATTGAGAACATTCCCCAGGAAATTTGGGTAATTAAAATTAATCCGACCCAGACCGATAAAATTCCCACCGATGCCGATGACATTGCCGATCGCCGCAATGAGTTGGAAGGGAATGTTTCTTTATTTCAAAGCCTGGATCAAATCGAATTTCTCAATTATTTATTTATAAAAGGAGCTTTTAAAGAGGAGTTTTTACAGGAAGTTGGCATCAAAGAGCCGTTAAAAATACCTAAGTCTTTTCCTGAAGATCCCGACCAAACTTATCATATACCAGCCATTGAAATGTCACCGGAATTGGCTAAAAGTTTAAATTATGAAAATAAATTAGATCGTTGCCCAGAAAACATTAATCGGCTGATTGCCGACGGAGAAAAACAGGGAAAGAAATTTATCCAAACGAGACTCCAACAAATGGGTATTCATTGATTATGAGCAAAAAATATGAGCTTTTATTTTAAGGTCATCAGGGCTAATCATTGTATTTCTTATCACTTTAATTCCTGCCCATGTACTCACCCAAACTAGCCCATATCCCCAATCGTTACAATCCTCTAATCAATCTAAATAAACTTTGGTATTACTAAGAAATATTCCTTTATTTTCTATCGAAGTTCCCTAAGGATGATATTTATGACTGGATATTAATATTTTTATGATGATAAGTTAAGTCCAAGGCAAACTAATTTTTAACCGTTGACAATGCTAAAAAAAATTTTCATTCTCGTCATGCTGTTAGCGATCGCCGGAGCGGGACTGGGTTACTATTTTTGGCGGCGGGCCACCCAAATTCCGGCTTGGTTTGAGGCAGAAACATCCACGCCCTCCATTGCTCCCCCAGCCGATTTTCTTCAGGAGAAGATTCGTCAAGAAATTGCCCAAAAGAATGATGGCGATCGCCAGGAACCAGTGAGGGTTACTTTGACAGAAAAAGAATTAGGGCAGGTCTTGCAAGGGGAAGTGGATCGTCAGTTGAAGATGGAATCTATACCCAGACTGCAAACTCAAATTAGGGGGGAAACCTTGGAAGTGGGCACAGTATTGGACCCCCAAATGTTGGACAATGCCCAACTGTCCCCGGGCCAAAAACGCATTGTTGATCGGGTTTTACCACTGTTACCGAGTCAAAATCAGCCTTTTTATGTTGCCTTAGAAGGTACGCCCCAACTGGCAGCAGGGCAATTGATTATGACGGAAAATTCCCGCATTAAAATTGGTGAGTTGAGCTTTCGCATCGGAGATATGGCCCAACGGTTAAATATTCCCCCGGAGAAGTTAAACCAATTACTGCAAGTAAATCTAGATGAGTTAAATTTACAGGGCGTACAAGTACAAGATGGCATGATGCAGTTAGAAGTTAATCCTTGACCTTAATTCCCCCTATTCTTCTCTACGGCACTAGATAAAATCATTGAGCATATCCCGTATGAAACTAGCAATGGGGATAGCCACTAAAATACCTAACAATCCGGCCACCTTGGCACCAATCATCAAGGAAAGTAAAATCCAAACGGGGTGCACCCCGGTGACACGACCCAGTAATTTTGGGGCTAGGCCATTTTCCACCACCTGATCCACTACAGTGGCGATCGCCAAGACTTTAATGCCCAACCAAATGCTCTGAAAACTGGCAATAATACTGATTAAAACAATGCTGGTGCCTCCCCCAAAGGGAAAGAAAGCCATAAAGCCAACAAACATACCAAATAGTAGGGCCAGGGGCACTTGAAAAATGCTTAGAGAAATGATTAAACTAACCCCTAGCAACGCCGCCACGGTGGCTTGGCCAATGTAGTAATTCTGAAAACTATGGCGTAATCTTTGTCGTACCTTATGACGCCAATCAATGGGTAACCAACGGAATATGCCATCCCAAAATGTCTGTCCCCGCAGCAATAAATAGACAGTCATAATAAAGATAAAGCCGGCTTCTACTAAGCTACCTGCAGTCCAAATCAATAAATTTATTAATTGGTTGGTAATGGAGCGAATTTGGTTAGGAAACTCATTGGATAATTCCCGGCCCCAAGCACGGAAATTGGTGGGAATTTCCCACTGATTGCTTAAATTATCTAGGCTTTCTAAGTGGCGATCGCCCAGGGCATTGAGATGGGGCAAAAGTTGTAAAACAGTACGAATTTGATCTACTAATTTGGGAATTACCAACAGACCAATCACCGCCAAAATAATCGCCGTGGTGAGTAATACCAATGCCACTGCGTAGGGCAACTTTAGACGGGGATAGCGCTGGAGCCAACGCACCGGATAACCGAGAATAAAAGCGACCAGGTTCGCAATAATAAAAATTCTCAGGGGGGACTGGAAATAATCCAATATCTGCAGTAGTACCCAACCGTTGAGCAGACACAGGGGCAACGTCAGACCAATCCACAACCAACGGCGATCGCCAGGGGGCATATTGGGCCAATTCATCAAAAAATAAAATAGTTAAACAATCCCAGCGACGGCAATTATCCTGGACTAATCGATCGCTTCATAGTCACTGTAAACAGTTTCATCAGCGTCAAAGTCAAATTCCTCCCCGTCATCTAGACCGTACACTGGAGCAGTTTCCACATAATCCATCCCACCGGGATTGACGGTGCCATTGATCATAGTGCCCGGTGTCATGGTGATGCCCGAGGACGCTTGGATAGGATTCAAATTGGTTTCCAGGGATTCAATCATTTGACTTGTCCCACTGCTAGTGCCCTGAACAAAATTGGCAAATTCATTACTAGCAGCCCCTTTGCCCTGTTGATAGACTTCCGTACCAATCAGTAAAATAATTTGCCGGAATTCCTCCACCAAGGTCTGCAATTTCTCCACCGGCGTATTGGGGGTCCGTAAGGCGATCGCCAATTGGTCCTTCTTCTGCTTGCCAGAAGACTTGAGTTCTTCCCGCACTAGTTCACCGCTTTCCTGGAGTGTAGTCTCGTAGGTGTGGAAAAGGCTATCCGCTTGGTTTTGTAGTTCCATCATCCGCAGACGCAATTGATCCTGGGCGGCATACTGTTGCGCCTCCTGGCGCATCTTTTCAATTTCTCCGCCGCTCAAGCCACCGGTATGGCTAATCACAATACTCTGTTCCTTGCCTGTGCCTTGGTCCTGGGCAGAAACCTTGAGAATACCATTAACATCAATTTCAAAGCTGACCTCAATTTGGGGCATCCCCCGGGGAGCGGGAGGAATCCCCGCCAGTAAGAACTTACCCAGGCTTTTGTTATCCCTGGCCATGGCCCTTTCCCCCTGGATAACATGGATTTCCACCGATGTTTGTCCGTCGACCGCTGTGGAAAACACTTCTGAGCGACTAGTGGGAATGGTGGTATTGCGTTCAATGATTTTTGTTGTTACCTCCCCTAGGGTCTCCAAACCCAGGGATAAAGGCGTTACATCCAACAGCAACACATCCTCCACCTCGCCACCAATGACCCCAGCTTGAATAGCGGCTCCTAAAGCTACTGCCTCATCTGGGTTAACGGAACGCTCTAACTGACTGTCGGGAAAAAATTCTTGAATAACCCGTTGAATGGCCGGAATACGGGTAGAGCCTCCCACCAGAATAACTCGGTGGACATCACTGGCCCTGATCTCACCATCGTCCAATGCCTGGGTGAGGGGAACCCTAGTATCTTCTAGTAATTGCTTAGTTAACTCCTCAAACTGGCTCCGGGCAAGTTCCATTTCCAAGTGTTTGGGTCCCGACTCATCTGCGGTGATAAAAGGCAAGTTAATGGTCGTATTCAGCATGCTGGAGAGTTCGATTTTGGCCTTCTCCGCCGCCTCCCGTAGTCGTTGAATCGCCATTTTATCGGTGCTTAAGTCAATATTTTCCTTTTGCTTAAAGGATTCTGCCATCCACTGGACAACGCAATTATCAAAATCATCCCCCCCCAGATGGTTATTACCAGAGGTGGATAGCACTTCAAATACTCCGTTACCAAGCTGTAGCAGGGAAACATCAAATGTGCCCCCCCCCAAGTCAAACACCAAAATTAACTCTTCCGTTTCCTGTTTATCTAGCCCATAGGCCAAAGCCGCCGCCGTTGGCTCATTGATAATCCGCAATACTTCCAAACCGGCGATCGTCCCTGCATCCTTCGTCGCTTGGCGCTGGGCATCGGTGAAATAGGCCGGCACGGTAATCACTGCCTGGGTAACCGGCTCCCCCAAAAAAGCCTCAGAGTCCGCCTTCAGTTTTTGCAAAATCATGGCGGAAATTTCTTGGGGAGTATAGGATTGTCCGCGAATAGACACACTGACGGTATCGTCCCGCCCCTTAACGCAGTTATAGGGCACCCGGGAACGTTCCTCCACCGTGTCATCCCAGCGTCGCCCAATAAAGCGTTTGATGCTGTACACCGTATTTTCCGCATTGGTCACCGATTGACGCTTGGCCAATTGCCCCACTAACCGCTGGGAACCTTTGGTGAAACCCACAATGCTGGGGGTGGTACGGCCTCCCTCCGTGTTGGTAATCACAATAGGTTTGCCCCCCTCCAACACAGAAGCACAACTGTTGGTGGTTCCCAAATCAATGCCAATGACTTTGCCCATAACTGCTGACCCCGAAAAACAATTGGTGACTTCTAGGTATTTTCTAGGAAAATTTAAGTCTTTTGATGCAAATTTAGACCATTAAGCCCCACTTGGCCATCCTTAGAGCCCATTTTATATTCCCATTCCTTTTTTCCCATTCTTCGACCCTGGAGTGATCGGAGTTTTTGCAAGACTGAAAACGCCGAAAATAGAACGAGGGACAGTGGAATGTCCCCCAAAATGACTGAGTACTAGGGGTTAGCTCCCGCCTCTCCATTCACCACTTCAGCTCCTTCTTCCGGAGCCACCGCCACCTTGACCATGGAATGACGCAGCACAATGTCATCTAAAAGATAACCCCGCACCAACTCCTCAATCACCGTATCCTCGGGATATTCAGCGGTGGGTTCCCGGAGCATCGCCTCATGGTATTTAGGATCAAAAGGTTTTCCCTCAGGGCGCATGGGAGCTACCCCCAAACCTTTAAGGCTGTCCACCAGGTTTTTGTACACCCCCTGATAACTTTTGTGGATCTGATTTTCCCCGTCGGAGTTGGGCTTGATCTGGGTGCGGGCCCGCTCAAAATTGTCCACCACCGGCAAAAGTTCTGTTATGGTCCTTCCTTTGATGAGTTTTGCTTGCTCCTCTTTCTCCCGCTGGGTGCGCTTGCGAAAATTATCAAATTCAGCTGCCAGGGCCACGTAACGCTTTTTGATGGAGTCTAGTTGCTCCGACTGTTCAGCCAATTCCTGGCGATGGCTGGCCAGGTCTTTTTGCAGAATGGCAATTATCTCTTCACTGCTTTTTTCTTGTTCCAGCGGCCCCCCTTCCGTTTCTGTGGCAGCGCCAATCCTCGGATCTTCCGACTGTTCCCCGGACGGCTCTCCTAAAACAGCATCAGTGGGCTGGGGACTTTCCTCCGGAGTTACGGCAGGAACATCACTGGCCTCTGGGGAGACAGGATTGGTTTGATTTTCGAGGGAAACTTGATCTTCGTTCATCTTTATAAGGTGAAACCTAGTTGTACACTTTATCTAAGCGTAACCCGACCTGAAAAAAACTCCGAATCCGATCGGGAGTTATGACGATGTTATTTCAATTCAGGTAAGTTAGTGCGGCCAGTTAACTAGACCGGAGGATTATCATTGTGAATAATCACCGATGGTCACCATTGGCTAGGGAATAGTTTACATCATACGAATCTGGGTAGGTCTTGCTATGACATCTTCCTCCTCTTCCAAGAAAAGCCGTGCCGTTGCCCTACGAAATTATTTTTCCCCCTTCGGCAATAAATTGGTGGCGGGGGGCCATGTAGATGCTGAACAATTGCGACAGGCCCTAGTCCAGGTGAAAAAAACTGGGCGGTCTTTGCCCGAGGAACTTAAGGCAGTCACTGGCCGAGAATTGTCCCCAGAACTACTGCGGCAGTACAAAAAAAATCAGTTATTTGAGCTCAAAGTACTTTACGGGGTGGACAGCGTCGATCCGGAGGTTGCCCCGATCGCCACCCAGCAAATGGCCGAGTTGATTGGGCGATTTTTTCCTTTGGATACTTGTCGGCGATTCAAGTTTTTGCCCTTAGCCCAGCAGGAAGGCGACCCCCCCAGTGTGCTAGTGGCCATGGTGGACCCCGATAACTTGGCTGCCCAGGACGAGCTAAACCGAATTTTGCGGGTTAAAGGTTTTGAATTGCGCCGCTTGGTGGTCACCCAAGATGATTTTAACCAACTGTTGGAACAGTACTATGCCATCCGGGAAGAGTGGGAGGCGGCCCAGGAAAAAAGGGACCAGGAAAGGGCCCTTGATAAACTTAATGATTTGACGGATATTGTCGGCTCCATCGACATGAATCTGGGGGAGGACAAAGAAGATGTAGATAATGCTCTAGACTCCAACGATGCTAACCAAGCACCGGTGATTAACCTGGTCAACAAAATTTTGGCTAAGGCTCTCCAGGAAGGAACTTCCGACATTCACGTGGAGCCGCAGGAAGAAACCCTGAGAATTCGTTTCCGCAAGGATGGGGTTTTAAATCAGGCTTTCGATCCCCTGCCCCGCAAAATTACCCCCGCCGTGGTGGCCCGTTTTAAAATTATGGCGGACATGGACATTGCGGAGAGGCGATCGCCCCAGGATGGCAAAATTCGCCGTATTTACCAGGGCAGGAAGGTGGATTTTCGGGTTAATACCCTACCCAGCCGCTATGGGGAAAAGGTTTGTTTGCGGATTTTGGACAACTCCGCCACTCAGTTGGGCTTAGATTTTCTAATCACTAACCCCGAAACCCTACAAACGGTAAGGGAATTGGCCGCCCGGCCCTATGGCTTAATGTTGGTGACGGGGCCCACCGGATCGGGAAAATCCACCACCCTCTACTCGGTGTTGGCGGAACGCAATAGCCCCGAGGTGAATATCAACACAGCGGAGGACCCGATTGAGTATGCTCTACCGGGCATTACCCAAGTGCAGGTGATTCGGGAAAAGGGCATGGATTTTTCCAATATTCTGCGGGCATTTATGCGTCAGGATCCCGATGTGATTCTGGTGGGGGAAACCAGGGATAAGGAGACGGCCAAAACGGCCATTGAGGCGGCTCTGACTGGACACTTAGTTCTCACTACTCTCCACACCAATGATGCGGCCGGGGCGATCGCCAGATTGGATGAAATGGGAGTGGAGCCGTTTATGGTTTCTGGGTCATTGTTGGGGGTGTTGGCCCAACGGCTGATGCGGAAAGTTTGTACGGAATGTCGCATTGCTTACCACCCTAGCAAGGAAGAATTGTCCCGCTTTGGGCTGTCCGCTTCCGGGGATGAAGTGGTTACTTTTTATAAAGCCAATTCCCTCAGTCCCGACGAAATCCATCTTGCCCGTCAAAAAGGTAATTTATGTCAAAAATGTAGTGGCAGTGGCTATAAGGGTCGGGTGGGGGTCTATGAGGTGATGCGTAATTCTGAGCGTATTGCTGAATTGATTAACCAGGGGGCCACCACTGACCGCATTAAGGATTGTGCGGTGGAAGAGGGCATGATCACCCTATTGGCCTATAGTCTTAATTTAGTGCAGGAAGGCTACACCACCCTAGAGGAGGTGGAACGGGTCACTTTCACCGATACCGGACTGGAGTCAGAAATGCGGGCTAAGCGCAAGAGTGCTTTAACCTGTCGTACGTGTGCGGCGGAACTGCAACAGGAATGGCTTGATTGTCCCTATTGCATGACTTCCCGGTTTAGCTAAATAGCGATGGGGGTGAGGGGGGAATTAGCTCTGTCCATGGACCATTGATAGGTGCACTGTCTTCCATTCTTTACCATTGACCAATGCCAGACACTAGCGCCTTTTCCGCAACAACTCGGCCCTATTTTGCCACTGTGGCCCGGGGACTGGAGGCGATCGCCGCCCAGGAGTTAACTGAATTGGGGGCAGAACAGGTAAAGCCAGAATTTGCTGGGGTTGCCTTCATTGGCGATCGGGCCCTACTGTACCGCATTAACCTCTGGTCTCGGTTAATTTATCGGGTGCTGATGCCCATGGCCACGGTCAAAGCCTTTAACGCCCAGGACCTATACCGCAGCATCAAAAAAATAGATTGGGACGAATATTTCAGCCCCGAGCAAACTTTACAAATTAACTGCACTGGCAAAAATCCCCAGCTTAACCATAGCCATTTCACCGCTCTTCAGGTGAAAAATGCCATTGTTGATCAACAGCGTGATCGCTATCAACGTCGTTCTAGTGTTGACCTCGAGCAGCCAGATATAGTTATCAATGCCCACATTCACCAAAACCATTGTCAACTAAGTTTGGATAGTACGGGTTTTAGTCTGCACCGTCGGGGTTATCGGCCTGCCCTGGGGAATGCCCCCCTGAAGGAGACCTTAGCTTCTGCTTTGTTAACTATGGCCGGATGGACTCCGGAACTCCCCCTTTATGATCCCCTCTGTGGCTCTGGTACTTTTCTCTTGGAAGCGGGGCTACAAAGTTTAAACATTGCTCCCGGCAAATTTCAGCCTGGTTTTTGTTTTCAGCAATGGCCCGATTTCGACCAAGACCTCTGGCATTCCCTCCTGCAAACAGCCAAGGCCGGGGAAAGGGATACCCTCCAAGCTCCCCTGTGGGGCAGTGACGGCGATCGGGAGGTAATTCAGGCGGCTAAGAGCAATGCCCAACAATGTCAGTTGGGAGGAAAAATCCATTGGCAAAAATTGAATTTTGCCGACATTGAACCACCGGCCGCCGAAGGAGTGCTAATTTGTAATCCTCCCTACGGTAAGCGCATTGGCCAAGAGGAAGCATTGGGGGATTTTTATCAACAAATAGGGGATGTGCTCAAGCAAAGATTTAGGGGTTGGACAGCCTTCGTTTTCAGTGGAAACAAGGCTTTGACCAAACGCATTGGCTTAAGAACCTCTGCCCGTTTTCCCGTTAACAATGGCGGTCTACCCTGCACTCTGTTGAAGTATGAACTTTACTGAAGTTGCCACATTGAATTATTGATTATTGAAAATTTTTAACGGTAACAATTAACCAATTTGCAATTGTTGGTGTTGTCTCCAGTTTGCTCCCCTACTCTGACCCTATTTCGTCCTTGGGTGGGTCAGGAGATCCCGAAAAATGCCACCATAATGGGTTAGTAGTTGATTTCTCTTCTTTCTCTCCAACTACTGCTTACCATAAAGTTTTTGCTGTTTTCACCATGACCGATCGCCGTCAGTATGCTCCCGCTACCCAACGCAACCGAGAGACGATCGCCGCTGTTTTGCAGGAGTATCTCCCCTCCCAAGGCAGTATTTTAGAAATTGCCAGTGGCACCGGGGAACATGCTTGCTTTTTTGCGCCCCTATTTTCCCCCCGTTGGTGGATTACGTCTGACCCAGACCCCCTTTGCCGGGAAAGTATCATGGCCTGGCGAGACCATCAAGCATTGGCCAATTTTCAGTCACCTTTGGATTTGGACGTTAATGACCAGGTTTGGCCAGTGGAGCGAGAAATATTACGGGAACCCGTTACTAGTATTGTGGCCATCAACTTGATTCATATTTCCCCCTGGGAATCCTGCTTAGGGTTACTAACTGGGGCAGAACGCATTTTGCCGGAGGGGGGCATCCTCTATCTCTACGGCCCTTACCGCCAAAAGGGAGTACCAACGGCTCCTAGCAATGAAGCGTTTGATCAATCGTTGCAAAGTCGTAACCCAGCTTGGGGTTTGAGGCAGTTGGAAGATGTGATTGGGGAAGCGGGAAAGAGAAATTTACACAATCAAGCAATAATTCCCATGCCTGCTAACAATTTATCGGTAATTTTCCAGAAGGGGTCAGGGCAAAATTCTGGTTAATATTCATTACTCACAGTCGGGAATTGCTGGGTAATCCGTTGCTAAAAATCCAGTAGATTTGACTAGATTCCATTTCCCTACCCTGCCATGATCTCAGACCAAACCCATATGCGTCGTTGCCTAACCCTGGCAAAAACGGCGATCGGCAAAACAGCCCCCAATCCCCTGGTGGGGTCGGTCATTGTCCAGGGAGACGAGATTGTCGGCCAAGGTTTCCATCCCCAAGCGGGGCAGCCCCATGGGGAAATTTTTGCCCTCTGGGAAGCTGGCGATCGGGCCAAGGGAGCGACTCTATACGTCAATTTGGAGCCCTGTAACCATCAAGGTCGTACTCCCCCTTGTACAGAAGCAATTATTCAAGCGGGGATCGCCAAGGTGGTGGTGGGCATGGTGGACCCCAATCCTTTGGTGGCGGGTAAAGGTATTAGTCGATTGAGACAGGCCGGCATTGAGGTGAAGGTGGGGGTGGAAGAGGAAGCTTGTCAGCGACTGAATGAGGCTTTTTGCTTTCGCATCAAGCATCAACGACCCTTTGGCATTTTCAAATACGCCATGACTTTGGACGGCAAAATTGCCACTGCCCAGGCCCATAGCAGTTGGGTGACTAGTAGCTCGGCTCGTCATTGGGTTCATCAATTACGCAGTCAATGTCAGGCGGTGATTATTGGGGGGAATACGGTGCGGCGGGATAATCCTTTGTTAACGAATCATGGGGTGGGCGAGGTGAATCCTTTGCGCGTGGTGTTGAGTCGTAGTTTAGATTTACCCATAGAGGCTCAATTGTGGGATCAAGATGTAGCTAAAACTTTGGTTATTACGGAAAAAACCTGTGATCGAAATACGCTTAGCCATCTAGAAAAATTAGAGGTAGAAACCCTAGTGTTGGAGCAATTAACTCCCTTGGCGGTGATGGAAGAGTTATATCAACGGAACTGTTTGCAGGTGTTGTGGGAATGTGGCGGTATTCTCGCTGCTGAGGCGATCGCCATGGGGACAGTGCAAAAAGTCCATGCTTTTCTGGCCCCGAAAATTATTGGTGGGGTTGCAGCCCCGACTCCGGTGGGGGAACTGGGTTTTCAACAAATGACCCAAGCGTTGAATTTAACTGATCTCCATTGCCAGGCAATCGGGCCCGATTGGTTATTTACGGGCTACCTATGCGGGAACGACGACAACGGTCAGAGCAATATTTAACTTCGTCCCAACAATTGGCCCATTTTTTCCGCCAGGTGAAGGGACGCTGGCAAACGGGACAAATTTTGCTGGGCAGATGGGCTTTGTTACCTCGGTGGGCCATGGTTATTAACCTCGATCAATCCTCTGCTGGTAAAGCAATAACCTTGCCGTAGGCAGTGGGGGACAGGTAAGTTTGGGCTGATTTTTGTAGATCTGCGGCCGTTAAAGCTTGAATTTGCACGGGGTAGGTCAAGGCCGGTTCTAAATCGCCAATTTGGGCGTAGTAATAACCATATAAATTAGCCCGATCGCCGGGGCGTTCATTACCGAAAATAAAACGATTGGCCACTTGGGTGCGGATGCGTTCTAAATCCTTTTCTGGAATGGGTTCATTTTGTAGTCGCTCAATATGGTCTAGGATGTATTGCTCTACCATGGGAATATTTTCCGCTGGTAACTGGGCCGAAATGTAGAACATACCCTGGGTAGCCTGGGTGGAATTACTGGCACCGATCGCCGTCACTAAACCCTTTTCTTCCCGCAATTCCCTAAACAAACGCGACACTCTTCCCCGACCCAAAATCACCGCTAAGACCCCCAGGGGCAAAGTTTTCTCAAACTGGTCTAACCCTGGCGATCGCCAGAGCAAAATTAGACGGGCCTGTTGCAAACTGTCATCCACCACCGTGGTCGTTTCTACCTTAGTGAAAGGCGGCGGAATATTAACCAGCGGGGGCATTAGGGTTTGGGAAGGGGATTTGACCCGGTAACAATCGGCAAAACTGCGGGCTACAGTTTCCACCAAATTACCAACGGACTGATTGCCCACCACCGTCACTGTCATGGCTGGGGGCTGGTACCAATGGGCGTGGAAATCCCGCATTTGTTGAGCTTGGAGATTTTCGATAATTTCCCGCCGTCCCAAAACAGGGCGAGCATAGGGAGTGCCGGGAAAAGCCAACTGCACCACCTGCTGAAAAATGCGTCGCTGGGGATCATCCTGCGATCGCCGAATTTCCTCTAGCACCACTAACCGTTCCCGTTCAAAGGGTCCATCGGCAATGGTGGGATTGAGCACCACATCCAGCTGTAAAGGGGCCAAATGCTCAAAATCCTGGGGCGCAGAGGTGAAGTAAAACTGGGTGTAATCCTGGCTGGTGGCCGCATTGGTGCCCGCCCCCCTTGATTCAATGGCCCGCTCAAATTCCCCCATGGCCAGGCGGGGAGTACCTTTAAACACCATATGTTCTAAAAAGTGAGCAGTACCGTTAATTTCATCTCCCTCCCAGCGAGAACCCACCCTCAACCAGAGCTGAAAAGATATGGCTTCCACCGGCATCTGCTCCGCAATAATGGTCAAACCATTAGGCAACACTTCAACATGGGGCAGATTGAGGCGGGGAGGCAATAGGCTGGGGGTCATGGAGGAAAACGGATAGGGTTTGCTCTATGTCTCTTTCCACTCTGACACAATGCTTAGGTTTGGGGGGAATTTTCTTCTCTTTGCTGAGACCCTGCCCAATGGTAAAGCTTAACTATTCCTGGGGGGTAAACCGCTGGAACCTGCCCAAAAACCTTTAAGATCAAGGGGTGGACTGTAATCCCCAAGAGAATTCTCCCAATTTTTGTCATCATTTGCCACTATGCTAACCACCGATGCCGTTTTAACTGTACTCCGTCCCGTTCAAGACCCCGAACTACAAAAAAGCTTAGTGGAACTGAACATGATCCGGGATGTGGCGATCGCCGGGGGCACTGTTAGTTTCACCCTGGTGTTGACCACACCGGCCTGTCCTTTGCGGGAATTCATTGTGGAGGATTGCGAAAAGGCGGTGAAAACTTTGCCGGGGGTGGAAAAGGTGGAAGTAAAGGTGACGGCGGAAACCCCCCAGCAAAAATCCTTGCCCGATCGCCAATCGGTGGGACAAGTGAAAAATATCATTGCCATCTCCAGCGGCAAAGGGGGAGTGGGGAAAAGCACTGTGGCGGTGAATGTGGCCGTGGCCCTGGCCCAAACTGGAGCGGCGGTGGGACTATTGGATGCAGACATTTATGGTCCCAATGCCCCCACCATGTTAGGTCTAAGCGGTGCGGCGGTACAGGTGCAAAATAGCCCCCAGGGGGAAGTGCTGGAGCCAGTGTTTAACCATGGCATCAAAATGGTTTCCATGGGCTTTTTAATTGATCCAGACCAACCAGTAATTTGGCGGGGCCCCATGTTGAACGGCATTATCCGTCAGTTCCTCTACCAAGTTAATTGGGGAGCCTTGGATTACCTGATCGTGGATATGCCCCCCGGTACCGGCGATGCCCAGCTTACCCTAACTCAATCGGTGCCCATGGCCGGTGCAGTCATTGTCACCACCCCCCAAACTGTCTCTTTGTTGGATGCCCGCCGGGGTTTGAAAATGTTCCAACAAATGGGGGTAAACGTGTTGGGCATTGTGGAAAATATGAGCTACTTTATTCCTCCGGATCTGCCGGATCGCCAATATGATCTCTTCGGTTCCGGCGGCGGCGAAAAAGCTTCCAAGGAATTGAATGTACCCCTATTGGGCTGTGTCCCGTTGGAAATTGGCCTACGGGAGGGGGGAGACAAAGGCGTTCCCATTGTGGTTTCCCAGCCCGAATCAGCCTCGGCCAAAGCCCTCACGGCGATCGCCAAACAAATTGCCGGCAAGGTTTCCATGGCAGCCCTGGTTTAGCACTAGGGTGTTAAATGCTCTTCGATGAAATTGGTGTACACATCCCCGGCCAGAAAAGCTGGGGTTTGTAGTATGCGCTGGTGAAATTCCAATGTGGTGGGTACTCCAGTGATGGCGCATTCCCGCAAGGCTCTCTGCATTCTCTTGATGGCCGAAGGGCGATCGCCAGCCCAAACAATTAATTTGCCGATCAGGGAATCGTAGTAGGGAGGGATTTCATAGTCGGTGTAAACGTGGGAATCAATGCGGACTCCGGGGCCACCGGGGGGGAGATAAGCACTGATTTTGCCGGGGTGGGGGCGAAAATTTTGTTTGGGATCTTCAGCATTAATGCGGCATTCAATGGCATGGCCACGAATTTCCACGTCGGACTGGCGGAAGCGGAGTTTTTCTCCCATGGCAATGCGGATTTGTTCCGAAATCAAGTCATAGCCGGTAATCATTTCTGTAACCGGATGCTCCACCTGAATGCGGGTGTTCATTTCCATAAAGTAGAAATTACCGTTACCATCCACCAAAAATTCCACTGTGCCGGCTCCGACGTAGTTAATGGATTTGGCCGCTTTCACCGCCGCCTCCCCCATTTTTTTCCGCAAGTGGGGAGTCAAAAAGGGACTAGGGGCTTCTTCGAGTAACTTTTGATGTCGCCGTTGGATGGAACAATCCCTTTCCCCCAGGTGCACTACGTTACCGTGGCTATCGGCCAAAATTTGGAACTCAATATGGCGGGGTTTTTCAATGAATTTTTCCAGGTAAACCCCTGGATTGCCAAAGGCCGCCCCTGCTTCCCCCTGGGCCGCATGGAACAGTTTGAGAAAATCCTTTTCTTCCTGGACGAGGCGCATCCCCCTACCGCCGCCCCCAGCTGTGGCTTTAATAATTACCGGGTAACCAATTTCCGCTGCAATTTTTAGGGCCGTTGCTTCCGACTCAATCAAGCCCGGACTGCCAGGCACACAGGGCACACCGGACTTTTGCATGGTTTTCTTGGCGGTGGATTTATCCCCCATGGCGGTGATGGCTTCAGGGCTGGGGCCGATGAAAGTAATTTGATGGTCGGCACAAATTTCAGCAAAGCGGGCATTTTCCGCTAAAAATCCGTAACCAGGGTGAATGGCAGTGGCGTTGCGGGTGAGGGCGGCGGCAATGATATTGGGAATGTTGAGATAGCTTTTATTGCTGGGGGGTGGCCCAATGCACACACTCTCGTTGGCTAGTTGCACGTGGAGGGCATGGCGATCGATGGTGGAGTGGACTGCCACGGTGGGAATGCCCAATTCTTCGCAACTGTGAATGATGCGTAGGGCGATCTCTCCCCGATTGGCAATTAAAATTTTGGCGAATTGCATTGGCCCACCCAGCTCTAGCGTTGGAAAACGATGTGTTTAGTCTTTTAGTAGAATATCGGGTTTTGTTGACTAGGCGATCGCCGATATACTGACCCCGCGTCCCCATTCCCATTGCCCATGACTTCCCCACCAACTCCAGACCAGGCCGCCGATGAGTATTTTGAGTATCATTTTGCCCATCGGGTCACCCCGGACCACCACGAAATTTTTCTGGAATGCCAAGAACAGTTAAAAATATTAGTAACAAAATATCCTGGTTATATTAGCAGTGAATCCACGGAATTAAGATCTGAAGGGGATATTTTTGTAGCGGAGACTGTAATCCGTTTTGATACACTGGAAAACTTTATGGGCTGGATAGATAGCCCGGAAAGAAGGCAACTAATTTACCTAGAAGAAAATGCTGGTTATCAGTTTGAAGGTAAAGTTAATACGGAAGGTTACAGTCGTTGGCTAAAACGCAAGTTGAGCAAACCTTCCCCTGTGTGGAAAATCAATCTTTTGGTGTTGTTGGTGCTTTATCCCACTGTGATGGGCTTTAACCTATTATTCCGTAAACCGGATTTTATCGACTTTCCCACCTGGATGCTATTTGGTAATTTTTGTAGCGTCTCTATCACGGGTTGGTTTGCGGTACCTTGGGTCAGTGGCATTTATCAACGCTGGCTAGAAGGTCAAGGCACAAAAAAAGAGCAAGCACTGGCTTTAGTAACCATTATTCTTGCCCTGCTTTTACTACTGCAATTTTTCCGGGTAATTTTCCAACAATTGGCCTAAAAAATAACGCTACATTTTTGGTAAGATTTGTACCAATTTAATAGCGGGCACCGTCCGGTAACTGACGAAATTCCTGCCAAACTACTTGGGCTTCTTCCTGTAAAATTTGCTCCGGTGCCAGCAGTCTTTCGGGGTAAGGTTTTTCCAAGTCTTTACTGATGTTACTGTCGTCAAAGAGATCTTCAAAATCGCTCCAACCAGCGGCGTAGTAAATTTTGTCAATCCTGGCCCAATAGCTGGTGGCGTAGCACATGGGGCAACATTCACAACTGCTGTACATCACCGCCCCTTCCAGGTTCCAGCTACCCACGGTTTTACAAGCTTCCCGGATGGCATTGACTTCCGCATGGGCAGAGGGATCATTATCTTGGATCACACTGTTCCCGGCCGCCCCAATCACTTCTCCGTCTTTGACAATCACGACGCCAAAGGGACCGCCGGTCTTGTTGACCACCCCCGCATCCCTCATAATGGCGATCGCCTGGCGCATGTACTCACGGTCTTGTTCGGTAACCATTGGGGTATATCCTCAAAAAGGGTAGATTTAGTCCGATGAACTACGACTGTACTTGGTTGTAATTTGCTTAACTATCGGCCCGAATTGTACTTTTAATTCACTAGAAGGATTAATGCAGAGATGCCGTTTCTCACAATTCTTTACATTGTTAAGGGTAATTAAGACCATGGTAGTTAAAGGTGTAATGAACTGGGCAGACTTTCTAGATATTTTGTGATGAAAACTGTTTTCTTTGGTACACCAGATTTTGCTGTTCCTACCCTGGAAGCTCTTTTGGGGCACCCGGATATTGATGTGTTGGCGGTGGTGAGCCAGCCCGATCGCCGTCGGGGTAGGGGGAGTAAGTTAATCCCTTCCCCAGTTAAAGAAGTCGCAGTACAAGCCGGTATTCCTGTGTGGCAACCGGAACGGGTCAAACGATGCCAAGAAACCTTAGCTAAGTTAAAAAATTGCCAAGCGGATTTCTTTGTGGTGGTGGCCTATGGGCAGCTACTTTCCCCAGAAATTTTGGTCATGCCCCGGCTGGGATGTGTCAATGTCCATGGATCCCTCTTACCCAAATATCGTGGGGCTGCTCCCCTGCAATGGGCGATCGCCAACGGAGAAACGGAAACCGGAGTCACCACTATGCTGATGGACGAAGGCATGGACACCGGGGCCATGCTGCTGAAAACTACTACCCCCATTGGCTTAATGGATAACCTAACGGCGATCGGCGATCGATTGGCTAGGTCGGGGGCGGAATTGTTAGTGCAAACCCTAAAGGATTTAGATGCAGGCCAACTGCAACCCATTCCCCAAACTGAAACGGAAGCCACCTATGCCCCACTGCTGAAAAAAGGGGATTTTGTCATTAATTGGCACCGGAGTGCCCTGGAAATCCATAACCAAGTGCGGGGTTTTGCACCGGCGTGCCACACAGCTTGGGGAGAGCAGATTTTGAAAATAATTAGCACTGTTCCCCTTGGAGCTGAATTTTTTCCCCTCTTGCCGGAAAAGTATCAAGATTTAGCCACCGCCTACCTAAATTACTCATTAGAAGCGGGGGAACCAGGCAATATAATCGGCACCATCAAAAATTGGGGACCTGTTTTGGAAACCGGCAACGGCCACCTATTATTGGAACAAGTTCAACCCCCAGGCAAAAAGCCCCAAAGCGGTTGGGATTTCATCAACGGGAACCGGAGCACCATTAGCTTCGCCTAAATCAAAGTAATTGAGCGGTAATTGACACAGTTTCCATGAGCGATCGCATCACGCCGGCAGAAAACCTCGGTAGTCCAGAAAGTTCCCTACTCCTCGCCCAGGGACTATCCAAAAGCTTTGGCGGTCTGCGGGCAGTGGACCACGCCGATATTGTAGTCAAAGAAGGTAGCATCACCGGGTTAATTGGCCCCAACGGTGCTGGCAAAACCACCCTATTTAATCTACTCTCCAACTTCATTCGTCCTGACCAAGGGGAAGTGCTTTTCAATGGTGATTCCATTGGCCAGCTAGCCCCCCACCAAATTGCCCTACGGGGTTCTGTGCGGACTTTTCAGGTGGCCAAAGTGCTCTCCCGCCTGACGGTGTTGGAAAATATGTTGCTGGCGGATCAACATCAGACTGGGGAAAAGTTTTTGCCCCGACTAATTAATTTTCGACGGGTCCAGAAGGAAGAAAGGGCCAATCGGGAAAAAGCCATGGCCATGTTGGAGTCGGTGGGCCTAGGGGCTAAAGCCCAGGATTATGCCGGAGCGTTATCGGGGGGGCAACGGAAGTTATTGGAAATGGCCCGGGCCTTGATGAGCAATCCGAAACTAATTCTGCTAGATGAACCCGCCGCTGGAGTTAACCCCACCCTGATTGGGCAAATTTGTGAACATATTGTCAACTGGAACCGCCAGGGCATCACTTTTTTAGTGATTGAACACAATATGGACGTGATCATGACCCTCTGTCATCACGTTTGGGTATTGGCGGAAGGGAGAAACTTAGCCGATGGCACTCCCGAGCAAATTCAATCTGACCCTAGGGTTCTGGAAGCCTATTTGGGCGATTCCTAGAAAATTTAAGTCTAAACTACTTTTTTCTAACTTCAAATCGGTGGTGCCTAGCACAATGTCAAACAAGATCCCCAAAAATAGAACTCGGACATTTGACTTGACTCCCGGTGAAAAACCGGACATGTCCCCCTATTTATTTCATTTGACAACAAAAGACAGCCTAATAAATATTCTAGAACAACAAAAATTAATATTGAATATCCCTCGTGGTGCAAATAAAGAGAAGCATCCATATAAAATGGTTTGTTTTACTGAAAGCCCACCCTTCGCATTAGATTTTTTTAGATATAGATGGAGTGACAGAAAAGATAGAATCAACTTAGAGTATGGCTTAGGATTTAGCAAAGAGACAATGGTTCATAAAGGTGTTTATCCTACTGTTTATCTTGACGAATCTTTGTTTAGTTACGTCAAAGATCTTAAAAAAAGAGTAGATGGTAGCCAAAAATCAACCAATGAAATGAAGAAGGAAATGGAACTTTTGATAGCACAAATTTCCCCTCTATTTGAAAATGCAGACTTACGGGGCTATACATGGGAAAGAGAATGGCGATGTACACGAGGAGATTCTCTAGAGTTTGATTATGTCGATATAAGATATATTTGTTGTCCACGCGCAGAACAAGAAGCTATCAGAAAAATAATAGAAGATTCTAATGAGGTTGAAGCTATCCAGCACATTCAATTTTTAGAAAATTGGCAGGAGTATGATGAAATAACCACTTTTTTGCAGAGGAGACAATTTACTGGAGACGATGAATTAGAGGAACTACTGGCGGAAAAGTGCCGTACCAACAATTTAATTAATTATTACAATTCACACTATAAAAAAATAGATGAACTGAAAACTCATCTCAACCAGGTAGTCAATTACATAAATAACAAAAAAGAAGAGATTCAAGATTCAATCAACAGAGAAGCAATACTTGAATATATAGCAGAAAATTTTGGAGAAGAGTCAATTGAAGGAGGTGTAAAGAGTATAATAAATGACGGGAGTATTGACCTCGGCTTAATTATTGCCAATGTTGCATATTGTGTCAAACAGAAAGTGAAAAAACAGGTGAAGGGAAAAAAAGTAGATGGAGAATACATACGTCGCAGCATAGAAGAAAACTATGCAGATAACCAAACTCAAAAAGAACGAAACAATGACAACAAAGTGATAGAGGATATTGAAAGTGGTATGAACTCTTCATTCAATTCAAAGTGGGAGAGGATAATCGACCCACTAGAACAACATTGACTATTGAGATGTGTATTGTATTTGTATGCCTTGTTTTTACAATGCAAAGTTAATGATTTAAGCTAATCCAGTGGCTACCTTATCTAATAATCTCTAGGTTTTGCTTGGACAATGGGGTATAATGGGACGTTTGGGAATTATTAATTAGGAGATGACCAACTAAGATGTCTCGTTATAGAGGACCTCGTCTGCGGATCGTCCGCCGCCTTGGGGAATTACCCGGTTTAAGCCGCAAATCCCCTCGCCGTGCCTACCCCCCCGGCCAACATGGCCAAGCCCGTCGCAAACGTTCTGAGTATGCCATTCGGCTAGAAGAAAAACAGAAACTACGGTTGAACTACGGCATTACGGAAAAGCAATTGGTCCGTTATGTGAAAAAAGCCCGTCGGGCTACGGGTTCCACCGGACAAGCTCTGTTAGAACTGCTGGAAATGCGCTTGGACAACACTGTGTTCCGTTTGGGCATGGCTGGCACCATTCCGGGGGCTCGGCAGTTAGTCTGCCACGGCCACATCACCGTTAATGGCCAAGTAGTAGATATTCCTAGCTACCAGTGCCGCCCCGGGGATATTGTCAGTGTCCGTGATCGGGATCGTTCCCGTAAATTGGTGGAAACCAATATGGAATTTCCGGGTTTGGCCAATGTGCCTTCCCATTTGGAGTTCGATAAAAATACGTTTACTGGCAAGGTCAACAGTGTTATTGACCGCGAGTGGGTGGCGTTGCAGATCAATGAATTGCTTGTAATTGAGTATTATTCTAGGAAAGCGTAGATCTGTCTGGGGAAATGGGGGAGGTTTCACTTTCCCTTTCCCTAACCACGGAAGGGTGGCATTTTTTGAACAAGCATAGAGTTAAAAACTGCGAAACTTCTTTGGAAGTTAATATTTAGCATTTCCTGACTGATTCAATTTAGATCTAGTCGATGTGGACTTCGTGGGAGTTTACAGGAGGATTATTCTCACCTTCAGGCCGACTTATCCGTCAGTTAAACCTACTGTGGCCCCCTCTCTAGGATTTTGGTAATGCAGGGGAGGTTTGTGTTGGTTTTTCTTCTCCAGCGTCTTCCGAGCTTTGCCAACGGTCAAGAATATCTTTTATTAGTATTTCTTGCACTAACACTTGTCCCACTAGGGTTAGGGGCACCGCCAACCACAGTCCAAAAAGTCCAAACACACTCACAAAAAAGACCTGGGCTAACAGTAAAACTCCCCGCAAAATTGGCTGGGGTTTGCCCATGCAATGGAGGGTGATCCAATGGAATTCAAAATAATTAATCAGTCCATAGAGTACCATCACCAATAGGGGTTTCCAGGCATTATCCAACAGGGCGATCGCCATGGCGGGGACTAGACTAATCAGGGGGCCAATGTTGGGAATGACGACAAAAATACCGGCCACAAGGGCTAGGGCCAGGGGAAGCCGCACCTGAAGTAAAACTAAACCGAACCAAGTGGCAGCGGTGACCACCACAGCACTGACTACCACCAACCGGAGCCAATCTTCTAGCAAGATTTCCGATTCCTTCAGAATTACATCAACCCGTGCTCGATAAAAAGCGGGGAAACAACGGATGAAACCCTGACGGTAAGCCCTGGGATTAGCCAAAAACATCAAACTAAGCACAATCAACAGTAAAAGGGTGAGGGGTAACCCTAGGGTGCTGTAAAACAGGCCTAAACCGTTGCCGGCTAATTTTTGCAAAATGGGCCTAATCTGCCCGGTAATTTGTTGCCAGTTGGGCAGGAGGGGGGTTAATTCTGGGTCGATCGCCCTGGCTATTTTCCGGAGCCATTGTAGAGTGCCATCAATGCTGGCGGGCACCAGGGTCAGGAGTTGCTGGAATTGGTCCACAAAGGGGGGAATGATCAGAGCCACTACTATTACTAGGGCCAACAGTAGAATGATGACCGCTAGGGGAATGGATAATTGTTTTTTGACGCCCCGTCGCTGGAACCATTGGGAAAGATGGTTGAAACCGTTGGCCAGCACCACCGCAGCAAACAGCAGTAGCAATAATTGGCGGATCTGCCACAGGACTGCCCCCATCAAAAGGAGACTAATAAAACCAGACCATTGGGCAAAGGTCATGGTATTTTCCTCCCCTGCCATTCCTGTAGCCCTAACCAAACGGCGATCGCCAGCACTGGAGTGAACACCAATAGTAAGACCCAGGGCAACTCCGGTGGGGGAGCAAAGGCAGGCACAATAAATTTAATGCCCCAGGAGATTAAGAATGAGGGAAGTAATACTTTTAGAGTCAGTAATGCCAGAGAATTTAAATGGGACATGGGTAATGGCTCAAAAAATGCTCAACTGCGACTTTCTCCCTGGACAATTTGCTTGGGGGTCATAAATGCTTCTAGCCCAATTAAGCCGCGCCTTTGACCCTTTTGGCTCGATACTCCCAAAAATAATGATTCCCCATGGCGGGGATTACGACAAAAATAGGGCGGAATATTCACATAAACCAGGGCGCTGTCCACCCCCATGGAAAATTGGCGACTTTCCTGGTAGGAATCCGTGGCAATACAGTCCCCGTGGCCACTGCTATGGCTATTGATCCAGGCGATCGCCGTTTTCAGGTTTTGGGTAGTGCGAAAGGCCACTGTCCTGTCCAGGTAAGCTTTACCCCATTCATTCTCCTTAGCTAGGGTGAGATGGTCGGGAAATTGCTCACAGAGTTCAGCGTCCCCCCGGAGCTTAAAGCCCTTGGCCTGCAAGTTGTTCAATAGGCGTACCAAGGGCGCTGGATTTTGCCCCGGACTAACCAAAACTTTTTCAATGGCATTGACCGGATCTGGATGGCCCACATGGCTGTCAATGATCATCTGGCGCACCATTTCCAAGTCCCCTTTACTAGACCAGTAGAGGTAACAGTTGCCCATGGCGGCCTTCAAGACCGGGGGAGTGCATTGTTGGCTAATTTGTTCCACAAAACTGGGGCGGCCATAGGGAATAACCAAATTGAGCTGGCTGGCATTGCCTACCAAGTCCTGCACATTGGGTGAGGTTTCGCTGGGAATATGGCTAACGCTATCCACTGGTAAATCCGCATCCAGTAAACCTTCCCGCAATATTTCGCAAATAGCCGCCGTGGAATGGCTCGAAGCACCGCAACTTCTTAGAACTAGACTGTTCCCCGTTTTCAGGCAAAAGCCCGCGGCGATCGCTGCCAATTCAGGAAAGGATTCATAGACCAGGGCCACCACCCCCAAGGGCATTAACTGGCAATAGGTCTGGGCCAGGTTAAATTGGTAGGGGGAAGCCATAACTCGCTGGAGGGGATCCGGCAGGGAAGCCAAACGCTTCAGGATAGTCACTGTGTTTTGCAACCTTTCCGGGGTGAGCTTGAGCCATTCACAGAGACAATCCGCCACGGACATTTCCCGACTCACCACCAAGTCCAAGGTATTGGCTTCCAAAATTTGGGCAAAGGAACGTTCCAACGCCTCCGCCATGGCCAACACCGCCCGACTCCGATCATTACCGCCATAGGAATCGAGGGCAAGGAAAGCTCCCTGGGCAGCATCGAGAACCCTTACTAAACCGGCCGCGGCATCGTCGCTAGTCATCGAAAATTATAGGGGGCAAAGCCCACCCGCAAAGATGGATTTATTTCGGACAGTTTGTTTGACGGACACCCACCCAAGTAACAAAAAGGAAAGGCTAGGGGTTTTGGAGGTTAGAGGTAGCCAATCGCCGGATTGACAGTTACAAATAATTAAACAATCAAAGCCCAAATTTAGTCAAAATGGCGATCGCCAAGGGACAGTCAGCCAGGGTGGATAATCTGGCTAATCATTAAGAAAAATTGCAAAAGAGTTTCGTTGTGTAACGTTGCGGTTTGGAAATAAAAAAGCTTCGTTAGGATGAAAGCACCCAGAATATTTGGCCGTTATCGCTCCAGGGACGGAGATGGAGTTGTTGGCCAGTCCGCCATTATTGCTAACCAGTTTAAAGCCAAATTTGCGGCCTCGGTCGTGATTGGTATCAGCCTCTCCCCATAGACAGTTAAGGGAAAAACCCATGGCCACCACCGTACAACTCAGCGACCAATCCCTCCGTCAGCTAGAAACCCTCGCCATCCACACCGCCCACCTGATTCAGCCCCACGGTTTAGTGGTGGTCCTGCAGGAACCAGACCTCACCATCAGCCAAATTAGCGCCAACTGCACCGGCATTTTAGGGCGATCGCCAGAGGATTTGTTGGGCAGAACCCTAGGGGAAGTGTTTGATAGCTTTCAGATTGATCCCATCCAGAGTCGCCTAACGGCCGGACAAATCAGCAGCCTCAACCCCAGTAAACTTTGGGCGCGGGTCATGGGGGACGACTTTGTCATTTTTGACGGGGTTTTTCATCGCAACAGTGACGGTTTATTGGTATGTGAACTAGAGCCAGCCTACACTTCCGATAATCTGCCCTTCCTCGGTTTTTATCACATGGCCAACGCTGCCCTGAATCGGTTGCGCCAACAAGCTAATCTACGGGATTTCTACGATGTTATTGTCGAAGAAGTCCGCCGTATGACTGGCTTTGACCGGGTGATGCTATACCGCTTTGATGAAAATAACCACGGTGATGTCATTGCCGAAGATAAACGGGATGATATGGAACCCTATTTGGGCCTGCACTATCCCGAATCGGATATTCCCCAACCCGCCCGTCGGCTATTTATCCACAACCCCATTCGAGTAATTCCCGATGTTTATGGTGTGGCGGTGCCCCTGACCCCAGCGGTTAACCCCAGCACCAACCGAGCGGTGGATTTAACAGAATCCATTCTGCGCAGTGCGTACCATTGCCACTTGACCTATCTGAAAAATATGGGGGTAGGAGCGTCTTTAACCATTTCCCTAATTAAGGACGGCCATCTCTGGGGGCTCATTGCCTGCCACCATCAAACCCCCAAAGTAATTCCCTTTGAACTGCGTAAAGCCTGCGAATTTTTTGGTCGGGTGGTGTTTAGCAACATTTCCGCCCAGGAAGATACGGAAACCTTCGATTACCGGGTGCAGTTGGCGGAGCATGAAGCGGTTTTATTGGACAAAATGACCACGGCGGCGGATTTTGTCGAAGGATTAACTAATCATCCCGATCGCCTGTTGGGATTAACGGGCTCCCAGGGGGCGGCCATTTGCTTTGGGGAAAAATTGATTTTAGTAGGGGAAACCCCGGACGAGAAAGCAGTGCAATATTTACTGCAATGGTTGGAGAATCGGGAAGTGCAAGACGTTTTCTTCACCTCTTCCCTCTCACAAATTTATCCTGATGCAGTGAATTTTAAATCCGTGGCCAGTGGCTTATTGGCCATTCCCATTGCCCGTCACAACTTTTTGCTCTGGTTTCGCCCTGAAGTGTTGCAAACGGTTAATTGGGGCGGTGACCCAAATCATGCTTACGAAGCTACCCAGGAAGACGGTAAAATCGAGCTCCATCCCCGCCAATCCTTTGACCTCTGGAAAGAAATTGTCCGACTCCAATCTTTGCCCTGGCAATCGGTGGAAATCCAAAGTGCCCTGGCCCTGAAAAAGGCGATCGTCAACCTCATTTTGCGCCAGGCAGAAGAATTGGCCCAGTTAGCCCGCAACTTGGAACGCTCCAACGCTGATTTAAAGAAATTTGCCTACATTGCTTCCCATGATTTACAGGAACCGCTCAACCAAGTGAGCAATTATGTACAACTGCTAGAAATGCGCTACAGCGAAGCTCTAGACGAAGATGCCAAAGACTTCATCGATTTTGCTGTGACAGGGGTTTCCCTGATGCAGACTTTGATTGATGATATTTTGACCTACGCCAAGGTAGATACCCAGTATGCCCAACTAACTTTCACCGATGTGCAAGAAGTGGTGGACAAAGCTCTGGCTAACCTGAAGCAACGGATTGAAGAAAGTGGAGCAGAAATTGAAGTGGGTTCCATGCCCGCAGTAATGGCGGATCAAATTCAGCTCATGCAGGTATTCCAGAACCTGATCGCCAATGGCATCAAGTTTGCCGGGGACAAGTCACCCAAAATTAAAATCTGGGGCGATCGCCAGGAGGATGCCTGGGTGTTTGCGGTCCAAGACAACGGCATTGGCATTGACCCCCAATTCTTCGAGCGGATTTTTGTCATTTTCCAACGACTCCACACCAGGGATGAATATAAAGGCACCGGCATGGGGCTAGCCATTTGCAAAAAAATCATCGAAGGCCACCAAGGGCAAATTTGGCTAGAGTCCAACCCAGGGGAGGGCTCCACATTCTACTTCTCCATCCCCATTGGCAACTAAAAAGGTATTGAACCATGTCCGACGAATCTAATCCCCCCAAGGTCATTTTGCTGGTGGAAGATAGCAAAGCCGACAGCCGCCTTGTCCAGGAGGTGTTGAAAACCAGCACCATCGACCACGAACTGATCATTCTCCGGGATGGTTTGGCGGCCATGGCCTTTTTACAGCAACAGGGAGAATACGAAAATTCCCCTCGCCCCAACCTAATTTTGCTGGATTTAAATCTTCCTAAAAAGGATGGCCGGGAAGTGTTGGCGGAAATCAAACAAAACCCGGACCTAAAAAGAATTCCCGTGGTAGTGTTAACCACTTCCCACAATGAGGATGATGTGATTGCCAGTTACGAACTCCACGTTAATTGTTATTTAACCAAATCCCGCAATTTGAAGGATTTATTCAAGATGGTGCAAGGGATTGAATCCTTTTGGCTAGAAACAGTCACTTTACCGGCAGCTTAATTGGCATCCTCCGAATGGCTAACCCAGCCATTGTCCACCAGATTGTCGTTGTTTGGGCGGATAGGAATCTCCTTGCTTTTGGGATGATGATGATATTAAAGCCCCTGAAGTAGGTTCCAAAAAAGCCAACCATTTTGGCGATCGCCGTTTCCAAACCATTGATGCCGTAAAGCGTTTGGCGCGGCCAATTTACTTTTTGTGGCCCAAAAGCCGATCACGCAAATGTTGAATGCGGTCTCGGTAGATGGCAGCTACTTCAAATTCCTGTTTTTTGGCCGCTTCTTGCATTTTTTCCTCCAATTGTTGAATTAAATCGGGGATTTTTTCTAGGGGTAAATCCTGGGCTTGTTCATATACTTCCTCCAACTGTTGACTGTTTAAACGACGGGAAATATCAAGAAATTGCAAAATGGCATTGTTAGCCCGTTTATTAATCGGTTGAGGGGTAATACCGTGCTTTTCGTTATATTCTTGTTGGATTTTCCGCCTCCTTTCCGTTTCGGCGATTGCCTTTTGCATACTGTCGGTGAAATTATCAGCATATAAAATCGCCTGTCCCCGAATATGACGGGCGGCCCGGCCAATGGTTTGAATTAAAGAACGCTCTGCCCGCAAAAAGCCTTCTTTATCTGCATCCATAATAGCTACTAGGGAAACTTCCGGTAAATCTAACCCTTCCCGCAATAAATTTACCCCAATTAACACATCAAATTCCCCGTCTCGTAAAGCTTGTAAAATCTCAATACGTTGAATAGATTGAATCTCGGAATGGAGATATTGAACCTTGATGCCCCGTTCAGAAAAATAATCGGTTAAATCCTCCGCCATCCGTTTAGTTAAAGTTGTGATTAATACCCGTTCTTTCAGCTTTACCCTGGTTTGAATTTCCCCGTATAAATCATCCACCTGGCCGGTGGTGGGACGGACAAAAATTTCCGGATCAAGAACTCCAGTGGGGCGAATTACCTGCTCAATTACCCTTGCTTCCGATTGCTCTATTTCCCAAACTCCCGGAGTGGCAGAAACAAACACACACTGTTTAACTTTTTGCCAAAATTCTTCTGCTTTTAGGGGGCGATTATCCGCCGCACTGGGCAGACGAAAGCCATGGTCAATTAAAACTTTTTTTCTGGCCTGGTCGCCATTATACATACCCCGCAATTGGGGAATAGTCACATGGGATTCATCAATTACTAATAACCAATCTTCGGGAAAATAATCCACTAAACATTCCGGTGGTTCCCCCGCCTGGCGATCGGCTAGATAGCGGGAATAATTTTCTACTCCGTTGCAATAGCCCACTTCTCGGAGCATTTCCAAGTCATAACGGGTGCGTTGACTTAATCTTTGAGCTTCTACCAACAGATTATTTTTTTCTAAAAAAGCTACCTGTTGTTCCATTTCCGTTTGAATTTGCTGACAGGCTTTTTCTAGGGTTTCTTCTGGGGTGACAAAGTGACGGGCGGGATAAATGCTGATTCTGTCTAAACTTTGCAAAATTTCGCCGCTGACCGGATCAATTAACCGTAGAGCTTCCACTTCGTCACCAAAAAATTCGATGCGAATCACCCGATCTTCATAGGCCGGCACAATTTCCAACACATCTCCTTTGAGGCGAAATCGTCCCCGTTGTAATTCCACATCGTTGCGGCTATATTGCACATTGACCAAATCCCGAATTACTAGGCGGGGATCATATTCGGCACCCACTTGCAGAGGAACGGCCGCTTTGAGATATTGGCTGGGAATACCCAAACCGTAAATGCAACTGATGGAAGCTACCACAATTACATCCCGTCGTTCAAACAGAGAACGGGTGGCGGAGTGACGCAACATATCAATCTCATCGTTGATAGAAGCCGTTTTTTCGATATAGGTATCGGTGACGGGAATATAGGCTTCTGGCTGGTAATAGTCGTAATAACTAATGAAGTATTCAACCGCGTTTTCGGGAAAAAATTGCCGCAATTCATTACATAATTGGGCCGCCAAGGTTTTATTGTGGGCTAATACCAATGTTGGTCGTCCCAACTCCGCAATAACCGAAGCCATGGTGAAGGTTTTCCCCGTTCCCGTTGCCCCCAGCAGGGTTTGAAACTTGTGCTCTCCCTGCAAAGACTCGATCAAACTGGCGATCGCCGTGGGTTGATCTCCGGTAGGACGAAAGGGCGCATGGAGGGAAAAGAGGTCAGAAGTCATGGCGGCAAAGGAGCTATAGTCTGGGATAATAGGGCTGATTAAAGATAACTATCGTGGCTGGCCATTCAGCGGTGTATCTTTGAAGACAAGCAGAGTAATGCTAACAAAACACGGTGGGTGGCCTGTCTGTCTCGCACAGTGCTTTATTGTTGATCAATTAATCGAATATTTATATTAAGGAGATAAACAGCATGACTGAGGAACAGCAGGGGCCCAACACCACCCCCAACGAAGAAACCGCCAGCAAAACCACTGCCGCTAACCGGAGCCGTCGTCCTAGAGCCGGTTCCAGCAAAGATGAGTCCGCCTTGGTGAAGCCCAAGCATATCGGTGGTCTTGATCTACTGCCTACCCCCAAGGGCATGCCCACTAATCGACCGATTGAAGCCAGCAAGATCCATGTGGTAAGTACTTATGGTTCTATGGGAGCCACCAGACCAGTGGGGGCCAGCACCATGGAAGTGAGCAGTACCATGACCGTTTCCGGTAATCGCCCCATTGCCCTGAGCCATCTCCACATCAGCGAAATCACCGCTGGCAATCGTCCCGTAGCTTCCAACGAGATTGATGATCCCAACACCCTGATGGGCTACCTGGATTAGTCTTGCGGTGGGAATTTTTGCTTTGTTCCCTTACCCTGAACTCCCATCTAGGCGATCGCCAGGGGCATAGTTAATCAAAACAGGTCTACTAAAAATGAGCCTCCAGCTTCGGAAACTATGGCCGACTGGAGGTTTTCACTATCTAAATTGTCCAGGGAAAAACCTAGGAACGGGTGATTTTGTCTTTTTGGCTGATGAAAATTAACCCGACGGTGGCGGGGATCAGCACAATGGCAGCCCCTAAAACCAGGCTCCAGAGAAAGTTTGCTAAAGAAGGGGTCATATCGCGTTAACCTCATTTTATAAAGACATCGCTCCCCATTCTATCGCCATCGGATGTCAAAGTTAGCCCGTTGAGGGCAGGATTGCTCCGGGGCCCAAGCCCCTAATTTTTAACCTATGTCGGCTATGTCAGATTTGTCGAATAACTTGAGTTTTATTTCCCCCCCCGTTGCTTTAGGGAATATTCCCCAACCCCGCTGTTTATCCCTTGGGATAATGGCATCCGGTAGTGGTAGTAATTTTGAGGCGATCGCCAAGGCCATTAAGGAGGGAAAGTTAAATGCAGTGGTGAAACTGGTGATTTACAACAACCCTAATGCTGGGGTTAGGAAACGGGCCATGGACCATGGGGTGCCCCACCGATTACTCAACCATCGGGACTACGACAGCCGGGAAGATTTGGATCAAGATATTGTTGAGCATTTTCGCCAAGCAGGGGTGGAATGGGTGATCATGGCCGGGTGGATGCGTATTGTCACTCCAGTACTATTAGATGCTTTTAGCCGTCGGGTGTTGAATATCCACCCCAGTTTATTGCCTAGTTTTCGAGGTGTGCGGGCTGTGGAACAGGCCTTGGCGGCGGGGGTGAAAGTGAGTGGTTGCACAGTCCATTATGCCGAAGCAACGGTGGATAGTGGCCCCATTGTGGCCCAGGCGGTAGTGCCCATTCTGGCTGATGATACGGGGGAGACTCTCCATCAACGCATTCAAGTCCAAGAACATCGCCTCTTTCCCCTGGCGATCGCCCTTGCCGCCCAGCAAAGCCCATGACTGCCCCCTATTTTTCCCTCAGCCAAGGTCACCTGCAACTGTTGAGTGTTTGTCCGCCCCAATTTCAACGGCGTTATTGGGAACAGTTGGGCGGTTTACTAGAACCCCAGCGCCAGGTCAAAACGGAATGGGGCCAAAATTTTCACCAACTGGTTCAACAATGGACTTTGGGTTTGCCCTTGGAAACTTTAGCAGCCCAGAGCCTTGACCCCCAGGACGTTAGCCTACTGGATTCCCTAAAAAATTTAATTGCCACAGTGCCGGCGCTCCACCTCCCCCCCGGCCAAAGGCAGGCTGAACATCAACGCACCCTAGCCAGGGATGATGTTTTATTGACAGTAGTCTATGACCTGTTGGTGCTCACCCCGGAGCAGGGGGAAATTTTTGATTGGAAAACCTATCCCCAGCCGGCCAAACCGGAAAAACTCCACCACCATTGGCAGACTAAGCTTTACCTGTACGTGTTGGCAGAAACTAGTTCCTATTCCCCCGAACAGTTATCCATGACCTATTGGTTTGTGCAGTCACCGGAAAAAATTCAGCACTATACCATTACTTACAACGAAGCTCAGCACCGGGCCACTGAAAGGGAGTTAACCGATTTGCTCCAGCAATTTCGTCAAGGATTAGCCGCTTGGCATCGACACCGTACCCCCCTGGCCCACCGACATAATTGTAACCGTTGTCCCTACCACGACCAGTTTTTTCCACCAGACTAGTTATTTGCCCATGACTTTTAGTGAAGAATTTGAATTACTATTGCGGGCCTGTTATCCCCTGCTCTACATTCCCACCCAGGAAGAAGAACGACTGGAAATGGCGATCGCCAGCAGTGCCCAGAGGTTGGGCAATCGCTC
Source organism: Synechocystis sp. PCC 6803 substr. PCC-P (assembly GCF_000284455.1). Classification (GTDB taxonomy): domain Bacteria; phylum Cyanobacteriota; class Cyanobacteriia; order Cyanobacteriales; family Microcystaceae; genus Synechocystis. The sequence goes on from NC_017039.1 coordinate 2,613,055, forward strand.
AGTTTACTATTGGGATTTTGTAGAAGGGTACCAGGGCAACCCCAACGGAGCCAATGTGGGCCGCCGCAATCCCCTCCAAGCCTTGGAATTTATCGAAAAATTACCCGCCAGTAGTAATGGCATTTTTGTCCTGCGGGATTTTAATCGTTTTCTAGACGACGTTTCCATTTCCCGAAAACTACGCAACCTTGCTCGCCGTCTCAAGGCCGAAGCTAAAAATCTTGTCATTGTCGCACCCCAAATCTACATCCCCAATGAGTTGGCCGAAATCATTACGGTGATGGATTTTCCTCTGCCCAGTAGTGCCGAAATTCAAGGAGAAATTGAACGGTTGTTGACGGGTTTGGGACAAAAAGTAGAGTCTTCCCTGCGAGATGAGTGGAGTCGCGCAGCCCAAGGTTTATCCATGGAAAGAATTCGGCGGGTGTTGGCCCGTTGCCTAGCAGACCATGGCCAGTTGGGGGCAGACGATGTGGAATTGATGCTAGAAGAAAAACGTCAATCCATCCGCCAAACCCAAATTCTTGATTTTTATCCCGCCAGTGAACGCATCAGCGACATTGGAGGCCTAGATAATCTCAAGGACTGGTTGCTCCGGCGGGGAGGAGCCTTTAGTGAGCAAGCCCGTCGTTACGGTTTACCTTATCCCCGGGGTTTACTACTGGCCGGCATCCAAGGCACTGGCAAATCCCTCACCGCTAAGGCGATCGCCCACCATTGGCATTTACCGTTGTTAAGGTTGGATGTGGGCCGATTATTTGGCGGTTTGGTAGGAGAATCGGAAGCCCGCACCAGGCAGATGATCAACCTCGCGGAAGCGTTAGCCCCCTGTGTGTTTTGGATTGACGAAATTGATAAAGCCTTTGGGAGCATGGACAGTCACGGGGATGGGGGCACCACCAGCAGAGTGTTTGGGGCTTTCATTACCTGGTTGGCGGAAAAAACTTCCCCCGTCTTTGTGGTGGCCACCGCTAACAATGTCCAGAGTCTGCCGCCGGAACTGTTGCGGAAAGGTCGCTTTGACGAAATTTTCTTTGTGGGACTGCCCAATAAAACAGAAAGGGAGGCCATTTTTTCTGTGCATCTTAACCGTTTGCGACCCCATAAAATGGCTGATTACGATATCCACCGCCTGGCCTACGAAACCCCAGACTTTTCCGGAGCAGAAATTGAGCAAATTTTGGTGGAAGCGATGCACATTGGCTTTAGCCAGAATCGGGAATTTACCACCGATGACATTCTTTCCGCCGCGAGCCAAGTGGTGCCCTTAGCTCGCACCGCCAAAGAACAAATCCAATTTTTGCAGGAGTGGGCCGCCGCTGGTAAAGCCCGTTTAGCCTCCAGGGACAGCGGTTTTCCCGCCATTAGTTAACCATTCATCCCGTTATTACTTGCCATGGCCAGTTCCCCCAGACCCACTGAACAAACCAAACAATTTTTTCAGCAATGGCAAACCTATCAGCAGTTGGTTGACCACAATTACATGGCCCATCGGCAAATTCACCAGGCGGTGGGGGCTTTGATTCAACAACAGTTCGATCGCCCGTTTGATTTTTTGGACCTTGGCTGTGGGGATGCCCAGGCGATCGCCAAAACTTTGACGGGGAGTAAAATCAATTCCTATACAGGGGTAGATTTATCCCCCAATGCCCTGGCCCTAGCCCAGAAAAATTTGGACCCTTTTCGACAGGTGGAGCTAAGGGAAACGGATTTTTTGACCTATCTGGGTGAAGCCAACCAAACCGCCCCAGCCAGCTTTGATCTGATTCACGTCGGTTTTTCTTTGCACCATCTGCTCCCAGAAGAAAAGGAACAATTTTTTGCCCATTGCTTTTCTCTGCTGCGCCCTGGGGGATGCCTAGTTATCTACGACGTTTTTCGTCAGCCCGAGCAAAATCGACAGCAGTATATTGAAGCCTATTTAGCTAAGGCCGAAAGTCAATGGACTGCCCTTGCCCCCGACCAACTCCAGGCGATCGCTGCCCATATAAAGGAGTGCGATTTCCCCGAATTGGTGGCTACCATGGCAGAAATTGGCCAAAAAGTAGGATTTATACCACCCCAAGTCCTCTTTACTGAGCCTAGGGGTTTCCACCACTGCTTTGCCTTTGCCATTAGTCAAAGTGGAAAAGCCCTGGCCCAAGACGGGGTGTAAAAAGCAATTTTCCGATAATATGGGCAGAAGCTAAACAGTGCCCCAATATGGGAAGCTGTGGGCCGTAAACATTCAATCCGAATAATAAAGGACTGGTTGAAGATGGAAGAACAAAAGACAGCAACTGCCGGGATTAAAACCGATGTAGGACCAATCACTACTCCCAATCCCCAAAAGTCCCCAATCACCGACCAGGCTTGGCAGGAATGGCTACAACCGGTGTGGGAAGTGCTGGGTAAAATTCCTCAAATGACCGGGGAGTTTTTCGAGGACAACAAGCAACCCCTCATTTCCCTGGGCATAATCCTGTTGGGCATTATCAGCGTCAAAATCTTGATTGCTGTGCTCGATGCCATTAATGATATTCCTTTATTGGCACCAACTTTACAGTTGATCGGCATGGGCTACACCGCTTGGTTTATCTGGCGTTACCTTTGGAAAGCTGAAAAGCGCCAAGAGTTGGCTTCCGAATTTGGTGCACTAAAGGAGCAAATTTTTGGCGGTTAGTGTCTCCAGACCGCCCCAGCCTCTTTTTCCTGCGCCTATCCTCCGGGTTTGATGTTCGGGGGATTTTTTCTGGCCCATGACCAACCGTCCCGTCCCATCGGTGTGGGATAGTTCTCCCTTCATTGGTATTCTAGGAGTTAGTTTTTCGCCATTCTTCCTCCCCTTTTTTCAGGAGCGATGAGCAACTCCCCGTCTGTTCTTACAGAGCTATTGCAGGCTTTACCCAATCTGCGGGCCCAAACCTACTTCAAGTCTTCCCTCACGGCCTTGTCCCACGCCATGGAAGACCAGGTACTAGCGGAAAGTACAGCGGGCAATCCCCTGATCATTGCGGCTTTTCAGCGGGAGAGATTTTATCGTCAAGAAGCCCACCGTTATCGACGTATTGCCGATAAGAGCAGTCAGGTTTACGTGCTCTCCGCTCCGGAGACGGAATTTAAACACAACTCCGGCATTTACGAAACCATTGCCTTTACTCCTGAAGACAGCCTCGCCCAGGAATGGCATTTGATTGTCATTGGCGATCGTTATGCCAGTTGTCTAATTTGTCGAGAACGACCGACCCAGGATAAATGGGATAGTAACCGCCGTTTTGAAGGTGTTTGGACCTTTGATCGCCAGGTGAGTCGAGTTGCAGCCCAACTATTGCTACAACGGATTTTAGCCTACCGTCCAGAGTTACAAGCCAAAATCGAGGAGGCGACCCAAACCTGGCTCCAGCCTTCCTGCACTGTTCCCCCCCGGGGCATTGACGATAACCCTGATCCCTTTGTACAACGGTTAATCACCTATCTCCAAGCTGGACAGTATAAGTTAATCAAAGCCAATCGTAATTTGCAGGACAAAGAAGAGCGGGAGAGACTGCTTAACTCCATCACAGGGGCGGTGCGACGTTCCCTTGATCCCGAGGAAATTATGCAGGTGGCGGTGGAAAAACTAGGCCAAGGTTTGGGCATTTGCCGTTGTGTGATTTACCGCTGTAGTGCTGATGATACAGTGGCGACCATTAACCATGAATTCCTCGGTAGCGGTGTTGGTTCCATCAAGGGTTATCCCTGGCCCCTCAAAGATAATCCCCTTTTTCAGGAGGTGGTGGTCCTCAAGGAGGCGATCGCCATCGACAACATCGACCGAGATCCAAGGTTAGGGGAACCGGAGCCTTCTACGGGGGAAGTGAAAACCCTGGTGAAGAGTTGTGCCATTCTGTCCTGGATGTTAGTGCCAATTTTTTATCGGGAAAGGTTGCTGGGCATGATGGAATTTCACCACTGTGGTCCTGCCCCCACGGAGTGGGAGGACGATGCCCTTACCCTAGTGGAAGGGGTGGCCACCCAAATTGGGGTAGCACTGATCCAAGCAGAATCCTATGCCAACCTACAGGAATTGAATGAGCAATTAGCTGCCCTAGACCGCACTCGGTCTAACCTGGTGGCCATTACAGGGCATGAACTACGCACCCCCCTTTCCACTATCCAAGTGTGTTTGGAAAGCCTGGCCACGGAGCCGGATATGCCCCAGGAATTGAGACAGGTAATGTTGAACACTGCCCTGGAAGATGCGGAGAGGATGCGCAAACTGGTGCAGGACTTTCTCACGCTATCTCAACTGGAAAGTGGACGAGTGGAATGGAACGCAGAGCCAATTTCCCTAGAAGAATGTGTGGAGCTTTCCTTGAGCCATATCCGAGCCCACAATCGGGGCCAGGAAGTACCTGTCATTGTCAATCAGGTGAATGGCGAAACTCCCATGGTGGAGGCGGACGGGGAATGGTTAGTGGAATTGTTGACCAAGCTTTTGGATAACGCCATCAAGTTTACCCCCACCAATGGTAGGATTTCCATCGCTGTCGATCGCCCGAATCCGTCCCAATTGGAAGTCACCATCACCGATACAGGGCGAGGTATTGAGCCTAACCGCTTGGAAACCGTGTTTGACCGTTTTTACCAAGAAGAAGGAGCTTTACGCCGCAGTCGGGGGGGCACTGGCATTGGCCTGGCCATCTGTCGCCAAATTGTTAGCGGTTGGGGAGGGGAAATCTGGGCCGCTTCCGATGGCAAAAACCATGGCACCCAGTTCCATTTCACCGTTCCTATTGTTATGCCGGAAAATCCAAATCTTGGCGTGGAAGAAGTTGCCCCGAAAAAGCGTAAAGCAACCTCCCCCCGCATTGCATCCCGGAGCAAAAAGAAACAGAAGTTTTCCTGATTTATCCTAAAAAATAGCCCTTACCTTTACCGAATATCTGCCATCCCCCGACGATGGCACCAGTTTTAGTCCCCGTATGGAGTTTAAAAATTTTTTCGATGCTCTGCCCCTTGGTGTTTTCGTTGTCGATGCCCAGGGACGACCAGTCTATGCCAACCTCGCCGCCATTGAGCTCCTAGGCAAAGGCCTCTGGCCCGAAGCGGCGATCGACCGGTTAAACGATATTTACCAAGCCTATCAAATCGGCACAAATCAACTTTATCCCCTCACAGAACAACCTTTGCTTAGGGCTCTCCAGGGAGAATCCCATCAGGTGGATGACATGGAAATCCGCCAGGGGGGACAAATTATTCCCTTGGAGGTGACGGGAACTCCCATTTTTGATCAGCAGGGCCAACTGCAATACGCCATGGTGGTGTTAAGGGATCTACGCGATCGCCAACGGAGAAATGAACGGCAGATTGCTTTGCAACAGGATTTACTGCGGCGTAACCAGGGGCTGGTGCAAGAAAATGCCACTCTGAAGCGTAAATTAGCGATGTTGGAGGCTCGATTGGAAGCCAGTTAAAACCAATGCAGTTGCAAGCCTGACAACCCAAGCCGAGCTTATGGAGTCCTTGCTATCCCCTTTGATTGGGGAAACATTAGGCCGTGCCACCGTTCTTCCTAGATAATGGCCCCTTGATCTATTGGAATCTAGCCTGTGTCTCCGTCTGGTAAATCGTCCCGTTCCTTAGCTAATATCGCTGGCATTGTGGCGATCGCCACCTTGATCAGTAAGGTTTTTGGTTTATTGCGTGAACAAATCATCGCCGCCGCCTTTGGGGTGGGGACGGTGGTGACGGCCTACGCCTATGCCTACGTGATTCCGGGTTTTCTCTTTATACTTCTTGGGGGCATTAATGGCCCATTCCACAGTGCCTTGGTTAGTGTACTGTCCAAACGAGATCGGGAAGAGGCGGCACCCTTGGTGGAAACCGTTACCACCCTGGTCAGTGGGGTGTTGCTTGGGGTAACCATCATTTTGGTACTGGGGGCGGGCATATTCATTGACCTGCTGGCGCCGGGGTTAGAACCGGAAACCAGACGCATGGCGGTGCAACAGTTACAAATCATGGCTCCCATGGCCCTACTTTCGGGGTTAATTGGCATTGGCTTTGGGACTTTAAATGCGGCAGATCAGTACCTATTGCCCAGTATTAGCCCTTTGCTTTCCAGTATTACCGTCATTCTGGGTTTAGGGGTCGCAGTCTGGCAATTGGGACAGCAACTAAACACAGAACCCTATTGGCTATTGGGTTCTCTCCTATTAGCAGGGGGAACCACCGCTGGAGCCGTGTTGCAATGGTTGGCTCAGATTGTGCCCCAGGCCAAAGCGGGTATGGGTAAATTGCGGCTGAGGTTTAATTTTGCCCTGCCGGGAGTAAAGGAAGTTTTGCAGGTGATGATTCCGGCCACCCTGTCTTCAGGGATGTTGTATATCAACTTTGCCACCAACCTGTTTTTTGCTTCCTTTATTCCCAATGCGGCGGCCGCCATGCGTTATGGCAATTTTGTCGCCCTCACTCCCCTGGGCATTATTTCCAATATGATTTTGGTGCCCTTTTTGCCGGTATTTTCCCGCTTAGCCGATCCCCAGGATTGGCCAGAATTAAAACTCCGTATCCGCCAGGGCATCATGTTAAGCGCCCTGACCATGTTTCCCCTCACAGCTATTTTGGTGGGGTTAGCCATTCCCATTGTCCAGGTTATCTATGAGCGGGGGGCTTTTGATGCAGAGGCGGCGGCAGAGGTGGCTCCAGTGTTGGCAGCCTACGGTTTAGGCATGTTTTTCTACCTTGGTCGAGATGTTTTGGTGCGGGTATTTTATGCTCTGGGCGATGGGAACAGTCCTTTCAAAGTAAGCCTATTTAATATTTTTCTGAATGGTTTATTGGATTACCTCTTCTATAAGCCCTTTGGCACCGTGGGTATTGTCATGGCAACGGTGGGGGTAAATCTTTTTTCCATGACTATTTTTATTTGGATGCTGAACCGTCGCCTAGCCGGTCTAAGTTTGGGGGGCTGGGCCATGGACCTGGGTAAACTGGTGGGTGTTACGGCGATCGCCAGTGTGGCTGGCTGGCAGGGGAGTGTGCTGTGGCAGAGACTTTGGGGGGTGAATAGCCTGGTGGAGAATATCCTGGAAGTGCTCACCATGTCCAGCATTATCCTAGTAGTGTTCACTGTGGGAGTGGCCTTGGCTAAAGTACCGGAGGTGGATTTACTAGGCGATCGCCTGTGGAAAAAATTCAAAAGGGTTTAGGCAGCAAAGAAATTTTCCCAAGGGCAATGAAAGAGTTAGGTTTTTTAGATGTTCCAGCACAGATCAATATTGTTACTATCAACCTCTCGGTCAGTACTATCTGCTTGAAGTAGCTAGAATGATGCCATGGCAACCTTCTTGGCCCTATTACCCCGCTCCCTAACCACATTTCTGTATGCTGTAGCGGCATTATTGAGGTTTTATGGCAACATCGACACCACCCCCTTCCAACTCATCCCCTTTACCATCCTCGAATGGAGTTTCTGGGCGTTCACTTTGGGCACAGCGTCTTTGGTGGTTAGTCTCGGCCTTGAGTGGAACGCTGGAAATCGAAGCCGATATCAAGCGGCTCAAGCAAGAGAACGAGAAACTCGACGAGATGATCTTGCAAACGAGGAACGAGAAAAAGCAGATCGAGAAAGAAACAGAGCAGATCAAGAAAGACAACGAGCGGCTGGCCGAGCTAGAATCCAAAATCGATTCTTCATTTCGCAAATACGGCATCAACTTACCCCTAACCCAGATACCAGATCAGCCCTGACGGATTTTCTCAGCTTTCTCCAAGAGTATGGCGAGCCCTAATTTATTGCCCGTGGATATGAAGATTAAGGTTTTTGTTTATGGCACCCTCATGCCGGGGGAATGTAATCACCAAGCCTACTGCCACCGTCAGATTGAGCCCCCTACCCTGGGCTATGTGCTCGGCCAAATCTACCATCTGCAATATTTTGGTTATCCAGCTCTGGCGATCGGAGAGGACCGGGTTTGGGGCTATTGCCTCACCTTTCCCCCTGGGTTTTCCCTAGAACACCTGGATAGTTTGGAAGATTATCAACCAGGGCGATCGCCCCAGGAGAATGTTTATGACCGTTGCTGGGCTGAGATATTTGATCCCCAGGATCAGGTAATGACAGAAGCGTGGCTTTACCGTATGGACTCTCGCAAAATTGAGCAGTATGGGGGAATTTACCTGCCCCATGGCCGTTGGTCTGGAAAGCTATAATTCACGGCCTGATGTCTATGCAATTCATGGAAACTGGTATGCCGGACCTACTGAATTCCCCCCAGGCGATCGCCTCAGCCTTGGAATTTTCTTTAAAAAATGGCTTGGGAATTTTAGGGCAAGAATTACCCCTTGATTGGCAAATATGGGAAGAAGAATACGAGCAAAGTTTGACAGGAATTGAATCTCCCCAGATTTTGTTAGCGGAGACAAATGTGGGCAAATTTTGGGCAGCGGTGGTGGCTTTTTTGCGGGTCGGCCGGGGGACGTTATTCATTGCTAATCATCAATGGCAACAAAGGGAATGGCAACAAGTGGCCCAATTTTTGCAACCCGATCGCCTCTGGGGATCATTAATGTGGCAACAGCAGTGGTTAAAGCTCACCGATAGTAATTCAGAATTAACTTCCGTTCACCACAAAACTAACACTCCGAAAAACCAACTAGAAGGGAAAAGCCCAGAACTATTAATTGGTTTTCCCACCGGCGGTTCTTCAGGCACAATCCGTTTTGCCCTCCACAGTCCCCAGACTTTGACCATGGCAGTGGACGGTTTAAAGCAGTTCCTTGGCCCCCTGTTACCTAGGAATGGCCAAATTAATAGTTTTTGTCTGCTTCCCCTGTACCATGTGGGGGGCTTTATGCAATGGTGGCGATCGGCCTTAACTGGAGGGAATTTTAGCCCTCTGGATTACAGCTTAGTGAAACAATCTGCCCCTCCTTTTCCCCCCGATTATGTCACCTCTTTAGTGCCCACCCAGTTGGAGTATTTGCTCGATCGCCATGGTGCCTGGTTAAAAAATTTCCGGCTAATTTTTTTAGGGGGAGCTCCGGCCTGGCCCGCACTCTTGGCCAAAGCAAAAACGGCAAGCCTTAACCTAGCGCCCACCTATGGCATGACGGAAACTGCGGCCCAAATTGCCACCCTTACCCCGGCAGAATTTCTGGCCGGCCAAACGGGTGTCGGAAAGTTGTTGCCCCATGTTCAATTGACCATTACCAACTCCAAAGATGAAATGGTTGCCCCCGGCACAGTGGGCCTTATCAACATCCAATCCCGTGCTTTATTCAAAGGTTATGTCCCCCAGAATGAAAACTCCAGCCGGGAAATTTTCACCACCGGGGATTTAGGTTATTGCCACAACGGTTATCTTCATATCACCGGTCGTCGGGGTCGGCGTCTCATCAGCGGCGGAGAAAATATTGATCCAGAGGACATAGAAGCTCTCTTGCTCGATCGCCATTTAGTCCAAGATGTGGTCATCGTCGGAGTTGGCGATCGCCATTGGGGAGAAATGTTAGTAGCAGTCTATGTACCTAACCCGGGTCCGGGGAATGATGTTTCCACCCTGAGCCAGTGTGTCAAAGCTCAGTTAAGTAAACCGAAATGTCCGAAGCATTGGTTGCCCGTTTCGACCCTACGGCGATCGCCCTTGGGCAAATTAAACTACCAATTTTGGCAAACTTGGGCTACGGAGCAACTAGGGGTCGAAGAGGAGGAGTAACAGCAATAACCTGTGAGTATGGTTTATTTACCGACTTTGCCTAGGATTCAAGTAAGTCGGGGTAAACAAATTTTTGACGTTGATTGGTGCTGTCCCCATAGGAACCTAAACCCTAACTAAGCCGTTGTGTTAGCCTGGGTTAGAAAAAATTGTCGATGCGGTTAATTGTTGTTGAGGAAAAAGATTAATGATTGCCACTCCCCTTGCCCAAGCTGCCACCACCCCCAGTCATTTACCCACGGAAACCAGACCTTGGGGTTCTTTTACCACCCTGGAGGAGGGCAACGGTTACAAAATCAAACGCATCGAGGTCAACCCCGGCCATCGTCTCAGCCTACAAATGCACCATCATCGCAGTGAGCATTGGATTGTAGTCTCCGGCACCGCCCGCATCGTTTGTGGAGATAAAGAAGAACTTTTGGAACCAAATCAGTCCACCTATGTGCCCCAATGCACTGCCCATCGTCTGGAAAACCCTGGGGTAATTAAATTAGTTTTAATTGAAGTGCAGAATGGGGAATATCTGGGGGAAGACGATATTATCCGTTTTCAGGATGACTACGCCCGCGGCTAATTACGACCAGTGGATTTTGGGCTAGCGGCCATCAATTCGGCAATGGTTTGGCAATGGGCCGGTAAGCCTAACTGGGCTGGAGCAACGGGGTTGGGATAGGTGAAATGGCGATAATCCAGGCAAAACCTATCCCAGTCCGCCATTTGAATGCGGAACAGCTTGATGAAAATATTGGCCAAGGTAAGAGAGAGGGGAATTTGAAAGTAGATTTTCTGGCGATGATACTGGCAAACCTGACGGATACCTTCCGTGGCGGTGAGGGGAGCATTACCTAGCACCACATCAATTCGTTTCTGGGGGGGATTGTCAACGTAATAGGCCACCACCCGAGCTATATCCCTACCGTGGATGAAGTGGAAGCTTCCATCGGCCCGGAACCAACGGATCAGGGGTAACCAACGCAAAATTTCCCCCAATCCGCCGGAAAGATGGGAATAGGGTTTACTGGGTTCGCCGCCAAAGACCAGGGTGGGATAAACCACTGTGATTTTGTTAGCCATGGCTTCGGCAATGGGGGTGACTTCCGGTGGAGAATCATGGTGGGATTCCAACGCCTGATGACAGAGATATTTGGTGCGGATATAGTCAGTGCCCAAACTTCCTGCTTCTGGTAGTGGTTGCCCTTGGCGGTCCAAAATGCTGGCGGTGGAAAAATAAATTACCTGTTCGCACCGTTCTGGGTTGAGTAAATTAATCAAAGTCAGGGTTTTGACCACGTTAATGTTGTAGGTCTCCTGGCGATCTCCCCAACTGGTGGCAATGAGAATGGCGCAGTCCATGGTTTGCAGCAAGTCTGCGTGGGCTTCAATGGTGCCCATGTCACCGGGGATTAAATGAATATTACTCCTCAGCTTGGGATCAAATTGGAGTTTATCGGGATTTCTCACCAGTAGGAATAGCTCATGGTCTGTGCCTTGGATTAATTCATCCGCTAAATAGTGGCCAATGCAACCACTGATCCCGGTGATAAAAATGCGTTTTAAACTAGCCATGCCCATACACTCCCCAGAAATAAATTAATTTTGCTCACCCTAACCAAAAAAGGCGATCGCCAAATCCTTGCCATTATTGTTTTGCAATCAACATTGGCTTTAGGACAGCACCCGGATCACACTAGGAATTTCCTTCACTGCTTCTAGTTGGCTAATTTCCTCCAGGGCGGCCCGGTAATCCCCTTCCCGCACATCATGGGTAACGACGACAATTTCTGCACAGCCATCGGTGAAGCCAATTTGCACTAGGGATTCTAAGCTAACCCCGTGGTTGCCAAAACCCATGCCTAAATGGCCAATTACCCCCGGCACGTCAGCACAGAGGAAGCGGCAATAAAAACGGGTAACTAGATCTTCAATGGGGGAAACCTGGCAGTAGTGTTGGTGGGTGCAACTGAGCAGGGGATCAAGGGCAGGATTTTCGTCACTGCTGGTAATAATGCCAACAATGTTAATTACATCGGATACCACCGCACTGGCAGTGGGGCCAGCTCCCGCTCCCCGACCGTAGAACATTACTTGCCCCAGGGGATCTCCAGTCACCAACACACCGTTGTAAACTCCATTAACGCTGGCGAGGGGATGATCCTTGGCGATTAAAGTGGGATGTACCCGCAGTTGCAATGCTTCTGAATCTTCCCCCGCATTACCATCGGCGATCGCCAGTAGTTTAATCACAAAGCCCAGGCGATCGGCGTAGGCAATATCCACCGCACTAACGGATCTAATGCCTTCACAGGCCACATCTTCCCGTTTAACCCGGCCGCCAAAACCGAGGGAAGCAAGGATGGCAATTTTGTCCGCCGCATCCAATCCATCCACATCGGCACTGGGATCCGCTTCGGCATAACCCAATTGTTGAGCGGCCGTTAATACCTCGTCAAAATCCGCCCCCTCACTGGTCATGCGGGAAAGAATATAGTTAGTGGTGCCATTGAGAATACCGACGATACTTTGGATGCGGTTGCCTCCCAGGGATTGCTTGAGGGGCTTAATGATGGGAATGCCGCCCCCCACCGCCGCTTCCAGGAGGACATAAACGCCGTGTTGATTGGCCGCTTCGTAAATTTCTGGGCCGTAACGGGCAATGACCGCTTTGTTGGCGGTGACAATGTGTTTTTTATGGGCGATCGCCTGGAGAATGAGGGATCTAGCGGGTTCCAATCCTCCCATCAACTCCACCACAATGGCAATGTCAGGATCGGTGACAATGGCTTCTAGGTCGGTGGTCAAAACCTCCGGCGGCAAATTTACTTGGCGGGGTTTATCCAAGGAACGCACCCCCACTGCTTTAACCTCAATGGCTTTGAGCAGGGGACTACGACCCTGCGGATCCTGCAAAATTTCCACTGTGCCACTGCCGACGGTACCTAGACCGAGTAAACCAATTTTAACTGTCACAATTTTCCTCCCGTTGCCTTTCCTTTCTTTAGGTTACTGGCGATCGGCTCCCCATTCTATCTGGACTTGGGCAGGGAAAAGAATACTGAAACTCTTTGATTGTTCAAAACGCTGTTTAAACTGACCTGTGCTCCCCCAGCCCCAAATTTGGCTTTGTCCCACCGATCGCCCCTTAATTCCGGGTTATCAAGCCCTATTAAGTTCCGAAGAAATGGCCCGGGGGGAACGCTACCAACGGCCCCAGGATAAGCAACGATTTTTGACTATGCGGTTAGCTTTACGCATACTCCTAGCCCGTCAGCTTGACTGTTTGCCCCAGCAATTACAGTTCACCTATGGCCCCCAAGGTAAGCCGGAGTTAGTGGACAGGGAGCGGAGATCGCCATGGTTTAACGTGGCCCATAGCGGGAATTATGGTTTGATTGGCTTAAGTACAGAGGGGGAAATTGGGGTTGATTTGCAAATTATGCTCCCTAAACCCCACTACTTAAAATTAGCAAAGCGTTTTTTTGCTCCCCAGGAAGTTCAGCAATTGGAAAGTTTAGAGGGGGAAAAAAGAACTAAACTGTTTTACCAACTTTGGACAGCGAAGGAAGCATTTTTAAAAGCTACAGGGAAGGGCATTAGCGGTGGCTTGAATCAAGTTATACCAGACGAAAATTTAGCTAAATATCAGTACTTACCGGATAGCGGAGATACAAACCATTGGCGATTATCTAGTCAACCTTTGTTAGCGGATCAAGGGAGCAACGATAATTATTGGATGGCGATCGCCTGGTGCACTAACGAGGTCAACCAAGTTGAGTCTAATTACTTACCCAATATTCAGCCATTCCAGTGGCCCCGTAACCTTGATTCATTGCCCTAGTTTCGTTACCTTGGGCCGACGGCCTTAATCCTGTGAAACCATGGAAAATCCCCTGCAAAAAGTGGAAGCGGCCATTAACCATCAAGTTAATGAAACGGTGCGCCAAACCAGCGACAAATTCTATGGCCAGCTAGAAAAAATTGTCCATAAAGAATTGACCAGCGATCATTTGGAAAGAATCATCGCTGATGCGGTGGCCCAAACCTTGCGAAAACTGGCTTGGCAGTACTGGTACTTGCTCATAGGGGCCGCCTGTGGGCTGTTGGTAATTCAGGCCTTACTGCTGAGAGTGGTACTTAAAGACACTAATTCCTGTGTGGAGTCTGCGCCGAGATCAGCATCACCATCCCTGAATGTTCCCCAGCGCTGAGAATCTGTTTGAAAAGTTTTATTTTGTCCCCTAAATCTCCTCATTAAATCTTCGACAATGCTGGGGCACTTTTATTTTTAACTTCCCCCCAAACTTGGGGGCCAGGGGGGCTTTTCAAACACGCTCTGAGAGTTAATTAGTTGATCAATTTTAAAACATTAAAACTGCCGCAGAAACCGCAGATCACTGTTATAGAGCCGACGAATATCGTCAATTTGGTGCAACACCATGGCAAATCGCTCTACCCCAAAGCCTGCGGCAAAGCCAGTGTAAACTTCCGGGTCATAACCCACTGCTTCCATTACGTTGGGGTCCACCATGCCACAGCCCATCACCTCTAGCCATTTACCCTGCCATTGCACATCCACTTCCGCTGAGGGTTCGGTAAAGGGAAAATAACTAGCCCGAAAGCGAATCGGCAATGCTTCCCCAAACATTTGTTTGATAAAAGCCTGAATGGTGCCTTTCAAATGGGTGAAAGCTAAACCTTTATCGATCGCCAATAGTTCTACTTGATGAAATACAGCAGAGTGGGTGGCATCCACCGTATCCCGCCGATAAACTCGACCAGGGGCCACAATGCGGATGGGGGGATCATGCTTCTCCATGTAACGGATTTGCACCGGGGAAGTGTGGGTACGGAGCAGACGACCATCTTTTAAAAAGAAGGTATCCTGCATATCCCGAGCGGGGTGGTCAGCGGGAATATTTAACGCTTCAAAGTTGTAATAATCCGTTTCCACTTGGGGCCCCGTAGCGACGGTGTAGCCCAAACCGACAAAAATATCCAACACCCGGTCAACGGTGCTGTTGAGGGGATGGCGACGGCCCTGGGGACGGTAACTGCCCGCCATGGTCACATCTAAAGTTTCCGCCGCTAGCTGAGCTTCGATCGCCGCATTTTGTAGATTGGCTTTGCGGGATTCCAAATCATGCTGGAGTGCCTCTTTTACCTCATTGGCGATCGCCCCAAATTTAGGTCTTTCCTCCGCAGAAAGTTTACCCATACCTTTAAGAATCAGGGACAATTCCCCTTTTTTCCCTAGGTATTGCACCCGCAATTTATCCAACCCATCCAGGTCGTCACAACCGCTGATCGCCGCCTGGGCAGACTGTTGCAGGGATTTTAAATCGGCTTCCAAAGAAATAGTCATGGAAAAATGGGTCTCTCGTAATTCCGCCCTAGCAAAGGCCTTGTTTATGGGGATGGATCAAATACTGATTAGCGCTGGTCAGGTTGATCAACAGGGGATAATTGGTCTTTCCTCGGCCATGGTCAAGGCCAACATCGGCTAAACCTAGGAAAAATCGCCCGTTACCGATTCTACCCCAGCAGAGAGCGCAAATCCTTTGTTATCAAGAGCTAATCCTTGGCACCAGGGGAATCTGCCGCAACTTAATGCCGGGAATGGTGAACTGTTGTTCGATCTGATTTGGCTCTAGGGGAATCGTCTCAGTAAACTTGGACTGGCTTGTGGATAACACCCCCAACACACTCAGGGGCACCTGCAAAAATAAATTGGCCATCAAATAGGCGATCGCCGCTAGCCCAACCCCTGCCAAACGAATCTGGGGCAAATCCGTCACCCAAGGATAGGCGATCGGAGCGTAGTAATACACCAGCCACAATAGACCCAGACTAATTATTCCCCCAAACAAAGTAATCCATCGTTGTTGGCTCCGTTTAAACAAACTTAAAATTCGCAGTTGGTCTTCCCCCAAACTATCCTGGCGCAGAGCAATGATCAGCAAACTAAAAATCTCAAAGGGCTTAAACCATTGCATCACCATCACTGGCAACCAACCCACTGCAATTAAGAAAATTAGTTCCAGGCCATAAACAGAAAAAGGGGTTCCCAGCGCTAACCCCAACATCATGGTTAACAGGGCCAATGGCACCACCACAATCCCCGCCAAATGAATCCAGAGAAATGGTTCTGCCCGAAAAGATGCGCCCATGGTTTAAATGCCTAATTGCTGATCTGGTAGTTGTACCGCACTGCGTCTAATAATACCAAATTGCCTTGGCCCAGAGCTTTTGAGTTAGATTATTTTTTCAAGATTATTAGAAATACTGATTGGAGTAGTGATGGATCAAAGCCAGTTTTCAACGGACAGACCAGGCATCCGTTTAAACTCTCCAGTATTGTCAGTTACGAGAATCAAATTAGCGTAAATAGCTTGACTAGCAATTAAAAGAGCATTGCCACCTATGGGAGTTCCCTGGTGTTCTAAAATAGCTCTGATTTTGCCATACACTTTCTCCATGCCCGCAAGCATTGGCGCAATGGGAACCAAGTCTAGAATTAAGTTAACCCTTTCCTGTAGCCTTTTTGATTGTTTTTTCTCCGCACCAAAAGCTAATTCACAAGCCACGATAATACTTGTGGAGATGTTAGCTTCCCCTACCTCTTTAATTTTGAAGAAAATCGTTCCGTTAGGATGACGAATCAAATTAGAAAGTATATTTCTGTCTAGCAAATAAGGATACTGCACACTTATAAATTAATATTATCTAGAGGAAGATTGTCAGTAAAATTTTCGGGAAAACTTTCTTCTATGTCATCCAAAAGAACCAGTTTGGCCAATAGAGAGGGTTGGGGAAGAGGCTCTATAATTAGGCGGCCATCCTGGCAATAAATTTCCACTTCGGTGGCATTGAGACGAAGATCTTCTGGTAGTGTTAGACTCTGACTTTTGCCACGGGAATCCAGTTTAACAACATAGGTTGAAGACATAGTTACAGATCTTTTCATGGAAATAATTTTAGCTCAGCCTTGGGTAGTTAAAATTTTCTTACTAGGTCAGTTTGCGAGGTGATGGGAGCGATAATTCAAGGGGAAAATTATGACTCTATAGTCTTAGGAATCTAAACTTAGTCTAGTCATACCTATCAGTCATAATTCTAGCAAGGGTTTCTACCCAAAGTAAGAATCCCCGAAAAGCTTATCAGGGAAGCCTCGAGGACAAAAAATGAATTTAGGATAAATCTAAATCTGGATTGCGATTAACTAATCTGGGGTGGGAACTGGTTTTTCCGGAGCTTCCTCCTTTTTGGCCCCTTCAAACACAGCCCGCAACCAAGGGGGAGCCACAAAGGTAGTAACAATGACCATTACGATGATGGCGGCATCGGTGGCAGGATCCAACGCTCCACTAGCGGCCCCTACCCCAGCAAAAACTAGACCCACTTCTCCCCGGGGAATCATGCCTACCCCGATCGCCAATTTGTTCAATTCCGACTTACCAAACAGGGTAAAACCGGTAACCACCTTACCCACGATCGCCACCAGGATTAAAAAGGCGGCAATAATCAAACCTTCTCGGTTAGCAGGTACGGCGGGGTTCAGCACACTGACATCGGTTTTGGCCCCCACACAGACAAAAAATACCGGCACAAAAAAGTCTGCCAGAGGCAAAATTTGTTCTTCTAAATCTTCCCGCTTTTCCGTTTCCGCTAGGATTAACCCCGCTGCGAAGGAACCCAAAATCGCCTCTAACTGAACAATTTGGGCAATGTAGGAAAGGACAAACGCCACACAAATGGATACCAAGAGCAACTGACCCCTGGTTTTCATGCGGTTGACTAGGCTGACATAGAAGGGGCTGAGCAGGCGACCAATTAAAATTGAACCCACCACAAAACCGGTGGCACTAAGGATTAAGTAGATAATATTGCTGATTTGGATCTCCCCAGTTTTTACCAAGCTACCCACCACCGCCAGCACAATAATGCCGAGGATATCGTCCAATACTGCTGCACCAATAATGATCTGCCCTTCATTGGAACTAAGGCGGTTGATCTCAGCCAACACCTTCGCAGTGATGCCGATACTGGTGGCCGTCAGGGCCGCCCCCGCAAAAATTGCTGGAATGGCCGCCACCCCAAAAATGGTCATCAAACCGATGGTGCCCAAACTAAAAGGAGTTACTACCCCCACCACCGCCACGATCGCCGCTTGGGGACCCACCCGAATCAGTTCCTTGAGGTTAGACTCCAAACCAATTTCAAATAGGAGAATAATTACCCCCAACTCGGAAATGACGGAAATCACTTCACTCTGGGCACTGAAAACGGACTGGGCCGCTTCCGGGGATAAATCCGCGGATCCCATCAGCAGTTGAATAACGAGGGAATCTTCGGGGGCCAGACCTCCTTCGGGAAATAATAATAGTTTCAGGGCCGAAACCCCCACTAACACGCCCCCCACCAATTCTCCTAGCACTGGCGGCAGATTGAGTCGGAGACAAACTTCCCCGCCCAACTTACTAGCAAAATAGATCACCACCAGACTGAGGAGCACCCCAGCCAATACCAATGGAGCTATTTCCGTTTCTGTTTCTACGGCAGTGGCGATCATTGGCCACAGGGGAGGGAGCAATGGGTTCATAAACATTTACATTGGATGTCATCTCTAAGCAGGATAAGGCAAAAGCTCCCCAATTTTTAGTGGCGTAGGACTCTGAAAATACAATCCAAACCATTCACTGAGATAGATATTTTCACTGTAGACCAGGGGCAATGGTCAATAGAAGTTGTTATTAACTATAATTCTAGTTTTTGAAATTTATTTGAAAAATTGAGGTGTGGCAGTTAAATCTCCCCCTTGTTTGAGTAGGGATTTTAGTGGGGCGATTGAGCGGGATGATCCTATCTTTAATTGACTTAAGTTTAGAACTAAAAAGACTGATCAAAGGCTGCTAGATAGATGATTTTAATTGTGTCAAACGTCCCTAGCTCAAGATTGGAAAGGCGTCTGTTGGCCTTGGATCACCATTTCTCCCCGGGGTTGACGGGCAGAAACTTCTTTTTCCTCTGTGACCATCACTTCCGAGGCAGACAACCATTTTTCAAAAGGAATCTCTAGCAAAACTTCCCCTTGGGCATTGGGTAGAAAAGAACGACAGGGCACTTTTTTGCCATCAATCACAGCCCAAAGTTGGTAAACCTTACCGTCCTTAATCGGAGGTACATCCCTTAGCACTAATAGTGCTGATGCACTTTCTGCGCCCACAATTAAACTGCCCGTTGCTTGGGATTTAGCCTGGGTGGCCCGCAGGGTTAAAAAGTTTTTGTTGGGTTCCTGAAGAAGATTAACTACCTGACGATAGGCCGACAATTGTTCAGTCTGCTGTTGATCCCCTTGGGAGTCAAGCACCTGTTGCAATGTCTGATTAGTTTGCTCAATGGTGGCTAATTGTTCCTGTAGTCGATAATTTTGCCAGCTTAAACCGGCGATCGCCGTGGCCAGTACACCGCCCAAAGCTAGTTTTCCCCAGGTAAACTTGGGAGTCGATTTAATTACGGATGGAGAAAATTGATTAACTGAAGATTGGGAAAGCAATAGGGGCGGTGGAACATCGGCCGAGGATAGTCCCAAGGGCAAAAGGTTGAGGGTAGCCCGCAGTTGCTCAACTTCCCTTACCAGGACTGGATTTTGGCTTAATAACTCCTCCACCTGGGCCTGCTCCCCTGGATTTAAATCTTCTAGCACATAGCCCGCCAACAATTCCTGCAGGGAGATCGGGTTTAGGGATTCCATCGGTTTACTCCACAAGATCCTGTAATAAATTTTTTAGCTTTAATAACCCCTGACGGGAACGGGTTTTAACCGTACCAAGGGGAATGGCTAATTTTTGGGTAATTTCCGACTGACTCAGCCCTTCATAGTAAGCCAGCTCCAACACCTGCCTTTGGTTAGGGGGCAAAGTCTCCAAGGCCGATGCTACCCGTTGGGACAACTCGGACAAAGCAGCGTTTTCCATAGGTAAATTGGGAACATTCGTTAAGTGGTTGTGTTGACAGGCTTTTAACAGTCGCCCTCGGCTCCGACCCTGGCGAATTCGGTTCAAGGCCCGGGAACGGGTGAGGGTAAGCAAAAAATTGAGTAAATTCCCCCGTTGGGAGTTGTAGGGAGTGGTGGTCTCCAGGCTAAGGAAAATTTCCTGGGTTAAATCCTCCGCATCCTGGGAGCGCTGCAATATGCGTAGGGCTAAACGATAAACCACCGCACCGTAGCGGTTATAGAGAACTCCTAGGGCAAAGGAATCTCCCCGTTGCACCGCCGCCATAATTTCTCCGTCATCCTGCACCACGACTTGCATACTAGAAAAACCAACCCAGTCCTGTCAGCAGATAATATCCCCCTGCTAACATCAACAAGCCACTACCAAGTCCCGTAACCCAATGGGAGTTTTTTAGTAAAACCCGGCTCTGTTTGATCAAACCAGTGAACAGGCTAGCGAAGAAAATAACGGCGGTGTAACCCAAAGCATAGAAAACCATCGCCATCACACTTAAACTCTGGGAACCGGTGGTGGAAGCCGCAGCTAACACGGCAAATAATACCGGACTGGCACAGGGAGAACTCACCAAAGCAAAGGTCATACCCACCCCCAGGGGCCCTGCCACAGGCAAATTAATTTGGGTTTTGGGTAGGGGTAAATGAACTAGTCCGGCAAAACTCAATCCCATGACCAGAATGATGGTGCCGATCGCCACATGAACGTAGCCCTTAAAGTCCACAATGACGGCGGTGGCAAAGGCGGAGACCAAGCCAAATAAGCTGAGCACAATTACCGTACCTAAGACAAATAGGCTAGCTTTGCCCAGGGCTTGGCGGCGGGAAGTAACTTGCAGAGTGCCAATGTAGCTCAGATTCACCGGCAATAGGGCGAGGATACAGGGGGAAAAACTAGCAAGCAGTCCCCCCAGAAAAGCCAGAGGTAGCAATACCAGGGGATTGCCGGTGTTTTGCTGGTCAAACCATTGCTGGTAATGATTTTCAACCGCGGCAATGAAATGATCCAGGCCCGCTGTCAGGGAGGCCCATTGACTAGTGAGCACCACTAAGGACAGGGCTCCCAAAAATAAAATTAGGCAAAATGCCCAGGGAGCCATGGAGGAAAAGGAGCGACGGGCACGATTTAACATGGCGATTTCAGAATTTGGTCAACGAGGAGCGAAGCAGAGGCTGACCAAACCGCCTGCGCCCCGGTGGGGAGGAAATATTTTGATAAAACCTCCAAGGTTGCTAGAGCTTAAGTGGCCCCGGGTCGGAAAATGGACAAAATTATGCAAAAAGAAATGGGGCGATTTCGGTAACAAACCCCCCGGCGTCAACTATTTTTTCGCCATTCTGGAAATTTCCCCATCAATTACCTTGGCGTAGTCCCCAGCATTGGCATTTTTACGAAATTGCTGGACAACCATCCCTGTGGCGGGATCAATGATGGCAACGGTGGCGGTTTGGGTTTTATTGGCTTCAAAGAAGGTTGTTAGCCCCAACTGCTTGGCTTTAGCTTCCGCCGCTTTGGTTGTGTTCTTGTCTGAAACATCCAGCACCACAAAGTTCACTTTGCCCTGGTACTGCTTCTTCAACTGACTAAGGGTAGGAGCAATGGTCTGACAGCCGGGGCACCAAGTGGCATAGATATCCACCACCACTGGTTTGCCTTGGAGGGAAGGGGACAGGGCTTTGGGGGCCTGGGTCTGCATCATTTGGGCAACGCTGACTTGGGGAGAGGAAAGACTCACCGAAGCCACGCCGAGGGCACCACCAAGAAAGGCGATCGCCAGAGTAGATGTTAAAAAGGAGCGGGTAGTTTTCACAGAAAGTGCCTCAATGGAAGGTTCACTTTCTATACACCTCTGACCCGGCTTTTGGATTTATTTAATTTCACCAACTTGATTTAATTAGTTAATTGACAGTTAATTAACCGAAACGACCACTGACATAATCCCGAGTCGATTCCTTGAGCGGATTTTGGAAAATTTCTTCCGTGGGGCCATATTCCACTAAGCTGCCCACTTTGGCACCTCTGTCTACCGATTCCACATTGAAAAATGCCGTGTAGTCCGACACCCGGGACGCCTGTTGCATGTTGTGGGTCACAATCACAATGGTGAATTGCTCTTTGAGTTCGTGCATTAACCCTTCAATCTTCAAGGTAGAAATGGGGTCGAGGGCCGAACAAGGTTCATCCATCAAAATTACTTCCGGCTGAACGGCGATCGCCCGGGCAATGCAGAGCCGTTGTTGCTGACCACCGGAGAGGGAAAAGCCACTGGCTTTCAATTTATCTTTCACTTCGTCCCAGAGGGCGGCCCGACGCAGGGAAGTTTCCACCAATTCGTCCATATCCCCTTGGAAATTGTTTAGCTTAGCTCCCCAGGCAATGTTTTCGTAAATTGACTTGGGAAAAGGATTGGCTTTCTGAAATACCATGCCAATGGAACAGCGTAAACCCACCGGATCAACGCTGGGGGCATAAATATCCGAACCGTGGTAGGTAATGCGTCCCTCCACCCTGGCGATGGAAACCAAATCATTCATGCGATTGAAGCAACGGAGCAGGGTGCTCTTACCACAACCGGAGGGACCAATAAAAGCCACCACCCGTCTTTCGGGAATGGAAATATTGCAATCTTTGACTGCAAGGTGGGAACCGTAATAAACGTTAACGCCCTGGGCTTCTAACACCCCCTTCGTGGCCACGCCGTTGGAAACTACCATAACTAATATCCTCTTGAAAATTTAAAAATAATTGGTTACTAATAACGGAAAAGCTTGGGTTGTTCTAGACCGAGGGACTTCCCAGGTTTGACAGAGTAAAACAGAGAGAACCATTTAACCAAAGCGCCCACTGACATAGTCCTTGGTTTCCTGTTCCTGGGGGTCACCAAACACCTTGCCAGTTCGGTCAAATTCCACCAGATAGCCCACTTTATTGCCTTTGTCCGTGGCTTCTGCGTTGTAAAAAGCAGTGTAATCCGCCACCCTGGTGGCCTGTTGCATATTGTGGGTAACGATGATGATGGTGTAGTTTTCCTTCAACTCATTCATCAACTCTTCCACTTTCAGGGTAGAAATGGGGTCTAGCGCTGAGCAGGGTTCATCCATTAACAATACTTCCGGTTGCATGGCGATCGCCCGGGCGATGCAAAGTCGTTGTTGCTGACCACCGGAAAGGGAAAAACCACTGGCTTTTAATTTATCTTTCACTTCGTCCCAGAGGGCGGCCCGTCGGAGGGAATCTTCCGCCAACTCTTCCAAATTGCCTTTGTAGCCATTGACCCTGGCACCGTACACCACGTTATCGAAAATGGTTTTTGGGAAAGGATTAGGCTTTTGGAAAACCATGCCAATATATTTCCGCACCGCAGTGACATCAATATTAGGCGAGTAGAGGTCTTGGCTATGGTAAAGAACCTTGCCCTCTAGTCGGAAACTTTCAATCAGGTCATTCAAACGGTTAAAGCAACGCAAAATGGTACTTTTACCGCAACCGGAGGGGCCAATGAAAGCAGTAATTTTATTTTTAGGAATAGTCAGGGAAACGTCCCGCACTGCCCGGTGGCTACCGTAATAGATATCTAGGTTCTGGGTAGTAAAGACGGGGATGGTTTCAGTTAATGGTTGCGCCGGGGATTCGTTCATGGGGGATTCCTCATTCAATTAGTATCTAATAAGCCTTCTTCCGGGTAAAGAAGCGGGCGGTGATGTTGGTAATCAGCACTAGAAACACCAGCAATAACGAAGCCGCCCAGGCCAATTCCTGTTGGGATTTGTAGGGCACCGACGCAAAGTTATAAACCAACACAGCCAGGGTAGCGATGGGTTCTTTTAGTCCCCGGGGCCAGAAGTTGGAGTACAAAGCAGTGAAAATTAGGGGAGCCGTTTCTCCAGCGGCCCTGGCGATCGCCAATGTGACCCCGGTGATAATGGAGGAAAGGGCAGCGGGCAGAACCACAAATAAAACAGTTTGGTATTTGTAGGCCCCTACCCCCAGGGCAGCCCAGCGAATATCCTGGGGCACAATCTGTAAAGCTTCGTCGGTGGTGCGGATAATGGTGGGTAACATCAACACCGCCAGGGCAACCCCCCCCGCAATGGCCGAAAAACCAAATAGCCCCGAAGACACCAAGGCACCGTAGGCAAATACCCCGGCAATGATGGAAGGAATACCGCTCAACAGGTTAGTGGCAAAACGTACCGCCCTGGCCACTTGGTTATCGCCGCTAAATTCGGAAAGATAAACCGCACTCAAAACGCCGATGGGTACAGCAATCACCGTGGCGATCGCCACCACAATGAAAGTCCCAATAATGGCGTTACCTACCCCACCACCGGCCAAACCGGGAGCCGGAGGTAGTTTGAGAAAAAGGTTGAGGTTAAGGCTGCGGAAACCCTGAATGGCAACAAAAATCAGCACCGCAAACAGGGGAATAACGGTGGCCAATAGACAGGCCGCCGACACGGCAGTCATGGAGTAACCAAAGATAGCTCTCAGGTCAGATTTCTTCTTTTGGAGGTTAACGGCGGTCATGGGTTTGGGGGGCCAGGGCCTAGGAGAATAAGCAAAAATATAGGTTTGGGAAGAGTTTGAGAGTTCGAGATTCGTCTTTTAAACTGACTGGCTTAATCCAGAGCTTTGATTTAAATTTCGCCCGTAATTGTCAAGTCAGGGAAACGGCTCAAACAGCCCCTAAGTAAAAATAATTGCAGCAAAAACTAATATTTAGCTTTGACTTTGTTCACAATCAGTTCTGCCAAAATATTGACAATGAAAGTAAGAACAATCAGCACAAAACCGGCATACATCAACGCCGAAACCTGCATCCCCGAAGCTTCAGCAAACTGGTTAGCTAGTAGGGAAGCAATGGTGTTGGCAGGATTCAATAAAGACCAACTCAGACGGTTAGAGTTACCAATGATCATGGTCACGGCCATCGTTTCCCCCATGGCCCTTCCTAATGCCAGCATAATCCCCCCGACAATGCCGGAGAAAGCGGCGGGAATCAACACCCGAAAAATGGTTTCCCACCGGGTAGCCCCCAGTCCCAAGGAAGCTTGTCGTAATTCCGGCGGTAAGGAAGCCAAAGAATCCCTGGCGATCGCCGTAATGATCGGCAAAATCATAATGGCCAAAACAATACTGGCGGGTAACATACCGGGGCCAGCAGGCGGGGTGCTAAAGAGGGGAATCCAACCAAAATATTCGTTTAACCACATCCCCACCGGTTTAATCAGGGGAATAATGACGAAAATGCCCCACAACCCATAGACCACACTGGGAATGGCCGCCAGCAATTCCACCATAAAAGTGAGGACAGTACGAATTTTACTGGGAATGAAATCCTCACTTAAAAACAACGCCGTACCGATGCCCAGGGGAATAGCCAGTAGTAAGGCCAAGCCGGAGTTGACCAATGTGCCCACCATAATGGCCAGGATTCCATACTGGCTGGTAACAGGATTCCAAGTATTATTGGTGATAAAGCCCAGCCCAAAAGCTTTAATTGCCGGCACCGACTGAGACAAAATCAACAGGGCGATCGCCAGCAAAATCAGCCCAATACTGACGGCAAAGGCTAAAGTTAAATACTTAAATCCCTTCTCCAAATTTTTTTCAAGATCGGAGCGGGAAGCCAGGGGCTTTGTCCGGGAATAGGGCGCAGTGGTCATGGAAAAATGGGGAATTAGGAAAGGCAAATGGGAAGGAAGATCAATGGCGATCGCCTCCCCACTCGGATATTTGCGACTGAACTATTTCAAGGTAATGGTGTAATCGGGGGAGATTTTGTCAGCAGCGGCGGCCACTTTTTCCCGCACATTTTGAGGTAAAGGTACATAACCCAAAGTGGGGGCCATGGTTTGACCTTCATTCAGACCAAATTCCACCATCGCTTCGATACCTTTAGCCTTTTCCGCATCAGCGTACTGGGGATAAAGCAACATCCAGGTGTAGGTAACAATGGGATAGGAATCAGCCCCAGCGGGGTTAGTGATGAATTCCCGCAGGTTTTCCGGCAGTTCGACTGCAGCCAGGGTGGCCGAAGCATTTTCATCGGTCGGCACAACAAACTGTCCATCCTTGTTCTGGAGGCTGGCCATGGTCAGGTTATTGTTGGTGGCGTAGCCATATTCAACGTAGCCAATGGCTCCCTCATTTTGTTGAATACCAGCGGTTACACCTTCGTTACCCTTACCACCGATGAATTTACCTTTACTGGTGGGCCACTCAACGGTTTTACCGTCACCGATGGTTTCCTTAAATTCGGGACTCATGGCGGCCAAGTTCATGGTGAAAACCGCCGTGGTACCGCTACCGTCGGAACGATGCACCACCGTGATAGGGCGATCGGGCAAGGTCAAATCGGGATTATCCGCCACTAATTTGGGGTCATTCCATTTAGTAATATTGCCCAACATGATGCCCGCCAAGGCTTCCTGGGATAACTTCAACCCTTCCACCCCAGGCAAGTTGTAGGCCATAACAATGCTACCAGCGGTCATGGGAAGCATTACCACTTCACCGTTAACCTTGGCAATCTCTTCGTCGTCCATGGCCACATCGCTGGCACCAAAATCCACGGTCTTACTCATGAATTGCTCAACCCCAGCACCACTACCCACGGACTGATAGTTAACTTCTAAGTTAGGCACAGCTTGATTGAGGGCCACAAACCAGCCTTGGTAAAGGGGAGCAGGAAAACTAGCACCGGCACCGGTCAAGGAAACTTTACTGGCAAAGGCATCTGCGGCAGTAGTTGTAGTTGCATCACCACCACCGGTTTGGGCTGTGTCACCACCACCACCACCGCCACCACAGGCTGCCAGACCAACAGTTAGTGCCAGGATAGAAGCTGTGGGCACTAAATGCTTGGACAACTTTTTAATCTGCTTGAAAGTAGTCATTGATGTGTTCTCGACGCGGATTTGTATAATCTGGCTAAACAGTTGCTCATGATACAGTCATTAAGCCAGACCATGGTAAAGGGAAGGTTAAGGTCTATGGAATTGGGATTTT
Organism: Synechocystis sp. PCC 6803 substr. PCC-P; assembly: GCF_000284455.1. GTDB lineage: Bacteria > Cyanobacteriota > Cyanobacteriia > Cyanobacteriales > Microcystaceae > Synechocystis. Next base: position 2,639,753 of record NC_017039.1, read on the forward strand.
CTTCCTGGGAATCCCCAATACTTGCCCCTTGAGAAAGTGTTTGGAAAGTTCTGTTTTGGCTGTTTAATCCCCCCTAGCCCCCTTTGGAAGGGGGAAACTGTTACACAAGTCCCTCTTTTTAAGCCGGAGCTTTAGTAAGGAGATTTAGGGGGATAAATCCTTTGATTTTGACTTTTCAAACAAACTCTGACGGCTTCGCCCCTTGTTTATTATTCAAAGGAGGCTTGTTTCTTTAACAACTCACCAATGGTCAGATCCATAACACTTTCGCCACCGAAGACCGTGCCCACTTCCCCTTTGTTGAAGCTAATTTTGCCTAGGTTATAGGCTTCCTCGGGCAAGGGAATATAACCAACCTTGGTGGCAGTGGCAGAGGCGTTGGCCAGATAAAAATCGACAAATTCCCGTAGGGCAGGATTATCTTGGGCTTTGGTTGCGTTGACGTAGATAAATAAAGGGCGGGACAGGGGTTGATACTCAGATTTTTCCACCGTTTCTCGGGAAGGCAGCACTGGTCCTCTACCGTTATCGACCCCAATGGCTTTCAAGTCAGCAATACGACCTTCGTAGTAGGCAAAGCCAAAATAGCCTAGGGAATAAAGGTCTTGGACAACTCCCTGCACCAAAATTTCATCGTCTTCACTTTTTAGGGTATCGAGACGACTAGCTCCAGCTTGACCAACGATCGCCTCGGTGAAGTAATCAAAGGTGCCAGAATCCTCACCGGGGGAGTAGAGGTTAATAGGTTGGTCGGGAAATTCGGGCCGGACTTGGTTCCAGCGGGTCAAGGTTTTTTCGGCGGCAGGTTCCCAAATGCGCTTTAGCTCTTCGACAGTCAAACTTTTCAGCCAGTCATTTTTGGGATTGCTGACCACAGTAATGGCATCAAAGGCAATGGGCAATTCCACATACCGCACCTGGTTGTCATTACATAATTTCATTTCCTGCTTGTTAATGGGGCGGGATGCGTCAGCAATGTCTGTTTTACCCTCGCAAAATAGCTTAAAACCGCCGCCAGTGCCAGAAAATTCCACATCAATGTCGACCCCTTTCTTACCCCCAGAGAAATCTGCAACAATCGCCTCGGTAATGGGGTAAACCGTACTCGAACCATTAATGGCGATCGATTGACTGGTCTGGGATGGTGTACAGGCAGAAATTCCCAACAAGAGCAAAGCCATAGGGACAATGCCCCGGCTCAATCGACTTAAATCAAACATTTTTACTTCTCCGCCCCCAGGGTGGTCGATTGTGATTAGCCGTTGACGGTAGCTTTAGGGCATCTATCAACATTTTTGTATATTAAAGTCGCCCCGGCTGGTTGAAGGTTAAGCCCTAGTAAAGGTTTGGTTAAAGGGCTGGAGAGGTTGATCGTGCCGTATTTTTCGTCCCTAACATTTGTAAACCAAGGGATATATTCTTCGAGCCGTAATTCCAGTCTTTCAGGAAAAATTAATGGGACGGGACTCCATGAACAATGCCACAACGTCTGCCCAGGGGACTTTTTGCCCCGATTAACCTAGACTTGAGAAAAAAGCTGATTTTTGTGACTATGGCGACCTTTTCCTCCCTCGAAATTTTTAACCCCCATCTTTCGGCCATGGCTTTGGGGGCGGATTTCCATTGGCAGACCCAGGGAGAAAAGGGCCATCTGGCTTTGACTTTAATTCCCCAAGCTGACGGTCAATGGTTATCACTGTTGGGGGGAAAACTGCGCTTTTGGCTACGGGGCATTAGTTTAACAGTCCAGGCTGAAGGCGCGACCACTGACCATGGGCAAAAATTTTTTAATGTGGGGGAGATAGTTTTCCCGTCAGAAGCTGTTTCTCCCCAAACTGTAAATGTTGAACTTGCCCTAACTGGACAATGGGCCCGACTCCAGGCAGAAGTTAAAGCAGAAGCTCGGCAGGTGGCGATCGCCGAAACCCAAGGCCTGTGGCCACCGGATTTGAGTCCGAACCAATTGGCTATTGCCGATCGCCTGTTGGCTAAGTTTATAGCGGAAAATTACCTAACTCCGGCCCTTTGTTGGGGTCAATGGCTCCTGAGCAAATCAGTCGATGCCGATCCTCAAATTATCTGGCAACCTCTATACAATGTCGAAAATAATCGCACCGTAACGGAAGCAGACACCGGGAACCTTGGCGATCGCCTGCAATTAATCATCAACTCCCCCCAGTTGGATTGCCTTACCCTGGGGAAGTTAGTCGGTTTGGACCCGCAACGGGATTTGGCGGGAGGCAAATTTGTGGGTGCTAACCTCAACAGCATTGACCTTAGTAATGGCCAACTAATGGACAGCAATTTCCGGGGAGCTATTCTGACCGACAGCGATTTGAGTAATACCGATCTCCGCCGGTCCAATTTTCGGGGTGCAGACCTGAGTGGCGCTTACCTAGAAGGGGCTAATCTCAGCCAAGTTGATTTTCGTAAAAGTAGTTTAGCCCTAGCAACTTTAATCGGCACAGACCTACGGGAAGCGGATTTGCGGGGAGCCACTCTCCAAAACGTCAATTTCAGTGGCGCAAAGGTGGAAAATCTCAGTTTTGGTGACAATCCGGGGTTAGCTCCCAGTCAGGAAGCTTGGTTACTGGAAAATGGTGCCCAGTTAGCTTCCGAATCGGTGCAGGAAATGTTACGCTGATAGCTGGTGTGAATTCTTTTCGCAAGATGAAAGGGTCAGCCCAAGTCTGTCCTGGACACGTAGCTCAGTGGATAGAGCATCAGGTTCCGGTCCTGAGGGTCGGGGGTTCGAATCCCTCCGTGTTCGTCTAGTTCCATTACCTTTCATAAACCTTTGTGTCCCCAAGCAGTGTGATATGATGGGGAGTGCTCAATTTTTAGACTAAAGAAATAAAGTTAAACCCCGATGGCAAAAAAATCCATGATCGAGCGGGATAAGCGTCGTAGCCGCTTGGTAGCAAAGTATGCTGCTAAACGGGAAGCGCTCAAAGAAGAATTCCGTCAAGCTGAAACCCTAGAAGACAAATTAGCTGTTCACCAAAAATTGCAGGATTTACCCCGCAATAGCGCCCCCAACCGTCGCCGTAACCGCTGTCAGGTTACAGGTCGTCCCCGTTCCTACTACCGTGACTTTGGCCTTTGCCGCAATGTTTTACGGGAATGGGCCCACCAGGGTCTTTTGCCCGGTGTAACCAAGTCTAGCTGGTAATATTGCCCAGTTCTGGCTGTGGGTGATCGAGGCTTTGATTGCTTCCTGTAGGGAAACTCGAACCCCTAATCATAGTTGCTGGAGTCTGACCCACTAGCATTTGTAATTCAATCTGATCAATTTCCCCCAAAACCTAGGTTAATGGGGGATTTTTACTGGCTGAGTTAAACCAATTACAGATTATTTAACCGACGACGTAGGTCGTCCAATTCCTGGTCAATCACCGCATCATCTTGACTGGCATTATTAGCTGGTACTGAGGAATCAACAGGAGCCGCTTCGAGTTGGGGCGTAGCGGCAGAGGTTCCCGGTAATGCTCCACCGGCCATGGAAGCTTTCAGGGCGGCCAACTCGTCTTCTACCCCACTGCTGGCTTCCAACTGGGCAAACTGGTTCTCGATGCCAAAGCCGGCTAACTCCCCTGCCGCTTGGGAAGTGGCTTCCATATCCAGTACCTTGTTCTCCATCCGTTCAAAAGCACTAGTAGCACTGCTAGTACCTAAGCCCCCGAGGGTTTGCTGCAGTTCAGCATTAGCCTTGGCCGCTTTGGCCCTGGCCTGCAACATATTTTTCTTGGTTTTAGCTTCGGAAATTTTTGCTTCTAGAGCCGCGAGGTTGCGACGGAGATTCTCCGACATGGTCCTCTGTTGGGCTAGCTGGGTTTGGTACGCCGCCGCCGTATCTGTCAGACTTTTTTTGCGGGCCAGGGCTTCCCTAGCCAAATTTTCTTCCCCATTGGTGAGGGCTAATTTTGCCCGGTCTTCCCATTTCTTGGCTTCCTGGGTGTCTTGGTTAAGACGTTGCTCTGTTCGTTTTTCTTCGGCGATCGTGCGGGCAACGGCCTGGCGGAGTTGCACCAGGTCTTCCTGCATATCGATCACGGCCTGTTCCAGAACTTTTTCTGGATCTTCAGCTTTACTGACGAGGTCGTTGAGGTTAGCCCGGACGACGCGGCCTAAACGGTCAAATAATCCCATGTCTTACTTATCCTCTCAAAATCGCTGGGGGTTAACGAATGGGGGTCTGTACAGAAGTCCGCATAAGGGGGACTAAGGAGTTGGCCCTATGTTGATCCAGTGTAAACCAAGCCCGCAGACACTAGACAGCCTTGGAGTTGGTTTTAGTGGCTTTCGCCATGGTGCCCTACCCTAGAATGGAAACACAGGTAGTCCAATCGAGATTTGATTGTGGAGGCATAGCGTTATGGCAAGTCTATTTAAAATTTTGCGCTCCCTTGCCATTCCAGCGGTGATTGCTGGTCTGGCTTTTATCAGCATCGGTGATATGTTTTTGCCCGATCCCTGGGCTAGTTATAGCAAAAACACCAGGGAACAAATTAATCAAAAATTATTGGGGATGGCTCCAAAGCCAAATATTAAAAAGCCCAGTGAAATGAGGGAAAAACAACTTGAACAGTTAAAGTAGTTGGGCTTGGGCTTAATTGCTATTCCTAGTCTGCTGACAAGATTTTGCCCTACCCGCCGAATCCTTTCGTTATCCTTCCCTACCCGTAACCTATTTTTCCATGGCGATCGCCAAATTACCCCGTCAAATTCTGCCCAACCTGTATCGTTTTGCACCCAATCGGGACACCCTGGGGGGAACAGCCTATTTATTAATCACTGGGGAGGGCAATGTGTTGATCGATTGTCCGGCTTGGCATGAAGACAATGAAGCATGGTTGGGGGAACAAGGCCCGGTGCGTTGGCTATGTCTGACCCATCGAGATGGCCATGGCCCCAAAGTGAAAACAATCCAGGAAAAGTTAAGCTGTCAGGTGGTGGTACAGGAACAGGAGGCTTACCTTTTGCCCGGGGCAAGGATATGTCGTTTTCGGGAACAATTGGCGATGGCCCCGTTCCTCACGGCCATCTGGACTCCTGGTTATTCTCCCGGTGCTAGTTGCTATTACTGGGGAGAGAACGGCGGTATTCTTTTCACCGGCCGTCATTTACTGCCCGATGGGGAAGGTAATCTAAGGGCCATTAAGCAGGCTAAAACATTCCACTGGCCCCGTCAGCAAGCCAGTGTGGAAAAAATTCATCGCTATTTGGATGAAAAAAATCTGCCCCTCAGAGCGGTTTGCCCAGGGGGAAATGTGGGTTATTTGCGGGGAGAAGATTGGTGCTTAAATCCGAGGGAATCACTGGAGTCAATGCTCAGGGAGTTTCAGGCAAAAGTCTAACGGCAGTTAAGACCATGTAAGCCCCCAATCAAACTGGGGAGGTGGCATTTGCCTAAATCCAAATCTCCCCTTCCGCACAAAACTTGACTGACTAGGACTAGGGTTAAACGGCCTGGGGTTGTTGCTGGGGCTGGAACTGGAAGAGAGAATAAACCACGTTGCGGCGGATATCGATCATCATTTCCAGGAACATTTCATAACCTTCTTGCTTATATTCAATCAAGGGATCTTTTTGTCCATAGCCCCGTAAACCGATGGATTCCCGGAGAGCTTCCATGGACTGGAGATGCTCCCGCCAGAGATTGTCGATCTGTTGGAGGATAAAATACCGTTCCGCCTCCCGCATTAGTCCTGGACGCACCTTATCTACCTGGGTTTCTTTCAGATCATAGGCTTTGCGGACTTCTTCGTGGAAGAAGGTTTTCATTTCCCACACGGTCATATCCCCCAAATCTTCCACCGTTAGGTCTTCGAGTAAATAAACGAACTGCTTAGCCTTGTCGAGCATATTTTCCACGTCCCATTCCTCCGGGGGCAATTCCGGGTTGACGTATGCATCGACAATTTCATCCATGGTTTTTTCGGCATAAACTAGCACCTGCTCTTTTAAATCCAAACCTTCCAGCACCCGCCGCCGCTCTGCATAGATAGCTTTCCGCTGATTATTCATCACCTCGTCATACTCAAACACCTGCTTACGGATGTCGTAGTAATAGGTTTCCACCTTCTTCTGGGCCCCTTCTAGGGAACCGGTGAGCATTTTGGATTCAATAGGCATATCTTCTTCCACCCGGAACATATTCATTAGTCCCGCCACCCGATCGCCGCCGAAGATGCGGAGTAAGTTATCCTCCAAGCTGAGGAAAAAGCGTGTGGAGCCCGGGTCCCCTTGGCGACCAGCCCGCCCCCGCAATTGGTTATCTACCCGACGGGATTCATGGCGTTCCGTGCCAATGACGTGCAGTCCCCCCAACTCTACCACTTCTTTATGTTCCGCTGAGGTTAGAACTTCGTATTCCCTGCGAATTTGGTTATACACCTCCCGCAGTTTGAGAATCACAGGATCATCGGTGGGGCCCTTCTCCGAGGCGATCGCCAATTTGTCTTCTGCTTCCAGTTCTGTTAAACTTTGCAGACCGTACTGATCCACTGCAAATTTAACAGCTTTTTTGAGTAAGTCTTCCGTTTCCTGGCTAATGGTAGTGGGGTAAATGTCCGGCGATACTTGCCAGGTTTTCACCTTTTTTTTGCCATTTTGATTGCCAAACCCCTGGGGTTTTTCTCGGCCACTGACCCAACCTGTTACCCCAGCCCCCAGTTCGTCATCTTCCGGGCGGACAATTTTCGGCATTAAATATTCCCGCACTTTCAGGCGAGCCATATAGTCCGAGTTCCCCCCCAAAATAATGTCCGTACCCCGACCAGCCATGTTGGTAGCAATGGTTACCGCCCCTTTGCGTCCTGCCTGGGCCACAATTTCCGATTCCCTTTCTACATTCTCCGGCCGAGCATTGAGCAAGTTATGGTGAATGCCGCTGGACTGCAACAGTCGGGAAATAACTTCTGATTTTTCCACGCTAGTAGTACCCACCAGGATGGGACGACCCTGTTGGTGCAATTCTTCGCATTCCAATGCTACCGCTTTCCACTTTGCTTCTTCGTTTTTATAGACCACATCGGGCCAATCCTGACGGCTAGAAGGACGGTTAGTAGGGGTAATGGTTACCTGGAGGTTATAAACCTTTTCCAATTCCGTTTCTTCCGTTTTGGCTGTCCCCGTCATGCCGGAAAGTTTGGGGTAAAGCAGAAAGAAATTTTGGTAAGTAATAGTGGCCAAAGTTTGACTTTCCTTTTGGATTTCCACCCGCTCCTTAGCTTCGATCGCCTGGTGCAAACCGTCACTCCAACGGCGACCGACCATAATCCGACCGGTGAATTCATCCACAATCACGACTTCCCCATTACGAACAATGTAATTCACATCTTTGAGGAATAATTCCTTCGCTTTGATGGCATTGAAAATGTAGTGGGCCCAGGGATCATTCTTGTCGAATAAATCCGTGGTTTGTAACAATTGTTCCGCCTTCTCAAAGCCTTCATCGGTCATGAGCACGTTACGCTGTTTTTCATCCACTTCATAATGAATCTCCGGCTCCAACTGGGCGGCAATGTCCGACGCTTGCAAATATTTCTCTGTGGGGCGCTCCACTTGACCAGAAATGATCAAAGGAGTACGGGCTTCATCAATTAAAATCGAGTCAACTTCGTCAATGATGCAAAAATTAAAGGGGCGCTGTACCACTTCAATCATGGCGGTGGACATGTTGTCCCGTAAATAGTCAAACCCTAGTTCGCTGTTGGTGGTGTAGGTAATATCGCAGGCGTAATTCTTTTTCCTTTCCTCAGGATTCATGCCGGACTGTACTAGACCCACCGTTAAGCCCAAAAAGCGATGGATTTGCCCCATCCATTCCGCATCCCGCCGGGCCAGGTAATCGTTCACCGTCACCACATGGACCCCTTTGCCCGTTAAACCGTTCAGATAGGAAGGTAGAGTGGCCACCAGGGTTTTTCCTTCCCCAGTTTTCATTTCCGCAATTTGCCCTTTGTGGAGAATAATGCCCCCCAACAGTTGCACGTCAAAGTGACGCATACCCAACACCCGTTTCCCCGCTTCCCGCACCACGGCAAAGGCTTCTGGCAAAATTTCGTCTAGGATTTCTTCTGTTTCCGCATCGCTGCGGGCCTTATCCAACGCTTCCCGAAATTCGACGGTTTTATACTTCAACTCATCGTCAGACAGCTTTTCAATGTCCTCTTCGTAGAGGTTGACCTCCGCCACGTAGGGTTGAAACTTTTTCAGTTTGCGGGTATTGGGATCACCAAAGAGGGCTTTTAACATGGGACTTGGGATAGGGAACCGATGGGCAGTCTAACTGGGGAATTTAACGGTCAGGCGATCACCATTCTCTGGCTTTTTTGGGCACAGGAGTTAGCAATCCTTCAACGACTTATCTTAACATTCCGTATCGTTCCGGTCGGTAGGGGAATTCAATCCCGTCAGTGACTAGTGGTTGATCTGCAAATCCGAGTCCTATGCAATCTTGGTCCACCAGGAAACCACAGCAAATAGATAGAATAAAAGCCCACCAATCAACGTCACTGTTTTCTCAGAAATACGCCCTGCCACAAATTTTCCTCCCATCACCGCAATCACCGCACAGATGGTATGGCCAAGAATGGCACCCGCCGACACTCCCCAGGCATTATTAGACGCTGCTAAAGCAATGGTTGCAATCTGGGTGCGATCGCCCCATTCCGCCACAAAGGTGAGGGCAAAGCTTTCCACCACAATGCCCCATCCCCGGGGCACAATTTTTAACTTTTTCTCGCCGGAGGCAATGGCTTTTTCTGCATCTTCCATTTCCTCCAGATTTGCCGTGGCTTTTATCCGCCGAGCGTCCCACAATAGTTTTGTGCCAAAAATCAAGAAAAGAGCTACCTCGGCATAGTTGATGTATCTAGTGGGCAAAAAGGTGAAAATTTGTCCCATTAATACTGACAAAATAGTCATTGCCGCCAATCCTCCCACTACTCCGACTAACACCCAACGGCGGGGATAGCGCATAGCTAAAATCATGGCAATAAAAAAAGTTTTATCCCCTAATTCCGAAACAGTTATCAACAATAATCCGGCAGTAAAAGCGGTCAGCATAGATCAGCCAGGAACAGAGCAACGCAGTAAACACCTGCCCAATTTATCATGATCTAGGTTATTTCTCTTTAAATAAACTCAATTTTTTTCATCAACTGTTTAGCCCACATTAATTCATATTTTATTCATTTTATCTTCATTTTTATTTCATTGTTTTTTGAGTTGCTGTTTAGTATTGACATAAAATAAAATTCTGTTGGTCAATTTATTTGAACTATAAATATTTAGTCTTTTATGCACTCTATTTGTATTGATGTATGTTTGCAAGGCGATCAGATCTAAAAGTCTGTTCAGAGAGTTGAGTTTTGGCTGTTTAATCCCCCCTTGGAAAGGGGGTAACTGTCACAAAAGTCGCCCTTTTTAAGCCAGAGCTTTAGTGAGGAGATTTAGGAGGATAAATACCTAGCCTGGCACGTTTCAAACACTTTCTAAACGATCAAACCTAGTCCCACCAAAGGGCTACCCCTTGGTCTTGGCGCAGGGCATTTTGCAGGATGGTTAACCCAAAGTCGGGATCATCCCAATCCACTCCCTCTAGCAGGTTTTGCAAATCGGGGGGGATTTCTTCGCCAGCTTCCTTGCCCATCGCGAGAATATCATCAAAACAACCAAATCCCTGGTCAATGACATCGGGGCAGAACTCGTAAATTTCCTCGGCTAGGGCTTTCAAATCCGTGGGTAAGTTCTCAAAGCGGACTATGAGGCTATCAAAGCTCACTTCACCGATTTCAATGCCATATTGCCCATCCCATTGCTGAAGCTTAGCAATCAAATCTTCGGTGGTGATGTCGTAGTTAATGCCGTTGGTTTGTTGCTCAATAATTGCCGTTGGATCAAACATAAAATAAACGAATTTTTTGACTACGCCTTAACTTTCCTTCCAAGGTAGCAGGGGAGTGGGGGGAGTCAACCCTAGGTGTTCATAGGCGGCGGTGGTGGCAATGCGGCCTCGACTGGTGCGGGCCAGGTAACCAATTTGTAGCAGGTAGGGTTCGTACACTTCCTCAATGGTTTTGGCATCTTCCCCTGTGGCAGCGGCGATCGCCTCTAGGCCGGTGGGGCCTCCCTGGAATTGTTCAATTAAAGTTTGTAAAACTAAGCGGTCTGTCCAATCCAAACCCCGTTTATCCACTTGGTATAAATCCAATGCTTCCGACGCAAGGGCAGGGTCAATTTCCGGCTGTTGTTTAACCTGGGCGTAATCCCGCACCCTTTTCAGTAAACGGTTGGCAATGCGGGGAGTTCCCCTGGCTCTCATGGCGATCGCCTCGGCCCCTGTGGGGGAAATAGATACGGATAAAATACCAGCGGTGCGGAGGATAATTTGTTGCAACTCATCAACCTCGTAAAATCTCAATCTTTGAATTAAGCCAAACCGATCCCGCAGCGGCGAAGTCAAAGAACCTACTTTGGTGGTAGCCCCCACAAGAGTAAAGTGGGCTAACTTTAAACTGCGGACTTTGGCGCTTTGGCCTTTGCCCATAGTGATGTCCAAACGAAAATCCTCCATGGCAGGGTAGAGCAATTCCTCGGTTAGGCGATTTAAACGGTGAATTTCGTCGATAAACAAAATATCCCCCGGTTGCAGAGCCAATAGTAGCCCCGTAATATCCCTGGGACGTTCTAACGCCGGAGCCGCAGTAATTTTGCAACGTACCTGCATTTCCTCCGCCAAAATTAGAGCTAGGGTGGTTTTGCCCAACCCCGGTGGGCCGTATAACAGCAGATGGTCGATCGCCTCTTGCCTACCTTGGGCCGCTTGGATAGCAATGCGCAACACTTCCTTGAGATCCCGTTGGCCAATGTAATCCGCTAACCGTTGGGGCCTGAGGGATGCCTCTTGCTGTTCTAACTCTGGGCTGGTACTGCGTTCCTGGGGAATAACTTCCGGGGAAAGGAGATCGGATTTAACGTTGGGAGAAAGATTATTGTTGCCGGAACGTTTAATGGCCATGGCGCAGGGAAAAGGAAAGGCTCAGCTTGAGTCGGTTCTAGTCAGTATCCCCCCATCCTACATTGGCGATCGCCGCCGGGTTGTTCGGAACATCCCAGCAAAAAAGCCTCCAGCCCTCGATAATCCGCTAACCTGAAATTAGGTACTTCTCCCCCATTTACCCAAGGCGTTAAAGCATTCAGGGGTTGATTTTTTAAGGTTATGCAAACAACCAGTGACGTTCTCATTATTGGCGGTGGCATCATCGGTTTGGCGATCGCCGTGGAACTGAAATTAAAGCAAAAGCGGTTGCAGGTCACAGTGCTGAGTCGGGATTTTGCCCAGGCGGCCAGCCATGCGGCGGCGGGAATGTTAGCCCCCCATGCGGAACAAATCGCCCCAGGCCCCATGCTGGATCTATGTTTGGCTTCCCGCTGGCGTTACGGGGAATGGGTGGAAAAACTGGAACAGTTAACAGGCATGGAAACGGGTTATAACCCCTGTGGCATCCTCTCCCCCGTGTTTGAAGCGCCCCATGGCAATAGTTCCACTAATTCTGCCTGGTTAGACCAGGAAACCATTCGATACTATCAACCAGGGCTGGGGGAAGACGTAATTGGTGGTTGGTGGCATCCCGACGATGGCCAAGTGGATAACCGCAAACTGGTCAGTGCTCTGCGGCAAGCGGCCCAATCCCTGGGAGTACAAATTCAAGAAGGGGTCACCGTCCAGGCGATCGCCCAACGTCATGGCCAAGTGACTGCGGTGCTAACGGATCAGGGTTCTTTCCAAGCAGATAGCTACGTGTTGGCCAACGGCTCCTGGGCCAAGGAATTACTGCCCCTGCCGGTATTCCCAGTTAAAGGTCAAATGATGGCCCTGCGGATGCCAGCGGGAACTCACCAGCCCTATCCTTTGCAACGGGTACTTTTTGGTCCCCAAACCTATCTGGTGCCCCGGCGGGATGGCCGCTTAATTGTGGGGGCAACTTCGGAGCAGGTGGACTGGCAGCCCCATAATACGCCCCAGGGCATTCAAACCCTATTAGGTCGAGCCATTAGACTTTTCCCGGCCCTAGGCGATTGGGCCATTGAGGATTTTTGGTGGGGATTTCGCCCCGGCACCCCCGATGAACAGCCTTTCTTGGGCTATGGCCCCTGTGATAATCTCATTTTGGCGATCGGTCATTACCGCAACGGCATTTTGCTCGCCCCCATCACCGCCGCTTTGATTAGCGATTTAATCCTCGACCAGAAGGTTTCTCCCCTCATCCATGCCTTTAGTCCCCAACGTTTTCTAACAACTACCAATCCCCCTGTACTGTCCTGCCGCCCTATGACTGCTGTATTTCCTTCCATTGCCAACCCTTCCCTGCCCCATGCCGCTGAAAATTCAGAGGGCAGTAAAGATTTGCTAGAAATTGCTGGCCGTAAATTCCACTCCCGCCTAATGACGGGCACCGGCAAATATCCTTCCCTCACCACCATGCAGGAAAGCGTCGCTAGCAGTGGTTGTCAGATTGTCACCGTGGCAGTGCGCCGAGTACAAACCAATGCCCCAGGCCACGAGGGATTAGCGGAAGCCATTGATTGGTCCACCATTTGGATGCTCCCCAACACCGCTGGTTGTCAAACGGCCGAGGAAGCTATTCGGGTAGCCCGGTTGGGAAGGGAAATGGCTAAGTTACTGGGCCAGGAAGATAATAATTTCATCAAGCTAGAAGTCATTCCCGATACCCAATACCTCTTACCAGACCCCATTGGCACCCTCGAGGCGGCAGAACAGTTGGTTAAGGAAGGTTTTGCCGTACTGCCCTATATCAACGCTGATCCCTTATTGGCGAAAAGGCTGGAAGAAGTGGGCTGTGCCACTGTGATGCCCCTTGGTTCCCCCATCGGTTCTGGGCAGGGTATCCGTAACGCCGCCAACATTGGCATCATTATTGAGAATGCCAAGGTTCCCGTGGTGGTGGATGCGGGCATTGGCACCCCCAGTGAAGCAGCCCAAGCAATGGAAATGGGCGCTGATGCGGTGTTGATCAACAGTGCGATCGCCATGGCGGCCAATCCCGTGGCCATGGCCCAGGCTATGGGAATGGCTACCCAAGCAGGGAGGCTCGCCTATCTGTCGGGCAGAATGCCCATTAAAGCCAAGGCCAATGCCAGTTCTCCCCTCACGGGCCTAGTGGGTTAGGAGATTTTCCGGATCAAAAGTCCCAAACTCTTAGAGCGTGTTTGAAAAGTCGGCATAATTGGGAAAAATGGTGAAGAATATAGAATTTTCACCATTTTCCATTCTTCACCCTACTTTTCAAACATATTCTTAACTAATGAGAACTTTTAAAAACAGCAACAAAAAAATACTCAACAATTCAGGCACAGGAAATCCCAACAATAAAGCGTTCATTAGCCACTAAAATTACCTTGCAGCTATCGAAACTTGCTTTGCAAATCGGCGAGCTGGGGCGATCGCCAAGGACAGGTGGCGACCCGTTAAACTTGAGTCAAGACAAATAATCCCGAATAACTATGGCAACTACCGCTGATGAAGTTTGGCAATTGCTTGGAGAACTGATCCAGTCCCAGAAAGAAACGGAACGGCGTTTGCAAGAAACTGAACGTTTACTGAAAGAACAGTCCCAAAAAACTGATCGCCAAATTCAAGAGTTGAGTAAACAAATTGGTGGTCTAGGCAAAAAATTCGGCAGCTTTACTGAAGGGCTGGCCTTGCCTTCCATGGAAACTATCCTCTACGAAAAATTTGCCATGGAAGTGGTGACCCCCAGCGTCCGAGTGAGCAAGCGGGGCAAACATATTGAATTAGATGTGCTGGCCTATGCCAATGGAGAGGTGAACACCGCCATTGTGGTAGAGGTTAAAAGCCATGCCCGCCAGGAATCCATCGGTCAATTAATTACCCACCTGCAAAGCTTTCGGGAATTTTTTCCTGAGCATGGAGACAAAAAACTCTATGGCATCCTCGCCGCCGTAGATTTGTCCAATGCCCTGCGGGAAGAAGTGTTAAAAGCTGGATTATACGTCGCCCGCATTCGGGGAGAAATTTTTGAACTCGATACTCCCCCCACTTTTCAGCCCAAAGCTTGGTAGGGAGAATTTCTACCTCTACCCATGGATAACCGCCATAAACTTTCTGCCCCTAATCCTGCTATAGAATTCAGTAGTAGAATCAAATTTAGATTTATTTATTCATGGCCCTTCCCTTTGACCTGGAGCAAACTTGGCTCTATCCCCTGCCCGAATTTAGTTTGATTGCATTACAAGGGGAAGACCGGCGGCGCTTTTTACACAACCAAACCACCAACGCAGTGGAAGCTAGGGCTGTGGGGGAATGGTTTGAAACCGTATTCGTCAACTCCACCGGCAGAACCTTAGAACTTGCCACGGTCTATGTACGTCAAGACTCCCTTTGGCTTCAAGTGGAAGCCGGGCAAAAAGATTTCCTCTGGCAATGGATGGACCGATTTATTTTCCCCTTTGACAAAGTGGAACTGCGGGATTTATCTGCCCATTATCGGGCGGTGGTGCTGTTGGGGGAAAAGGTTGAAGAGCATAATTTAGGTTGGCAATTGCCCACTGGGAACCAATGGTTAGCCCAATCGGTGCAGGGAGTTGAATTGCTCATTTCCGCCCAAACGGGGTTGGATTTGCCCGGTTATACGGTGATTTTTCCTGCGGATCAACAGGAATTGGTTAATCAACTTTGGGGGCATTTACCCCTAATCAACCCAGACCAATGGGAAAGTTTGCGTATTTACCAGGGCAGACCCCAAGCAGGGAAAGAATTAACAGAGGACTACAATCCCCTCGAAGCGGGTTTGTGGCGAGCGATCTCTTTTACTAAAGGTTGTTACATTGGGCAGGAAACCATTGCCCGTTTGAATACTTACCAAGGCGTCAAACAAAGGTTGTGGCGCATTACCCTTGATCGCCAGGCGGAAGCGGGAACGGTGATTACCCTAGAAGGACAAAAGGTGGGCATTTTAACCAGTGTGAAAGGATTGACGGGGTTGGGTTACCTCAAAACTAAGTTGGTTGATCAGGGCATGACAGTGCAGTTGGGAGAGGCGATCGCCACGGTAGAAAAACCACCCTACCTGAGCCACCAATATTACCAAGGGCCCAGTTAGATCCCAGCACAAAAGTTTTTCCGCTCAAAAGTCAAATTGATCGGGCAAGTTTGCAAGGACTAGAAGCCTGTCAAAAGTCTTCTTGGTCAGTCTGGACATCAAACCTGGCTGCTAACACCTCTGCTACCGCTTCTTCCAAATCCAGAGGTATAAGTTGGCCATGATTTTCCCTTGGGCTGAGCCAACCATCCAAGGGCATCAGTCGTAACTGCCGACTTTCTTGCCAGAGGTCCATAACAGTTTTTCCCTGGTTATCAAGGCTAATTTCCAGATAATCAAAGCTGTTGACGTTGAGATAAAGGGATTGATTGGTAACAACGGTAGCCTGTTGAGCATCGCTAAACACATCTAGGATCCAACCCTGGCCTTCGGCCTGGGATATGCCATCCAATTGATAGTAGTAATTAACCTGTCCTAAATCGTTTAGGGCCCGTTGCATATCTTCTTTGTTGACCAAAATACCCTGTTCTATCACACAGGGAGCCGGCAGGGGGAGGGGATGAAATTCAGGATTCATGGGGGTGAGGGCGGGGTAAAAAGCTTGGTCAGTCGGTTGAAGCTAAATATTTACGATTATTAATTCCACCAGGATTACTAACAAAAATCACGTAAAAGTATTAGTCTAGATGGGGAATTTTAGTTTTGGGTTGCCAAGCCGTCGGTGGAGCGATTTGATTGATCCCCGCTTCAATTTTGATCTTAGCCCAAGAATTCGTAACTAGATTTTAAGTTTTTGCTGAGTGGCAACTTCTTACCCTGGGAATGGTGATTTATGGAATGGTGGCGTCGCTGGTATTTTCTCTGGGGCGGAGATAGTGTGGGGGCGGCCATTCTGTTTTACACTCGTTTGCCCTGGCCTCCGAGCTGGCCAGTAAATTTTGACCGTATTGCCCGTTGGATAACCCTAATGGGACTTTTGCTGTCCCTAATTTTGCTGGCGTTAGATCGAGGCTTACATTGGTTGGGCATGGACAACCTATTGCAATCAGCCGTTGTGGTTAGCCTTTGGTTAGCTTTGACCGGGGGGCTCCATTTGGACGGGGTAGCGGATACGGCCGATGGTTTAGCGGTGACCAATCCCAGCAAACGCTTAGCGGTAATGCAAGACAGTTATACGGGGGCCTATGGCGTGATGGCGATCGCCGTGGTTTTATTGCTAAAAACCTTTGCCTTGGCTAGTTTTAGTGACCATGGTTTAGCAAGCTGGGCCCTTATCATGGCTTTGGGGTGGGGCCGTTGGGGCCAACTGTTGGCGATCGCCCTTTATCCTTACCTGAGAGAAAACGGCAAAGGTGCCATGCATAAACGCAATTTAAAATTAAGGCCCGATTTGCTGCTGGGCACAATGATTATTGTCTTTGGGGGAGTGGGCATGGGTTACGCCCTAGCCATTGAGCCTTGGTTGATTCTGGGGGCTACGGGGAGTTCGGCACTAATAGCCTGGGCCGTGGGGCGGTGGTTTGCTCAACAATTTAAAGGTCACACGGGGGACACCTATGGCGCAGTGGTGGAATGGAGTGAAGTATTGATTTTGCTAGGTTTGTCCTTGGTTTAAAGGTTTGAGCCATCTCAATGGCGGTTAATTTTGCCCCGCCATGGGATTATGACCAGTATCAAAGTGAATCGGCGATAATTGTCCTAAATTTTGCAGGAGTAGACATTGGCAGAAAAACGGAAAAAACGGCGATCATCCTCTTCTTTGTTTGGAAAACCCCTATTGGGTTTGGTAGGATTGACCCTAGCGTTATATTTGTTGAGGGGCTGGGGGATTATTACCTTTTTACCTGGGGGAATCTTCCTTGGCATGGCCGCCCTCACGGTCTTGGTGGCCCTGTTGTACGGCTGGGAATTGACTAGCCGTTAGGTCAATGTTGGTAATGCTGGGGTAAAATTCAGACCGCAAACTGTTGTGATCATTGCCGCAGGTTTGTTCGTTTTTGCTTAACATTTAACTCTGTTTCCGATTCGATTCATCTAAATCTGGTTCAATTGCTGAGTTGCCATGACTGGAAAAGTTGCCGAAAGTGATCCCAAAGGACTGTTAGTACTGATTCTGCCCCTGGCCGTGGCGATGGTTTTTATCTACAAAACCTGGCGGTGGATTTTGTTCGGTCTCACCTTGGCGATCGCCTGGGTGGCCTGGGACAATTATCAATGGCAACAGAAATGCATCGCCATCGACCCCCTGTTCAATCAACTGGTGCAAAAAAATCAGGGCATCATCACCAAGGCAGATTTGATTGATGCGGGCATTGCCAAAGGTCGGGCAGCCCAACGTTATCTGGATGACAAGGTGGCGGAGTATGGCCCCTACGAAAAACAGGTGGGGCAAGCGAAAGTTTACTACTTTATTTCTTCCTCTACCCTAGGCGACATTTTTGACGACAGTGAACCGGAATTGGAAGAGCCTGCCCCCAGCTCTCGCCAGTTAGCCGCTACCACCGCTCCGGTGGTGGACCATCCCCTAGTACCTCCCCAGGAAGAATTGATGGCGGCCCCGGTTGGTCAAAGTCCTTTCTCCCAATTGGCGGAAATTAAGGAAGCCCGTAAGCACCAGGAAGAGGAGAAGACGGCCGAAGCCACGGAATCCACTCCAGCAGAAACTACCCCAAGCAATTCCGCCCTGACCTTGATCCAATCGGAATTAGCCAAGCGCCTAGACACCACCTCCAGCACCCTAGCCCGGCGCAAAAACGAAGATAATTTTGCCGACTGGAGTCAAACTAGGGACCCCGATGGCCTGGCTTGGAGCTATGATCCAGAGTCCAAATTATTCGTCACCATCTAGTCCTTTAGTAATCATTTAGCATCAAGTTGTTGGCTTTCTATGACCATTACTTTCCAAGCTGTTATCGCCAAGTTGAACGAATTTTGGGCCCAGCAAGGTTGCCTCATTGCCCAACCCTTTGACACGGAAAAAGGCGCTGGCACCATGAATCCCCACACCTTTCTACGGGCGATCGGGCCGGAACCTTGGTCAGTGGCCTATGTGGAGCCCTGTCGCCGGCCCACCGATGGCCGCTATGGAGAAAATCCCAACCGGGTACAGCACTATTTCCAGTATCAGGTGTTAATTAAGCCTTCCCCGGACAATATTCAGGAAGTGTATCTTGATTCCCTACGGGCCCTGGGTATTCAGCCCGAGGATCACGACATTCGTTTTGTGGAAGATAACTGGGAATCCCCAACCCTGGGGGCCTGGGGCGTAGGCTGGGAAGTGTGGCTCGACGGCATGGAAGTGACCCAATTTACCTATTTTCAGCAATGTGGTGGCATTGACTGTCGCCCCGTTTCCATCGAGATTACCTATGGCTTGGAACGGTTGGCCATGTATCTGCAAAATGTGGAGGCGATCGACCAAATTCAGTGGAATGAAAAGCTCAGCTACGGGGATATTTTCTGGCAGGGAGAAGTAGAGCAGTGTACCTATAATTTTGAAGCGTCTAACCCCGATTTATTATTTCAATTGTTTGCCCTTTACGAACAGGAAGCAGGGCAGTTAATCGAACGGGGTTTAGCTTTGCCCAGTTTGGAATATGTCCTGAAATGCTCCCATGCGTTTAATTTACTCGACGCGAGGGGAGTAATTGCCGTGACTGAGCGCACCCGTTACATTGGTCGCATTCGTAACTTGGCTAGGGAAGTGGCCCATATTTATTTACAACAACGGGAAGCCCTAGGTTTTCCCTTGGATAAAAAAGTAGATAAACCAATTTCCCTCGTATAGGCTGATTTAAAAACTTAAATTACCGCCCAGCCTGTCCCCTACACCATTAATGGTGAATTTGTTGTTTCTTTTTTTCATTATGTCCTTTTTCCCAAATAATATTTTCGATTATGATCAACAAGCAATTACTGATTTACTAATTACTGCTTCTCTGAAAATTCTCTTTGCGCTAGCAATTTTATTAATTGGCTTTTGGTTATCGAAAAGACTACAAAAGCTAATTATTAGAGCCTTAAGAAAATCCAATCTGGAGCCAACTTTTATTTCCTTTGCGGGCAATATCAGTTACTACCTACTTTTGGTTGTGTTCTTTGTGCTCTGTTTAGCCCAACTAGGCATTCAAACTAGTTCCCTCGTCGCTCTTTTGGGGGCTTCCACCCTGGCGATCGGTTTAGCTCTGCAGGGTTCCCTCGCTAACGTGGCAGGGGGTATTTTGCTGGTGTTGTTTAATTATTTTCGGGTGGGGGAAAGGATCGAAGTTGCTGGCATTGAAGGGATCGTGGAGTCGATTGAGATACTTTCGACTACCATTTGTACCTACGACAATCGCTTGGTGACTATTCCCAATAAACAAATCATTGAAAATAATATTATTAACCATGTGGGTAAGCCCGAGCGCCGCATAGATTTAGTCATTGGGGTGGGGTACGAGGAAGATATTGACCATGTACGGTCTTCTTTACAGTGGGTAATTGATCAAAATAGTGAAGTTTGCACAGAACCAGCCCCTACCATTGCCCTGGGGGAATTAGGAGATAGCAGTGTTAATTTCTACGTGCGTCCCTGGGTAAAATCTGAAGATTACTTCCGCCTCAAATTGCAATTAACCGAAGCAATTAAACGGAAGCTAGACGAAGAAAATATTTCCATTCCTTTCCCCCAGCGGGACGTACATTTAATTCAACCAGAAACAAAGGAGTTGGATATTAAAGCGGCTTAAAAGTTAGCTACATTTCTAAGGTTACTAAGTAATTAGGGGGAATGACTGAATTTCCCCCATGGTCTCAGTGGGGGATGATAATCGAGGGAGAAAACTTAGTTATTCTGCCCATCTTTATCAGTGAAACTCCGGTAATTGACAAGTTCCATACAATTTCCCCTTACCATCTGGTACCCAAGGATTTTTGCCACCTCGTCCCAGGACAATTAACGCTATGTTTCAGGCCACCCGTCGACGTTTAGCTTTGTGGTACACCTTGGTAACAGCGGTGTTATTGTTGCTATTTGCTAGCGGGGTTTATTTCTATGTCCGTCAAACCTTGGTAGAAAGAATTGATGACACCCTTAAGCATGTGGTGGAAGTGGTGAATCGTTCTCTGGTGGTACAAGGCCTAGACCAGGCGGAATATGGGCTGAATGTGTCGGCAAGTTTTCGCGATAATGACGCTTCCGTGGACGATGACCACATTGATTTGGAGTGGTTCAGTGCGGAGGGTCGCTTGCTGTGGTCCACCATGGGCAACAATTCTCCCCTTTCCCTTGCTAGCCAATCTAAGACAGAGACAGTTTCTTTTTCCGGCGATCGCCAGTTGCGCCAAGTAACGAAAAGAATTCAGGAAGGGGGCATGGTATTGGGCTATCTGCGGGTGAGCCATCCTTGGTTTGAAGTGACTAAACCCATTCAGCAATTGGCCTGGGATTTAAGCTTGGGGCTAACTATTTTGGTGAGTAGTGCGGCGGCCATTGGTTGGTTTCTATCGGGGTTAGCGATGGAGCCGATCGCCGAATCTTACCAGAGCTTGAAACAGTTCACCGCCGATGCCTCCCACGAACTTAGAAACCCCATTGCGGTGATTCAAACCAATGTGCAACAGGCTTTGGAATATCCCGAAGCGGACCCCCAACAACAACGCCAACAACTCCAGGTCATTGAACGACTTACCCAACGGCTGGGCAATTTGGTTAATGATTTGCTCTTCCTGGCCCGTTCTGACAGTGGGACCCTCGGCCGGACTTGGCAAACCATTCCTTTGGATGCGTTGTTGATTGAGGTGATTGAAGAACAACGGCTCACCGCTGAACAACGGGGAATTTTTCTTTCCCTTAGAATCGAAAGCCGGGGAGAGGAACTGGAGGAAGATTTCACTGTGCAAGGAGATTGGGACCAGTTGGCTCGCCTATTCACTAACCTAATTACCAACGCCTTTGACCATAGCCGGCCCCGGGAACAAACGGAACCTTCCGTAGCCCTCACCCTAGAACACTGTACTGCTGACCATGGGGCCCTGCGACCTAGGCAATCTGGCTTACAGGTCACAGTGGCAGATAACGGGGTGGGCATTGACCCAGAGCAAATTCCCCATTTATTTGACCGCTTTTTCCGGGCGGATCCTTCCCGATCGCCTAATCAAGGGGTTGGCCTCGGGCTGGCGATTGTGGCGGCCATTGTTCAGCATCACCAGGGCAAAATCAGTGTCACCAGTTCTCCCCAGGGCAGTCAATTTCGGGTGCAACTGCCTAGTGCCGCTCCTCTTGGATAGGCAGTTAAATTTCCCAGTTTTAAACTTCTTACTTTGCTTTATCGTTTCCCTACGATTTCCCCTGCTCACTGAACAACAAAGCTAATTATTTTCCTGTTTTTCCGCCGATTGTCGGGCTAGACCCTGGATAAAGCCAAAAACTACCAACAGATTGGAAAGGGATAAAAATACCTCTGCACTGCCGTGGAGCCAATCTACATCGGCCAACTGGGCTTGGTAATGGCTTTCAGCGTAGAGCCCCGCAGGGATAGTTACCACAACAAACACCAATAGAACATAAAATCCCACCATTACGAGCTTGGGGGTTTGCGGCGATTGCCGTAGAAACCAGAGAAAACCCAGGTAGGGAAAAAGGGAAAGGGCAAAAAGATTTTCCTTGGCAAAAATTTGGCTAAGTTCCATCAGGGCTTGGGGGCAGAGGGCTGGGCTGATTGACGATAAATCCACCAGGCCGCCAGGCAAAGGGTAATATTGCCAATCACGGTGGTCAGGGCCTGGAGCGTCACTAACCAATCTAACTGACTAGCATTGTCAAAGAAATGCCAAGTACAGGCACAGGTGGCACTCACCAGGGCTGGCACCATCCCCCAGGCCAGGGCCCGCCAGTGGCCATAACCAGCTTTTGTAGCATAACGACTCACCAAGGCGA
The DNA here is from genome assembly GCF_000284455.1 of Synechocystis sp. PCC 6803 substr. PCC-P. Taxonomy (GTDB): domain Bacteria; phylum Cyanobacteriota; class Cyanobacteriia; order Cyanobacteriales; family Microcystaceae; genus Synechocystis. Next base: position 2,661,761 of record NC_017039.1, read on the forward strand.
TCGCCACGATCCATTCAATGACACTGGAAACATGAACCATCCAAGTGGGAATTGAGAGAGCATTCACTATGGGCTATCCTGGGTGACTGATTTCTATTCAGTAACGATTGCAATCAAAACAAACCAATCATACTGTTCAAAGCCACTGCCGACTGGGGAAAGCAACCTGAGCCATATCTTTTAGGCAAGACCTTTAGGCAAATGGTAACAAAAGCGTTTCGTCTGGTGTGGTTGCAATTTAGGGTTCCGAGGAAAAACTCCACTACCTCGATGATGTTAGTCCCATGGGGTGGTCGTTGCGGAAAAACGCTCCATCTGACCGATTGGTTAACTCTGGCTAATTTCGGTTAATACCTACGGCTGGCGATCGCCAGTAATTTCCGAAACCAATCAGTGCCTGGGTTGGGCTCTTGGCCGGAGGAAATGTCCTACCATGGGGAATACGTAACGAAATATTAAGCAAGTTTCTGTGCTTGTTGCTATGTCCATGACCCCGATCGCCATTTTATTCTCCACTCCCTTGAAGCGTTTCCTGCGGGAAAAGGTGCTCCTGGGCAATGCTCCCAGTTGGGAGTTACTGGCCATCCTCAGCATTTACTTTGTACAAGGGGTGTTGGGTCTCTCCCGTTTAGCAGTGAGCTTTTTCCTCAAGGATGAACTGGGACTGAGTCCGGCGGCTATGGGGGCTCTGATTGGTTTAGGGGCGGCGCCCTGGATTCTGAAGCCAGTGCTTGGTTTAATGTCCGACACGGTGCCTCTATTTGGCTATCGACGGCGATCATACCTCTGGTTATCGGGGTTAATGGGTAGTGCCGGTTGGCTATTGTTTGCTGCCTGGGTGAGCAGTGGTACTCAAGCCGGGTTAGTGTTGCTTTTCACTTCCCTATCCGTGGCGATCGGCGATGTGATTGTCGATTCCCTAGTGGTGGAACGGGCCCAACGGGAATCCTTAGCCCAAGTGGGATCTTTGCAATCCCTCACCTGGGGAGCCGCCGCCGTGGGGGGCATTATCACCGCCTATGCCAGTGGGGCTTTGTTGGAGTGGTTTAGCACCCGCACCGTATTCGCCATCACCGCCATTTTTCCTTTGCTGACCGTTGGGGCAGCTTTTTTAATCAGCGAAGTTTCCACCGCTGAGGAAGAGGAGAAACCGCAACCCAAGGCCCAAATTAAATTGGTTTGGCAGGCGGTACGTCAAAAAACGATTCTATTGCCCACTTTGTTTATTTTCTTTTGGCAGGCAACCCCCAGCGCCGAGTCAGCCTTTTTTTATTTCACCACCAACGAGTTAGGCTTTGAGCCGAAATTTTTGGGGCGGGTGCGCTTGGTCACTAGCGTGGCCGGATTGATTGGGGTGGGACTTTACCAACGCTTTTTAAAAACCTTGCCTTTCCGGGTGATCATGGGCTGGAGTACAGTGATTTCCAGCCTGCTGGGGTTAACTACCCTGATTTTAATTACCCACGCCAACCGAGCCATGGGTATTGATGACCATTGGTTTAGCTTGGGGGATAGCATTATTCTCACCGTAACGGGGCAAATTGCCTTTATGCCGGTGTTGGTTTTGGCCGCGCGCCTCTGTCCCCCGGGCATTGAAGCGACTTTGTTTGCCCTATTGATGTCGGTGATGAATTTGGCCGGCGTATTGTCCTTCGAGGTGGGGTCATTACTGACCCATTGGTTGGGGGTAACGGAAACCCAATTTGATAATTTGGCTTTGTTGGTCATTATCACTAACCTTTCCACCCTGCTGCCCTTGCCCTTTTTGGGACTGTTGCCAGCGGGAGATCCCCAAGTAAAAGACAAAACAGAAAAAGAGGATAATCCTGATGACCCAGGCGATCGCCTGGTGTTGCCTCCAGCGGAAGTGTTTGAACATCATACAGTGGGCAGTTTGAGCGACCAAAATTTCTTGCCCGAATTTTTCCCGGAAAAAAGTTCCAGCCGTCCCTAGTTTCCGGTGAGTAGGGCTACAACGCTTTGCCCCTGGAGGCAATACTTTAGACTGGAGAGGGGATTGATTGGCCTCGAACTGCCTGTTTTGCTAATCCAGGCCACCCCGCCCAGAATCTAGCTGTGACCCTGTAACCTCCGAGTTTTGTAACAATGTGGCTTCTTTTGCTCATCCTTGCTGTCATCACTTATTTTGTGGTTAAAAGCAATGCCGCCCCCATCACCCGCACCCCGATTTGGATATTGTGGTTGGTGTTGATGGCTCCGGCCACCCTCTGGACAATTTGGGCCATGATTTACGGCCCCGATGCCCCCCTGCCGCCCCTACTGCTCCTGGGGCCATTTTTGGTTTGTCCACTGCTCTACTGGTGGTTGGTGCAAAAAGGTCGCATTGTCCCCGATAAAGAGGCCCAAGCTACCGCTTCCCCTAGCACCGATGGCACCCAAGGAAAAGAGCAGAAATCATCACAGCCAACCCCTCGACCCATTGATGCGGCGGAAGAAAAATCTTTGCGGGATTGTTTTCCCTGGGGAGTGTATTACCTCCAGCAATTAGACTATCGCCCCCAAGCCATTCTGTGCCGAGGTAAATTACAGGTAGCGCCGGAAATGGCCTATGAACGGGTCAAGGGCAATGTGGAAGATGTCTTTGGCGATCGCTTTTTAGTTTTATTTCAAGAAAGTTTACAAGGCCAACCTTTTTTCGCCTTGGTCCCTAACCCGGCCCAGGCGAAGGAAGATCGCGTTAATAATGGCGAAAAGCTCCATAAACCTTGGTTAGCGTTAACCTTACTGCTGCTCACTGGGTTTACCACCACCATGGTGGGGGCGGAAATGGCCGGTTTGACCCCCGAAAAACTCCAGGCAGGCATCCAGACGTTAATGGTGGGTTTACCCTACAGTTTGGCAATTTTGACTATTTTGGGGTGCCATGAATTGAGTCACTATGGGGCAGCGATCCACTACAAAATCCGCACCACTTTGCCCTATTTCATTCCCATTCCCTTCTTTTTGGGTACCTTTGGCGCTTTTATCCAGATGAAGTCCCCGGTGCCCCACCGTAAGGCCTTATTTGATGTGGCGATCGCCGGGCCGTTGGGGGGCTTGGTGGTGGCGTTGCCAATTTTATGGTGGGGGTTGGCCCAATCCACTGTGGAACCCATGCCGGACAATACTAACCTGTTGCGGTTTGATGCCCTGGATTATCGTTTTTCTCTGCTGATGACCCTAATTACGAAGGCAGCGTTGGGCAGTCAATTAGGGGCTAATACGGTGTTAGACCTCCATCCCTTGGCGATCGCCGGTTACATTGGTTTGATTGTGACTGCCTTGAATCTGATGCCCTTTGGTCAATTGGACGGGGGGCACATTATCCACGCCATGTTGGGACAACGGGCGGCCATTGTGACAGGGCAAATTACCAGGGTGGCCATGGTGCTGCTGTCCTTTATCCGTAGTGATTTTTTCATCTGGGCAATTATTTTGTTACTGATGCCTGTGGGGGATCAGCCAGCTTTAAATGATGTCAGCGAGTTGGATGACCGTCGGGATTTGTTAGGTATTCTGGCGATCGCCATTTTGATTTTGATCCTTTTGCCGGTGCCGCCCCCATTAGCCCAGTGGTTGGGAATATAGGGTTAAAAAAAATTGCTAACTCAGCGGTTAATGGGGAAAAAATCGTAGCCGGTCACATGGCTGGGGGAAGGTTTAATTTGCACCAAGGTGGCTTGCCCTGCCCGATCGCCGTTGGGTAAAAAGCGCACTTCCCCGTTAATGGTGCTAGAAACAAATTCCGGTTCCGTCAAAACTTTTTGTAAACCTTCACGGCTGGGAGCGACGGCCAAGGCATTGGCCACGACATAAACCGCATCATAGGTGGCCGCCGTACGCCAAGACACATCTCCCCCCCAAAACTTGCGGGCCGCCTCGGCAAAGGGACGATTGGCCCCACGCTTGGAACTCCAGGGAATGGCCACCATTAAATCCACCATGCTCTGTCCCTGCTCCAACGTTTTAATCGTAGACAGGGGACTATTGCCATAGAGCTTTAACCTTCCTCGGTTGGCATCGCCCAGGGCAAAGGCACGGTCTAGACGATCGATGTGGGGCAAAATCAGCAATCCCTGGGCCCCGCTGGCAACAATTTCTGCCATTTTGGTTTGGCTGTTGAAATTAGCTTCACTCAGATCGCAGACGGTGGGGGCTAACTGGCCGCCGCTGGCCAACAAACCAGTGGTAAATTCCTGGTAAAAAGAAACGCCATCGGGAGCTTTGGAATCGTAGCAAACCGCCACTTGGTCCACTTCTTTCCCGACCTGTTGCACCAAGGTTTGGGCGGAGGTATTGATTTGGGGAATAACCCGAAAAATATGGTTGCCAACATTGGTAATGCCATTGGCGTCGCTGGTGGCGTTGACCAGCACTAATCCCCCCGCTTCGTAGGTAGGGGCCGCACTGAGGGTGGCACTGCTGGCATTGTGTCCCACCACCCCCAAAATCTGATTTTGTTTGACTAACTCCCCGGCAAATTGTTGGGCTAAAGTGCCGTCATTGGCATCATTGACAATGGTGATGTGCAGAAAACGACCGTCAATCCCGCCCTTTTGATTAATTTCTTCCTGGGCCTGGGCCGCTCCTCGCAAAATTTCCTGGGCAATGTTGAGGCTACTGCCCACCGGGGCCACCACCGCTATCTGGAGGGGATTATGGTCTAAAGCCCGCAGATTGTTCAGATAGATCCAGGCTTCCGGGTCGTTGGGGGATTTTTCCAGATATTGAGTTAACTGTTGCAACGCTTCCTGGTTTTTACCCCCGGCGATCGCCTTGGAAGCAAATAGTTTAGTTTCGTTATCCATGGTGGGAACAAGCACCTTTTCCCCCGTGCTGACATTGGCTTGTAATTCCCTTGGCATGGACCCCGTGGTGGATAAACCGGGCCCCACCGTAGCAGGATTCATTCTATTAAATAAAAACCAACCTCCCCCTCCCACAATGCCCAAGGTGACTAACAACGCACCGATTAAAATGGGAATCTCGTTTTTGTTGGACATATTGGTACTCACACTTAAGGGCAACCGACCAAACACAGCTTGGTAGGCATCAAGGGTATTCTTTCCAACATACTAGACCTCAAAGCCTGTCCCCATGGTTTCCCTCTGCTGTAGTTACCGAAAGACGATCGCCTTTTGACTACGGTTCATCGATGGGAAAATGTTCTTATCGATTCATTTCCTTGCAAACCTTGACCCCTAATTCTTTGCTTGATCACTCGCCCAACCCCACCATTTGGGCAAAACCCTTGCAAATTGGTTCCCTAACTCTCCACAGCCGGGTGCTCCAGTCCCCTTTATCGGGGGTGACGGATTTGGTTTTTCGGCGTTTGGTGCGGCGCTATGCTCCCCAGGCCATGCTCTACACGGAAATGGTCAGCGCCACAGAAATCCACCATCTCCGTACTTTGCCCCAGGTGATGGAAATTGATCCCCGGGAAAATCCCATCAGTATCCAACTGTTTGACTGTCGGCCGGACTTTATGGCGGAAGCGGCCCAGAAAGCGGTGGCCCAGGGAGCCCAATCGGTGGACATTAATATGGGCTGTCCGGTCAATAAAATCACCAAAAAGGGGGGCGGTTCGTCCCTTCTGCGGCAACCGGCAGTGGCCGAAGCGATTGTTAAAACTGTGGTGGCAGCGGTGGATGTGCCTGTTACTGTCAAAACTCGCCTCGGTTGGGATGATGGGGAAATTAATATTGTCGAATTTGCCCAAAGATTGCAGGATGCGGGGGCGCAAATGTTGACCCTCCATGGCCGCACCAGGGCCCAGGGCTATAACGGCCGGGCCCGGTGGCAGTGGATTGCCAAAGTTAAACAAGCTCTGACCATACCCGTCATTGCCAATGGCGATATTTTTTCGGTAGAAGCGGCGATCGCCTGTTTAGAGGAAACCGGGGCGGACGGAGTGATGTGTTCCCGGGGCAGTTTGGGCTATCCCTTTTTAGTGGGGGAAATTGAGCATTTTTTTAAAACTGGGGAAAAACGAAAAGCTCCCACGGTCGCAGAAAAATTAACCTGTGCCCAGGAACATCTACAAATGCTTTGGGAATATAAGGGGCAACGAGGACTTTTCCAAGCCCGGAAACATTTAGCTTGGTACTGCAAAGATTTTCCCGGAGCGGCAGCGTTACGGGAACAACTTTTTCAGATCAATTCTGTACAGGAAGGCAAAGATTTACTGGATCAAGCTATCAGCACAGCAAAATTGTGCCTGTAATGATTTTAACCATTGGGCCTCTTGGTGGCGATCGCCAATTATTTCCAAAACTCTGATGGGGCTAGAATTATTGCTTGGCCATTGTTCCTTCAAATCCCAAAGGTTAGTAATGATTTTGTGTTCCACTCCATAGGTGCGACAAAGTTGCCCAAAATCCACTCCTTGGGGGGTAGCAAAATAGGTTTCAAACACATCTTCGCACTGGGCAATGGGTAGGGTTTGGAAAATACCACCGCCGTTATTGTTGAGCAAGATAATAGTTAAATTACCTCGCATTTGGCTCTGATTTAAAAAGCCATTACTGTCATGCAATAGGGATAGATCACCAGTTAACAAAACTGTTTCACCCCGACTCCGGTGAGCAATACCCATGGCAGTGGAAAGGGTGCCATCAATGCCGTTAGCGCCCCGGTTAACAAAAATACGATGGTGATCGCCGTTGGCAGGCCAGAAAAATTCCAGCCAGCGCACAGGCAAACTATTCGCCACGAACAAATTGGTTTGGGGCGGTAAACAATGGGCTAATTGGGCCACCATTAAAGGGGTGTGGGCATCAGCTAGGGCAGAAATGATGATTGTTTGGCTTTGGCGTTGTTTTTCCAGCCAACTATGGGCATAATTTTTTTGTTCTGCATCAGGAATGAAACCCTGGTTATGTATATATTCGGCTACTTGGGCAACACTGGCAGATAGGTAAATCGTTTGTCCTTGCAGGGGGTCTAAATTTTCCCCATGGAAATTCAAAATGTAACGGGGACAATCAATGGTGCCCAACCAATGCCGCAACGCCTTACTAGTGGGTAATTCGCCGATTTGAATAATTTGTTCTGGCACTAACTGTTCTGCCCAACGGGGGCAACGGATCAGAAAATCATAATTGGTAATTAAAGCAGTCTGGCCATCGTCATAATTACGCAAAGAACAAAGGGCATCACACAATACGGGATATCCCAACCCCCTGGCGATCGCCAAAATATCAGTTAACAGACTGGGCGTTTCACCACCGGGCATAACTCCCACCAGAATCAAACCCAATGGGCTAAAGTCCAGTTGGGGTGAGGGGAAAGAGAAAATGGAAAAATTAACGGGTAGGGAAATGGCTTCTCCCCGATTCATGGTCGTAAAGGTTGTTAGCCCCCGGTAAAAATGCTCTTTGCTAAATTCTTCAGCTAAGTGCTGTAAGGACTCTCGGGCATGTTCGAGAGGCACCAGGGGTTCGTCAAAGGGACAATTAAGATGCACCACCCCCAACCCAGGCCAAAAACATTTTTGCCAACTATGGAGCGCCGTTTGCCGCAGATAATGGCAATAGTCCATGTTTGGCTCCGGTAAAGCCAATTCCGTTTGCCACTGGGGATAGTGGCCATAGAGCTTGGTTTGGTCAATGGTTTGCCCGGCCCGGCAATGACGTAATCTGGGGGGGCGATCGCCGGTTAGAACCAACAAAGGTACCTGACTGTAATGGGCTTCAATAATGGCAGGCAAAAAATTGGCCGCCGCTGTTCCGGAAGTACACACCAATGCCACTGGTTGCCCTGTGCGTTTGCCATGGCCCAAGGCAAAAAAGCTAGCGGAACGTTCATCTAAACTAACAACGCAATCAATGCCCCCATGGCGGGCCAAAGCCACCGTCAAAGGACTGGAACGGGAACCAGGACAAATCACCGCTTGTTGGAGTCCCAATCGAAATAAGGTTTCCACCAACACAGAGGCGGCCAGGGTATTGGGGTTAGTGAAATCAACCATGGCCCACGCTCAAATCAATTAGGCTCGACGATGGTTGGTTTTGTTCGCCATTACCTTGGCTGAGGTTAAGCATTGCCACCGTTAGGGTCGCAATAATAATCACCATGCCCCCTGCAATTAATAACTGGCTGGTTTTGGAAAGGGTAAGAAATTTGGCAGCCAAGCTCCTCGACCGGTGAGTCTTGTTTAGTTGTTCTGCCATGACGGTCGGAGGATCTAGGGGCGGATTGAGGGGAATTTCTTCCGGAGGCAGGGGCGGTTGGGTATCAAAGGGACGGGAAGCCAAGGATTCCTTGGGGTCCTGTTGGGGGATGGGATGCTCCGGTTCCGTTTCCTTCGGTTTGGACACTGGCCTTTGGCTAAAGTCAGGATAGGCGATCGCCTTGAGTCCCAATTCCGTATCTCCAGTAAAATCTTCCTCTGGGGAATCTCCCTCCGGATCATTTATCTCTGCTTCCGCCGCCGCTTTTTCCGCCTGGGTAGGGGTGGGGACGGAGGGGGAAATCTGACAATGAATTAAAGCCACGGAAACATTGTCATGGCCATTAACTTGGTTGGCCAATTCAATTAACCGGGGCACCGCTTCTGCCACCGGGCGATCGCCTTGTAGCACTGGGAGAAAATCATCTTGCCAATACTGTTCGACCCGATTGTAGTCACAAAAACCATCGGAACAGAGCAAAAATAGACAATCCGTCGGCACAATTAAGCGTTGAATGATGGGATGAAGTTGGGCCGAGGGCCCCAAACCCACTGCCTGGGTTAATGCCCCCGATCTGGGTAACTCCACCGCATGGCGATAGAGCATCAGTCCCAGCCGCACTTCCCGGGATGCCACATCATCGTCCACCGTCACCTGTTTACAACTGTCCGCCGTTAACCAATAGCAACGGGAATCCCCCACATTGGCCAGGAAAAATTGTTGAAAATCCGCCAGGGCCATCACCAGGGTTGTGCCCATCCGTTCCCGTTCTGTTCTTTCCTCCCGGTCATTGCGCCGATTGAGTTGCTCGTTAACTTCTTGGATGTCTTCCTTGAGGTGCTGGATGAAAGTGCGGATTTGCTCCGGCTCATTCATTTGTTTTTGAATTTTGGAAATTACCCGAACGGGTAAATGTTCAATCACCCACTGGGAAGCAATTTCTCCCCCTTCCTGGCCCCCCACCCCGTCACAAATCAGAGTCATGGTGTTGGCCAACTGTTGCCCTTCAATGGGGGTTTCACTGACGGGAAAACAAGCATCTTCGTTGTGGTCTCGACTGGGGCCCCCATCGGTCAAAGCAAAAACCGTGTAACTAAAATCGTACTGCTCTGCTAAGGACTGAATGCCCGTATCCAATACCCTCAGTAAATGGTCAGCGTGGGGAATTTTGCCCTGTTTTAGTTTTTTCCATAGGGTCTGACAAAAATCGGCGATCGCCGGATGGGCATTGGTTAATAGTGGCTCCCAGACTCCTGCCAAATACTTCATCTCATAGAATTGATGCTCATCTAGCTTTAACTGCTGGAGTAATACCTGGGGGCCTTGCACCCTCAACCAATCAAACTCCAACAGGCTAGACACCACCCCCTGCCGTTGCAGCGGTTGCCAAAGGCGAATCATTTGCCAGAGCCAAGTTAACTGCTGTAAGGGACAAGCATGCTCCCACATTTCCCCCAGGGAAGGTAACAACTGTTCATGGACAGGTTCCCCTGCTTGATCCAGCGCCACCGGGCCATAGTCCAACAGCCACACCGATAAATCCTTTTCCTCATCCCAACTAGGAAAATAGTCGTACACCTCCGGCACATTGAGACGAAAGGGCAATAGCTTTTGGTAGGGCAAAATATAATTCGGGATTTCCTCTGGCCCCTCGACCCCCAGGGCCGGCGTAGTGTCCAACAACACCTGGGGCCGCACCAACAGATAACGTTCCAGTAGCAGTTCCCCCGGTTGGTAGGCCTTGATCCAGTCCCCCACCGACCACAGATACCTTTTCAGCAGAGGAGTCCGGCAGGTTTTGCACAGGCGATCGCCTAGGTCATTGGGGGCTTGACAATCGCAGTTGGAGCAGTGGACAGTCGGCACAGCATTACCCCTCGAACAAATTTCTGATTAATTTTAAGGAAATATGCAATCTTAAGAACATTTCCAAAAAGTTGTAATAGGCTAAAAGAGAAAAAACCGCCATTGTTTGCAAAATTGCCCCACGAGGATTATGAGCGTTGAAGCTGTCATCGAAAACCGAGACTACACCCTAATGATCGATAAAAGCAGTAGCATGGCCACCGCTGATGATCCCAATGGCCCCACTCGCTGGGAAATAGCCCAAGCTTCGACCATTGCCCTGGCGAAAAAATGTGAAGAAATTGACTCCGACGGCATCACCGTTTATCTATTCTCTGGCCGCTTCCGTCGTTATGACAATGTTACCGCCGAGAAAGTTGCTTACATCTACGCCAACAATGAACCCATGGGGCGCACTGATCTGGCCGGTGCCCTCAAGGATGGCCTGGACAATTTTTTCCAACGACGGCAGGCCGGACAAACTAAACCCAATGGGGAAACTTTTCTGATTATTACCGACGGGGAACCCACTGACCGCAAAGCAGTTATCCGTTTAATTTTAGAAGCGAGCCAAAAAATTGACCGGGATGAGGAGTTAGCGATTTCGTTGATTCAGGTGGGCAGGGATAAAAAAGCAACGGCCTTTTTTCAGGCTTTAGATGATCAATTACAGGCGGCCGGAGCGAAGTTCGACATTGTGGATACCGTCACCATGGAAGATATGCAGGGCATGAGCTTGAGTGATGTACTGCTCAAAGCAATTACAGATTAGGGGAATACCCAACCATGGCGCTGGTTTTGCTGTCTCAATGGAAAAAATATCTGGACCCATTGCCGCTCCAACTGACAGGAACGGGGATTTTTTACCTCTGTCTCACTACGGGGGTAGGGGCCCAGGCCGATCGCCTCTGCGTAGGGGATTTACAACAAAAGCTGGAAAGCCATTTACAACAACCAGAATTGAGCCGAGCTCAATGGGGCATTGCCATTCAACCTCTGACAGATTCCCAGCCTATTTACCAATATCAGGCTGACCGTTTTTTTATTCCCGCCTCCAACCAAAAATTAATTACCACCGCCATGGCTCTTCAGGAATTGGGGCCAAATTTTCGCTTTACCACCCAAGTTTATCAACGGGACGGGGGCAAAAAAGTCCAAGTTATCTCCAGCGGCGATCCCAGTTTTGACGTAGATGACCTAACGGCGATCGCCAAGGGTTTAAAAGATAGGGGGGTGACGGCGATCGAAGAATTGGAACTTGTAGATACCATTGCCCCCCAGGATTACCAACGCCCCAGTTGGGAGTGGGATGATTTGCACTACGGTTATGCTCCCCCGGTTAATGGTGCAATTTTGACTGGCAATCAAGTGATCCTTACCCTCACGCCCCAAAATCTGGGGGAACCATTGACCCCCACCTGGTCCGATCCCATTGCTGGGGCACAATGGCAGATCATTAACCAGACCGAAACGGCCGTTGATCCACACCAACCTCCCCAGGTACAACAGATTTTTGGTCAACGGCAATTGGTTATCACTGGCGGCCTGCCCCCCGCAGGGGAAACCCGTTCCATCACCCTAGCTGTGGCTGATCCCCAGCAATATTTCCTCGCCAGTTTGCAACAAAAGTTAGCAGAACAAGGCATTTCTGTAAGCACTTCGATCGTTAGCGCCAACACCAAGGCGATCGCCCCGGCCCCTTTGCTGGCTCTCACTTCCCCTCCCCTGTGGACACTGATTAAAACCGTCAACCAAGACAGCAATAACCTCTACGCTGAAGCGTTGCTCAATGCCATTCAGCCCCCTTCCCAGGCTACGGATTGGCAGTCCTACGTGGAAAGACTAGGCCTAGCCACCACCACGGTCAGATTACGGGATGGCTCAGGACTTTCCCGTCAAGACCTAGTGACGCCCCAAGCCTTAGTTCAACTTTTAATTAACCAAACCCAAAAATCAACGGGGACCATTTATCAACAATCCCTGGCCGTTGCTGGGCGATCGGGCACCCTGGAACGTAGTTTCGCCGATACTCCCCTGGTGGGCAAAATGCGGGGTAAAACAGGTACCCTCACAGGGGTGGTTTCCTTAACGGGCTATGTGGAAAACCAGCAATGGGGCACAGTGGCATTCAGTTTTATGGTCAACAACAGTGACCTGGGGGCCTCCGTGCTACGGGAAGCAATGAAGCAGATGGTACTTTGGACTGCCCAGGTAGAAAAGTGTCAGCCCAGCGACCAGGGACGGTAAATATTAGTTGCTAACGCTTGGCATTCAAACAAAGATAAGAATCCACTACTCTGCCAGTACGTTGGCAGTTCACCAAGAGATAGTCACACACAGGGCAAGCAGTTTCGGTGACAACTTCTTTTTCAATCAAGCATTGTTGACGGACGGCATGGCTGCCGCAGTTGGGGCAATGGATGGTCTGCTTGGTGAGAATTTGGGGGGCTTGGATCAGTCGGGTATGCATGATCATGGTGATTGCTCAGGATACTTATTAAAGAGGATTTCTCAAAAATCGGGCTAAATAGGTCAAATTGCAGCGTTAAAAAACAATAGAATTCCTGTAGGATTTGTAAAATAAAACACAGTTATAAAGTCGAAGTAAAAGAAAGCAAAAATTACTCCCAGTAGCATTTAGCGCTGATCCCCATGGCAGTCAAGCCCATTTACGTCGTGTTGGTCCTTAGATAGCTTAGGTAATTAATCAAGGAAAACAACGCCGCTGACGAACTTTTCAGGCCGCAGTGACCTGCTGAGACTAAGAAATTAACACTCTCGACGGACTGTATCAGGTTTTCTTAACTATTAATTAAGCTTTGCTAGATAATGGCCATGGGTTAACTAATGTCGCCCAAGTCCTTGATCCCAATGGGTTTTTCCCGTTTATGCCCCAGGACAAACTGCCCAAATAATGGCGCAAAAGCTAGTTTTTCCTTCTGCGCCTAGGGCCATGGACTGTCCGGGAACGGCCTTGCAACTTGTGTTCAGACAAATACCCGATGTTGCAGCGAAGGCATTTGTTGGCGCACCTGTTTGAGGCGGTCTGGGTTAATTTCGGCGATCGCCAACCCTGGTTTTTCCCCCGCATCGGCCAGGATCACTCCCCAGGGGTCAATGATCATGGCATGCCCATGGGTATGCCGTCTTTCGTAATGACAACCAGTTTGGGCCGGGGCAATGACGTAGCAGGTATTTTCAATGGCCCGGGCCTGGAGCAACACTTGCCAATGGTCCTTGCCGGTGTAGGCAGTGAAAGCGGCGGGCACAAACAGAACATCTGCTCCTTGGCGGGAAAGGTAACGATACAATTCAGGGAAACGAACGTCGTAGCAAATGGACAGCCCCAAATTACCAAAGCTGTCGGAGTGGTACACTGGGGGATATTTTTGCCCAGCCATCACCGTGGCCGATTCCCAGTAGGTATTGCCGTCGGGCACATTAACATCAAACAAATGCACTTTGTGGTACCGGGCCAATTCCTGCCCATTGGGGGCAATTAGAGTAGCTGTGTTATAGGCTTTGCCTGCTTCCCCTGCCACCGGAAAGGGAAAGCCCCCCGCCAGGATAGTCACCTGGAACCGTTGGGCCATGGTCTGTAAAAATTTTTCCGTCGCCGTGGCGATCGCCGTTGCCTGTTCTAGCTTTTCAGTTTCATTGCCCAAAAAAGCAAAATTCTCCGGCAAACCCACCAATTCTGCCCCCTGGCGCACCGCCAAATCGATCAACTCCTCTGCTTCTTGTAAATTCTCGGTGAGGTTGGGGCGGCTGGTCATTTGCAGGGCAGCGGCTAAATACGGTTTCATGAAAATTCCTTGTCAGAAAGAAGCAGTGGGGCTAGCAGTTCATTTTATCCTGATCGGGTGTAGGGACGGAACTTGCTCCAAAAAAGAGGTAGAGGGCTTCACATCTTAAGATATTATGGAGAAAAACTTGCTTAAAGTTTGGTGTTTGCTAGACTGAAGTCCCCCGCTTTTTAAGATTGTTAATCTCAACATATTTTTAAGAGTCTATTTTTAGCCTTATTGATAAGAATTTCTAAGGACAATAACAAGGTTTACTTAACAATTCCCCTTGGGAATCTATCCTCTGGAGATTAGAGAAGTAACCGTTATCGTTGACCATTCTGAGCATGGTGGTTAACCAAACTGAATATTCTCCATAGCACTTTTACAAATTTTTTTGATCGAATGCTTGATTCTTCCGTACCCACTTTTTCCGTTACCACTCCACTGTACTACGTTAATGATGTGCCCCATTTGGGCAGTGCCTACACCACGGTGGTGGCGGACACCCTGGCCCGCTTTAAAAGATTACAGGGCTATGACGTGTTGATGATCACTGGTACCGACGAGCATGGGCAAAAAATTCAACGTACCGCCGAAGCCCAAGAGCTTGATCCCCAAACCCATTGTGACCGCACCGTAGTCAAGTTTAAGGAACTCTGGCGATCGCTCAATATCCTTTACGACCGCTTTAGCCGTACTACCGATCCCCGCCATTTAGCCATTGTCAAAGATTTTTTTCAACGGGTTTGGGATAAAGGGGATATTTATCTGGCCCAACAACAGGGCTGGTACTGTGTAGCTTGCGAAGAATTTAAGGAAAAAAGAGATTTATTAGAAGATAACCATTGCCCCCTGCACCCCAACCGCAAGGCAGAATGGCGGGATGAAGAAAACTATTTTTTTCGCCTCTCCCGCTATCAACACCCCTTGGAAGAACTGTACGCCCAACGACCGGAATTTATTCAACCCAGTAGTCGTCGCAATGAGGTGTTGAATTTCGTCGCCCAGGGATTGCAAGATTTTTCTATCTCCCGGGTCAATTTGGACTGGGGTTTCCCTCTCCCTAATGATCCCAACCATACCATTTACGTTTGGTTTGACGCTCTTTTGGGCTATGTCACCGCTCTCTTGGATGAAGATGAAGAACCAAATTTAACTAACGCTCTGGTTAAGTGGTGGCCGATTAATCTACACCTGATTGGCAAAGATATTTTGCGCTTTCATGCAGTCTATTGGCCCGCCATGTTAATGTCAGCGGAATTAGCGATCCCCGCCCAGGTTTTTGGCCATGGCTTTCTCACCAAAGATGGCCAAAAAATGGGTAAAAGTTTGGGCAACACCGTTGATCCCCTGGATTTAATTAACCGCTACGGGGAGGATGCTTTCCGTTACTATTTCCTCAAGGAAATTGAGTTTGGTAAAGATGGGGATTTTAATGAACAACGGTTTGTTAATGTGCTCAATGCTGACTTGGCCAACGACCTGGGTAATTTGCTCAATCGCACCCTCGGTATGGTGAAAAAGTACTGCCAGGGTCAAGGCCCCCAGGTTATGGCCACGGATTTAGCCCCGGATAATCCCCTCAAAGCGCTGGGCAGTCATTTGGGAGAAGAGGTGAGCAGTGCCTATGAAAGGCTGTCCTTTACTGATGCCTGTGAAGCAATTTTCACTCTGGTGAGGGCTGGGAATAAATATATTGACGACATGGCCCCCTGGAAATTATTTAAACAGGGCAGTCAGAAGGAGGTAGAAGACGTGCTGTACAGCGTGTTGGAATCCATTCGGCTCTCGGCCTATCTTCTTTCCCCCATTGTTCCCCGCCTGAGTACCAAAATTTATCAACAGCTAGGTTTTACCTGGGACTTTGACCAGTGGCGATCGCCGTTGGAGCAAGCGGAAGAATTCAACCGTCACCAATCCTGGGGCCAATTGGGTGCGAACCAAAATCTGCCCCCTGCCCAACCTATTTTTACCAAACTGGAGTTACCGGCAGAGGAGTAGAATCAAAAACTGACCCCCTAGGTCAATTTCAATCTTTTTAAGATTTTTTAACAAAAATTAACATTTTTATAACTTTCCCGCCTTTTCCCCTTGAAAAAATTTTTTAAAACCCCTTTAAATTACAACTTAGTCATTTAGGAACACCATGTTTGAGGACTTTGAACAGGATGCACTGTTTACGCCGGATCAGTTATTAGAAAACCGGGGGCGGGTAGCCATTTTCATCGATGGTTCCAATCTTTTTTACGCCGCATTACAGTTGGGCATTGAAATTGATTACACCAAGCTATTGCACTGTTTAACGGGCGGCTCCCGCCTATTGCGGGCTTTTTTCTACACCGGAGTAGACCGTAGTAACGAAAAACAACAGGGATTTTTACTTTGGATGCGCCGCAATGGTTACCGAGTCATTGCCAAAGACTTAGTGCAATTACCAGACGGTTCTAAAAAGGCTAACTTAGACGTGGAAATTGCCGTGGACTTGATGTCCCTGGTGGGTTCCTATGACACCGCAGTGGTGGTCAGTGGCGATGGGGATTTGGCCTATGCGGCCGATGCGGTCAGTTATCGGGGGGCGCGCATTGAAGTGGTGAGTCTCCGTTCCATGACCAGCGACAGTTTAATTAATGTGTCCGACCGTTACGTGGATCTTGACAGTATTAAGGAGGAAATTCAAAAACAACCCCGTCCCAATAGTGGCTATCGTAACGTCAATCCCTTGCCTATTTTTTCTCAGGAAAAATCTTCCTAAAAGTCTAGCCAATTTTTTCTATTCCTCCTTACTCACTGTCATTGATCTTTTGATGGGAGTTTACAAAGAAATTCCCCGCAGTTGCTGGTAAAGCAGAGTAGCTTGTAAATCCGTCATACCGGCAATGTAGTCGGTTACTTTCAGAATTTTGCTGTAATTATCTTCATCGGGGGCTATTTGATGCTCTGGAGGCAACATAAATTTGAGCAATTTTCCCTTCGGACGGGGTTGTTTTTCCAGTACGGAGGTCAAAAAATCGGTTAGTAGATCCCCCAGGACCTCAAAGCCAGCAATTTTAATTCTCACCACATTGGGATGGTGAAAAACCGCATTGGTGGTCATGGTTTCAATTTCCTTGAGTTGGGGAGAAAAGCGACTTAGCTCCACTAGGGATTGGTCAAATTTCCCTGCCAAAATATCCGGTTCGTGGTCAAGAAAAAGTTGAGCAACTTCCTTCACCAGTCGATTAATGGCCTTGGCCCGCAGTCGCTTGATGGTTTCTGCTGGACTGCCTTCGTATTGGTTCAGGTCAATGTCAGCAATGCTTTGGAGTTTATCTTGCACCGCTGCAAAGGGGAGATAGCCCATGTGAAAACCATCTTCCAAATCGACAATGGAGTAACACAGATCATCCGCCGCCTCCATTAAAAACGTGAGGGGATGGCGACACCACCAAGCAACCTTTGGCGATCGCCCGATGAGACCCACGGTTTCTGCCACTTCAGTGAATAGATCCTTTTCAGCTTGGAAAAAACCATATTTTTGTAAACTTTTGCCGGGATGACGGGCCAGGGTACGTTGGGGAATAAAGGATTCCCGGGGATATTTAGCAAAGGTGGCCAGGGTAGCACAGGTTAGTTGCAGTCCCCCTGGGCGATGGGGTAGACCAAGCCTAGTTAAAATCCGAAAGCCCTGGGCATTGCCTTCAAAGCGGTCAAAGTCAGCTTTTTCCAGGGGATTAATCAAGGCACCGGAACGATTTTTGCGGGCATACCATTTTTGAAAAGCGGTTTGGATGGCGTCCTCCCCCGCATGGCCAAAGGGGGGATTACCAATGTCGTGGGCTAAACAGGCCGCCGAGAGAATATCACCAAAGTCCGCCGCTTCGATCGCCTGGAGTTGATGGCGTTTAATTATTTGATCCCCCACCATGCGCCCTAGGGAACGCCCCACACAGGACACTTCTAAACTGTGAATCAGCCGGGTGCGGACATCGGCATTTTTGGACAGGGGAAAAACCTGGGTTTTATCCTTCAGCCGCCGGAAAGCGGTGGAATAGACAATGCGGTCATAATCTTTCAGAAAAGAGGTGCGCTCAAACTGATGCTCCTCCAACTGTTGTTTACCGAGGCGCTTGCGGGAGAGTAATTGTTGCCATTCCATTGGGTTAATGCTTTCGTTGGCCTATGGGGCACCACGACGAACCTGTTGCCATCGTAGTACTAACCCGAGGTTAATCTGTTTAGTGAACCAATAAAAAACACTCAGAATCACCACGGTAACGCTAATAGCCAAGAGGGGACGGTGATGGGAAAGGCTTTGGGCTAAATTTTGCCCCACATCTTTGGGATCAGTGACCACGTGCCAACTGTTTAACCGCAGAAATCGACCCAGGTAAATACCGATCGCCGACAACAAATGGGCCATTAACTCCATGGGGAAAATCCACGCGGACCATTGCCGTTGCTCCAGATAATAACCGGCGTTGAGCAAGGACATGACATAGCATTGCCAACCCACATTTAGAAAGAGAAAAAATTGGGGCGTAGCGGTGAAAATCATGACGCTAGTCGGTATCCCCTGCCGTACTAACTTGAAGTAGTGGATAATGTCCGTCAAAATGTAAGGGGCATTGGGTAAAAAAGCCACAAACACAGCAAAAATTACCCACCACAACGGCGATCGGGGCCATGGTTGGCGCTGGGAATTCTGCCAACGGAATAACCAAACGCTTAGCACCAGGGGAATAATAGCCAAAAAAGTGTTCCAGGCAATGCGATCGCCATTGATGGCCAATACCTGCCAGGACAACCGTAGCCAGGAAATGATTAGTTCCATACCCCTAATCCCTTAGTACGTAGCCCACCCCCCGCACTGTCTGAATCAAACGAGGTTCCCCCGCCGCCTCCAACTTCAACCGCAGATAACGGATATAGACCTCAATGATGTTGGAATCCCCCATAAAGTCGTAGCCCCAGACCCGCTCTAAAATTTGTTCCCTAGTCAACACCTGGCGGGCATGGGAGAGCAGATAGTCCAACAGCTCGAATTCTTTGGCGGTGAGATCAATCAGGCGATCGCCCCGTTGGATTTCCCTCGTACTGCGATTGAAACGTAGATCGGCGAATTGCAATACTTCATCGCTGGTGGTGTGGGTGCGGCGCAATTGCACCCGGATGCGAGCAAAAAATTCATCGGAGTTAAAGGGTTTGACAATGTAGTCATCGGCACCGGCATCTAACCCCATCACCCGTTCTTCCACGTCGTCCTTGGCGGTGATCAGAATAATGGGAATGCGACTGCCCATTTCCCTTAACCTCCGGCATAGCTCTAAACCGGACATGCCCGGCAGGGCTCCATTCACAATGATTAAATCGGGGGGAAATTCCTGGGCTTGGGTAAAGCCCTTTAGGCCATCCCTAGCCACACTGACATCGTAGCCTTCATATTTGAGTTCCAACTCCATAAATCGGGCTAACTTTTCTTCCTCTTCCACAACTAGAACACGGTGACTCATGGCAAACTAGGCGATCGCATAGCAAATATGTTCATCCTAAGGCCCCATTGCGGCTTTCAACCTGGGTTAAGCCAAGGGGAAGGTCTCAAAACGTTGCAACCTTTCAAAAACATGGCCCAGAAAAAATTTCCCCTGAGGAAGAAGCCATGGCAACAGCCAATGAATTTGAATGGGTTTAATCGTTTAATTACCTGTAATTACCTGGGTGATATTTTCTTAAGTGCCGTACCGATCGCGCAAGTCCTGGTTGAGGTGGGAGCGATCGCCCATGACTTCAATCAGAGGACCATGTTCGGACATGGTGACAATACTCACCGCCGCAACAGGCATACCAATGCGGTCTCGAAAACGGCCAATGTCAATGCCCAGCAAGCTACAGAGCATAATGCGGATGGTGGACTTGTGGGACACCACCAACACATTCCCCGTGGTAAAAGTTCGTTCAATTTCTTCTAGCACCTCCGAGCTACGGCGGGCAATATCAATGCCCTTTTCTCCCCCAGAAGGAGCATTCCAACCTGGATCGGCTAACCAGCGCACATAATCGTCATGGAATTGTTGATTAACTTCCGCCGGGGTTTTTCCTTCCCATTCCCCATAGGCAATTTCCTTCAGACCATCCCGTTTTTGAATGGGGAGATTAATCAATTTACTTAGGGGAGTGGCAGTGGCCATGGTGCGGTGCAGGGGACTGGCAAAAATAGCCGTCCAGCTCACATCCTTGTAGGCTTCGGCAAATTGGTGGGCCATCTGGTAACCGTGGCTGGTGAGGTCAATGTCCAGGCGGCCACAAAAGGTCCCTGTCTGGCTAGAAGTGGTTTCGCCGTGGCGCAAAAAGTAGAGATTGAGGGTCATAATGGGCGATTTTCTCGATAGCTTGTGTGGTTTACGGTTAATTGGCTTTAATACTGGCGGTTTTGCTAGCTAGACTAACTGCTTACCAAGGTTTAGGGTACAGCTTCACCGGGTAGTTATGGCTCCACCCGACGCCAAGTACAGTAGGGACAATCGTTTTCCCCCACCGCATTAAATCTCATATATTGCCCAGGCAAAATATTCTCAAATTTGATTGTTTTGGTTTCACCGTCCTTGGTACATTGGGCTGTGACCACGGTGGCGGTGGCGGAATCCACTTCACAGTCGATGGTGGTAATAACTTCATTGCTGTCAGCAGCGCTCATTTGCAATTGATTTCCGCTAATTTTCAGGGAAACCATGCCAAACATTAGATTCAGCAGTCCAGATAATGCTTCCATGTCTTCCTCTGGCTTATAGTCGGGACTTTCTCTGTGGGCTTCCATGGTTTTTTCATAATCGAATTTCCAGACGCCTTGAAAAGGTTGCAGTCCATCGCCAGCATCTATAGCGGGAGTGGTACTGGGACTATGGGGGTCACCATTGTCAGCCTTGGGGCCCATGATGGAGGGCAAACTTTCCCAACAACGGGAATTGCGTTGGGCCAGTGCCCCTATTTCAGCACAATCTAGGGCGATCGCCGGGGAGGATATGACCAGAGTTCCTAGGTAAACACTAGCCAGGGTGGGGACTACAGCAGGCCATAGGGCTGGGCTGATGAGGGAAAAATACTGGTTACGCATGGGGATAAAGGGGGAAAGGGGCGCAATGGCAAAACCGGCTAGGGGAAAGGGAAGAGAAATGGCGATCGGGAGCCGGAACGGTATGATGATGCCGATGGCTTTTGCCTATGACCTAAACAATCTCCACCCACTTTATGGATGGCCTATTCGCACCAATTCCGAGTAACCCTTTAATTGACTTCACTATTTTATTATTGGTGACCCTGATCCTGCCGCCCATTTTTGAGCGCTTGAAATTACCAGGACTGGTGGGACTTTTGTTTGCCGGCATTGTGTTGGGCAAAAGTGGTTTGGGGGTGCTGAATGAAGATTCGGAAAGCATCAAACTCTTCACCGACATCGGCAAAATTTACCTGATGTTTGTAGCGGGGCTGGAAATTGACATGGTGGATTTCCGCCGGACCAGGAACCGTTCGCTACTGTATGGTTCCCTCACCTTTGCGGTGCCATTGCTGACGGGGTTGGCGGTGGGGTTGACCTTTGGCTATTCCTTCAATGCGTCTGTGTTGCTCGGCTCTCTGTTTGCTTCCCATACTTTGTTGGGTTATCCCATTGTGCAGCGATTGGGCATAGTCCGAAATCAAGCGGTGATGGTCACCATTGGGGCCACAATTTTCACTGACATTGCCGCTTTATTGGTTTTAGCCATTTGTATTTCCATCCACAGTGGCAGTTTTTCCCCAGCGGGTTTGGTGGTGCAATTGGTGGCGATCGCCGTTTACAGTGCCTTGGTTTTAATTGGTTTTGATTGGGCGGGACGGGAATATTTTCGTCGCACCGGGGATGAACAGAGTAACCAATTTCTCTTTGTGTTGCTGGCGGTGTTCCTCGCTTCAGTGGGGTCAGAGTTAATCAATGTGGACAAAATTGTCGGCGCATTTCTGGCGGGGCTAGCGGTAAATGATGTGCTGGGCAACAGCCCCGTAAAGGAAAAGGTGGAATTCCTAGGAACTACCCTATTTATTCCATTCTTCTTCATTGGCATTGGGCTGCTGTTGGATCTGCCGGCTTTTTTGGTGACTTTGACCACTCTATTCCCTTTGGTGGTGGCCATTGTGGTGGGGTTAATTCTCTCCAAAGGGGTGGCGGCGATTTTAGCCCAATGGAAACTAGGTTATACCTGGGTGGAGGGTTTAACCATGTGGTCCCTCTCCATTCCCCAGGTGGCGGCTACATTGGCGGCAGCGGTGGCCGGATACCAAGCAGTTAATGCCGCTGGCGATCGCCTGGTGTCGGAGACGGTGTTAAACACCATCATTGTTTTAATGCTGATTACGTCTATCGTTGGCCCGTTGATGACGGCTAAATTTGCCCCCAAAATTCCGATTCCCAATACTCTGTCCAGTTTGACAGAAGATTTAGACGACCCCGAGGAAAATGGGGCCGTAACCCTAATCCCCCCCAAGGCTTCTACCTTCACCGTATTGGTGCCCACCCAAAATCCCCAAACCTTGAGCTATTTGTTGGAAATGGGAGCCCTGATCGCCCGCCATGAAAGTGGGGTGGTGATTCCCCTGGCGATCGCCAAAGCGCCGGTGCACATGGATGATCCTGGGTTAACCAGCCGGTTAGCTAGAAATGAGCTGTTACTGCAACAGGCTACGGAACTGGCCACCAATCTGAAAGTCGATGCCCACCCAGCCCTCCGCATTGATGATGATGTGGCCCGGGCCATTAGCCATACTGCCAGGGAAAAAAATGCGGACTTAATCATCATGGGTTGGAGTCAACAAACCCTTGGTTTACGGGCTAAATTATTCGGTAGCACCATTGACAGTGTGTTCTGGTCGGCCCATTGTCCCGTGGCGGTGATGCGGTTATTGTCTGACCCCCGTTCTTTCCATCGCATTCTCTTCCCCATCAAAAATCTCACCCCCCAAACGTTGGAGTTATTCCAGTTCACCCAGCGCTTAGCGGAAACCAACGGAGCCATTGTTACCCTGCTCCATGTTTGTCCCCACAACACCTCCCCACAACAGGTGCAAGCGTTTAAAACGGAAATGGAACGGTTTCTAAACCAATGTCGGGCCACGGCGGACTATCCCATTAAAGTCATTTGCCATGACGATGCCGCTAAGGTGCTTGTGCGGGTCTCCCACACCTTTGACCTGGTGGTGCTCCGTTCTTTCCGCCGGCGATCGGTGGGGGGAGTGGCCCTGGGGGAAGTGACCGATAAAATTTTGCGGGAAATTACCAGTTCCTTCGTCTTGTTTGGCGATCCCTACGCCTAGCCTGCGTTATTTGTTGGTCTAAATTCAGATAGTTAGTTTATGGGAGAAAAGCAATGGAAGAATTGTTAGAACTGAAAACGTTATTGTCCCAAGGGAATGTTTCTGATGCTCTGGTGTTGGTGGAGGAAATGACGGAAATGAGTAGGGACGATAAGATTAATAAAATTAGTAGTTATGCCAAGATACTTCTACTACATTTGATTAAACGACAGGCGGAAAAACGCAGTACCCGCTCGTGGGATTTATCGATCGCCAATTCAGTGGACGAAATCCAAAAAACTAATCGACGGCGCAAAGCAGGGGGCACCTATTTATCTTCAGAAGAGTTGAGGGAAGCCTTAACTGATGCCTATCGAATTGCCCTGGCCGGGGCGGCGGCGGAAGCTTTTGAAGGTCGCTATTCCAGTGAAGAATTGGCTAAAATGGTCGATTACAGTGCCCTAATCAATGATGCTTTAGATTTAATTACATCGACTTTACCTGACAAAAACTAGGTTTTATTTGTGTTGATCGCCATTTGACTTCCAACAACCAAAATCAGATAAGGGTGGTAATTATTTAATTGATTCACCATGGCGATCGCCAAGTTTTTTTCCCATAAGAGATAATTTTTCAGAATTTGTTTGCAGAGTTTTATTCTGTCCTCTAAAACGACCCACGGAAGCTCGGGCAATACTAGGTAAATTTCAGGCGGTTTCCCCTTAACGTTGAGGAGGGGACTTTTCAAACAAACTTTAGAGTGAAAATTGAGGAGCAATCGGAGAGGGCATTAGGGCTGTGGAGGCTCCCACCCTGGCCAATGGTAGAATAGAGGCTGTTTTGAGCCCTGTTATCTGTTCCCCTTGGGGGGAATTGGAGCCCAACTCAAACCTTTCAAACTGCCTTGGAGTAATTGCATGACTGACTCGCCCGATCGCCTGATTGCGACTGACCTCAGAAACGAAATGTCACAGTCATACCTGGAATATGCCATGAGTGTGATTGTTGGGCGGGCGTTACCCGATGCACGGGATGGGTTGAAGCCAGTCCATCGGCGCATTCTCTATGCCATGTACGAGCTGGGGCTGACCCCCGATCGCCCCTTTCGGAAATGTGCCCGGGTGGTGGGGGAAGTGCTGGGGAAATATCATCCCCACGGTGATACGGCGGTGTACGATGCCTTGGTGCGCATGGCCCAGGACTTTTCCATGCGGGAACCGCTTATTGACGGCCACGGGAACTTTGGCTCCGTGGATAATGATCCCCCGGCGGCGATGCGGTACACGGAATCTCGCCTTAGACCCCTTTCCACCAACTCGTTATTGCGGGACATTGAGGCGGAAACCGTAGATTTCATTGATAACTTTGACGGTTCCCAACAGGAACCCACCGTTCTCCCGGCCCGCATTCCCCAACTATTGATTAACGGTTCCTCCGGCATTGCCGTGGGCATGGCCACCAATATCCCCCCCCATAACCTCGGGGAAGTGATCGACGGAGCGATCGCCTTAATTCGTAACCCCGAAATCACCGAACAGGAATTAATGCAGATTATTCCCGGCCCGGACTTTCCCACCGGGGCCCAGATCCTCGGGCGATCGGGCATTCGGGAAGCCTATTTAACCGGCCGGGGCTCCATCACCATGCGGGGGGTGGCCTCCATTGAAACCATGGAACATCCTGGGCGGCCTGACCGGGATGCCATTATCGTCACCGAGCTACCCTACCAAACCAATAAAGCCGCTTTAATTGAACGCATTGCGGATCTGGTTAACGATAAAAAAATTGACGGCATTGCCGACATCCGGGACGAGAGCGATCGAGATGGTATGCGCATTGTCATTGAACTGAAGCGGGATGCCTACGCTCGGGTGGTGCTCAATAATCTTTACAAACAAACTCCCATCCAGAGTAACTTTGGGGCGAATTTGTTGGCGCTGGTTAACGGCACTCCTGAAGTTCTCACCATTAAAAAATTCCTCACTGTCTTTTGGGAATTTCGCATTGAAACCATTACCCGCCGTACCCGCTACGAATTGCGGAAAGCGGAAGAACGGGATCATCTGCTCCAGGGATTGTTGATTGCGCTGGATAACCTGGATGCGGTCATTCGTCTGATTCGGGGAGCGGCGGACACGGCCTCTGCCAAAACGGAACTGGTGGAAGGCTTTTCCCTCTCCGAAGTGCAGGCCGATGCCATTTTGCAAATGCAACTGCGCCGGTTAACGGCTTTGGAAGCGGATAAAATCACCGCTGAACATGATGAACTGCAAACCAAAATCGCCGATTTCCAAGATATTTTGGCCCGCCGGGAAAGGGTTAATGCCATCATCGAAGAAGAATTGGAGCAAATTAAGGCTATTCACGCCACTCCCCGCCGCACCGTCATTGTCCAAGAAGATGGGGAATTAATTGACACGGATTTAATTGCCAATGACCAAGCCCTAATTTTATTGACGGAACAGGGTTACATCAAACGGATGCCCGCCAGCACCTTTGGTACCCAAAACCGTGCCACCAGAGGTAAAGCCGCCGCCAAGATTAAAGATGACGATGGAGTGGAGCATTTCCTTTCCTGCTGTGACCACGATAAAGTGCTGTTCTTTAGCGATCGGGGGGTGGTCTATAGCCTCAACGCTTACCAAATTCCCATTGCTTCCCGCACGGCCCGGGGGGTGCCCATTGTGCAGATGTTGCCCATCCCCAAGGATGAAAAAATTACCTCCCTAGTGTCTGTTTCAGAATTTGACGATGATACCTATTTCATCATGCTGACCAAACAGGGCTACATCAAAAAAACTGCCCTCTCGGCTTTTAGTAATATCCGGGCCAATGGGTTAATCGCCATTTCCTTGGTGGAAGGGGATCAATTGCGTTGGGTTCGTTTAGCCAAAGCGGAAGATAGCGTCATTATCGGTTCCCAAAAGGGTATGGCTATCCATTTCAAAGCGGATCAGGATGAACTGCGGGCCCTCGGTCGGGCCACCAGGGGGGTTAAATCCATGCGGCTCCGGTCTGGGGATGCGCTGATCAGTATGGATATTTTGCCGAGCCAGGTGGTGGCCAATATTGCCGTTGGTTCCGAAGATGAGCCGGATGAGGACTTAGGGGGCGATACCGATGCCATTTTGGAAGAAAGCGACAATCCTGGCCCCTGGTTGCTGGGGGTAACCATGAAGGGTTTCGGCAAACGGGTGCCCATTGGTCAATTCCGCTTGCAACATCGGGCCGGCCTGGGAGTGAAAGCGATCCGCTTTAAATCCAAAGATGACCAGCTAGTGGCCCTCCATGTGGTCAACGCCGATGACGAGTTGATGATTGTCACCAACCGGGGCATTATTATCCGCCAGTCCGTGAACGATATTTCCCCCCAATCCCGTAGTGCCACTGGGGTGCGGGTACAAAGGTTAGATGCCGATGATGCGATCGCCGCTGTGGCCCTAGTGCCTCCTTCTGGGGAAGAAGAATTGGCAGAAATGTCGGAAAGCGAAGAGAGCTGATGGCCCCCCAACCTACCGCAACCACTACCCTGGCCGTTGTGGGGGATATCCATGAACAATGGGAATTGGCGGACCACCAAGCTCTCCAGGCGATCGGCGTAGACTTGGCACTATTTGTGGGGGATTTTGGCAACGAATCATTGCCGGTGGTCAGCTTGATTGCCTCCTTACCCATTCCCAAGGCAACGGTATTTGGTAACCACGATGCTTGGTTCACCGCCTCCGATTGGGGGCGCAAAAAGTGCCCCTACGATCGCCAAAAAGAAGACCGGGTGAAAGCTCAGCAGGAACTCCTGGGGTTGGCAGATGTTAGCTATGGCCGCCGGGATTTTCAGCAATTTAGCCTCTCGGTGGTGGGGGGCAGGCCTTTTACCTGGGGGGGCAATGAATGGAAGAATAAACAGTTTATGCGGGAACGATATGGCATGGAAAGTTTTGCCCAGTCCCAAACCCACATTGCCGCAACGGCCCTGGCTAGCCCCCATGAAACGTTAATTTTTCTGGCCCACAATGGTCCCACCGGCTTAGGAAATCATGCCGAATCCATCTGTGGTCGGGATTGGAATCCCATCGGCGGCGATTTTGGCGATCCGGATCTGGCCTGGGCGATCGCCTCTGTGCGGGAGCAGGGTAAACAGGTACCATTGGTGACCTTCGGCCATATGCACCATCGCCTTAGACATCGTCAGGATCGTCTGCGGGAGAGGGTTTATGTGGATCATCAAGGAACGGTATATCTGAATGCGGCCTGTGTACCCCGCATCCAAACGGAAAAAGACGGTTTGCCCGCTGCCCGTAATTTTTCCCTGGTGACTTTGGTGAATGGCACTGTGGAAAAAATCACCCTGGTGTGGTTACGGAATAACGGAGAAATTATCAGCCAGGAAACCCTTTGGATTAGTGCCCATTAACTTCTCTCGACCCGGTCTATCTGATTATGCAGGAATTCTAGGAAGCCGGAGCTGAGCTTTCCCCACAGTTTGCTGATCGCCTTTAACGGAGAGAATAGGGTTTTTCCAGACCATGGCTTTCCATCAGGGTTTGGTCGGCCATAATTTCCTGGGCCGGGCCGTCGGCGACAATCTGCCCTTGGTCAATGATTATGACCCGGTTGCAGACTTCCAGCACAAATTCCAGATCGTGGGAGGAAATTAGTAACGTTTGCTGGAACTGCCCCAAAAAGTTAATCAACTGACGGCGGGCTTTAATATCCAGACTAGCGGTGGGTTCATCACAGAGTAAAATTTTCGGGGCCATGGCTAACAAACCGGCGATCGCCACCATTTGCTTTTCCCCCCCGGATAAATGTTGGGGTAGACGATCTAACAAAGAAGTAATGCCAGTTAACTCCGCCGCTTGGTTAACCCTCTCCGTCACTTGAGCCGGGGATAAGCCCATATTTTGTGGCCCAAAGGCAATGTCATCCCAAACGGAGGTAGCAAATAGTTGGTCTGTGGGATTTTGAAACAGGAAACCCACTTCAGGCAAAAATTTTCCCGCTTCCAGGGCCTGGCCCAATAACTGGATGGTGCCAGCGCTAGCTTTTAACAGTCCGCAAAGCAGTAAAAATAAGGTAGTTTTGCCACAACCGTTATGGCCAATAATGCCTAGCCTTTCCCCTGGGGCGACTTGCCAAGCTAAATTGTTTAGTACTGGAGTTTGTCCGCCATAGGCAAAGGATAATTCCCGCACCCTAATTGCCGGTGGTATGGGTGACTTAATTGCTTCCTTTTCTTGGCTCCGGTCCATGGCCCGCACATTGGTTCCCGTCACAGGCTCACCTCCGCCACCACAAAACCAACGGCGATCGCCAATACGATTACCGTTAAACCTAAACCCGTTGAACATTTTCCCTCCGTCCTAGGGCTAGGCTGGGGAGATACAGCTTGGCCATAACCCCGCAGGACCATGGCCTGGTAAACCCGTTGGGACTGTTCATAACTCCGTAGTAAAAGATTGCCCAACAAAAAAGCCCACTGTTGTATTGATCGCCGTTTTTGCTGTTGTTGTCCTAGGCCCCGCAGTTGCATTGCTTGGTGCATGGTACGGAAAGTATTACCAATGTCATAGAGGTAACGGTAAGCCAATAGGGCCATATCTGCCATCAGGGGAGGCAAACCTAAACGGCGCAGGGAATTAACCATGGTTAAAAAAGGAGTGGTGCCAAAGAGAATAAAACCCAGGGTAAGAATGGAGAAAAACCTTCCCGCAATGAGCACCATAGCCGTCAATCCTTCCTGACGAATGGTGAGCCAGCCCCACTGCCCCAGCACTGTTTCCCCACTGACAAAGGGGAGGAGAATAACCGCTGTGAGAATAAATAAACCGGGGTAACTCAACCGTTGCAGTAAAAAACTCAGGGGTAAGCCAGACAACCAATAAAGCAAGACAGTGACGCTCACCATGGGCACCATTAACCAAGCTTGCTGCACCATGGCCAAAGCAAACATCAACGCCATCAGACTAAACAGTTTTTGTCGAGGCTCCCAACCATGAATTGGCGATCGCCCAGGCACATAGGTTTCCAACGTCATTAAACCCATTGCTAACTCTCCAGTAATTCCGGTTTAGTCCGTTGCAGAAACAAAACCACCAGGGCAGTGAATATGCCTTCTAGCACAATCAGAGGTACATGGCCCAACGCCAGCACCATAATCGCTCGGCGCTCAGCGGTGGCATCCAAACCCGTCGGTAAACTGGTGACAGTGAGGGCAATGAAAATTAGCACCGTTAAGGCTAAACCACTGCTACCCCCCAAAAAAGCAGCAATGCCCATGGCCCAGCGCTCCGGCAGAAACTTTTCTAGCCCATGGCGCAGTTGAAAAATATGATAGGCCGCCAACGTTGGCAAACCCATCAAAACACCATTAATACCCAAGGTGGTCAGCCCCCCATGGCCCACCATCAAAGCTTGGAAAAAGAGGCCAATTAAAATGGCTGGCAGAGCAAAATAGCCCAGCATTACCCCCAACAGACCGTTGAGAATTAGGTGGACACTCACCGGCGGCAGGGGAATATAGATAGAGGAAGCAACAAAAAAAGCTGCGGTCAGCAAAGATGCTTTGGGAATATTTTCCTGGGCATGGCCTTGACGATTAATTTGCCGCAGACAGTACCAAGTGGCTAACCCCGTCACTGCATAGCCCCCGGCCACGATCTGGGGTGGCAATAGACCATCGGGAATGTGCATCTAGGCCCTGCCCTCACCTTTGCTTCTGCTGAAAAATAGGGCAGTACCCACAAAACCCCAAATTACGGCCCCTAAAGTGATACCCCGTTGAATGGGAGATAGGGCAGCATTGGCATCCGGTACAGAGGCTACGGTAATTTCTGGAGTGCCTTGGTTGACACTAGAAGTAAGGGCATTGGCTGTATCGGTGCTATCAACCGCTGTTGTTTCTGGTTGCCAAGGTATGGTGATCATATTTCCGTGGCCCCCTTGCCGCACTGCCACTTCCCAATTGCCAGGGCGATCGCCTGCTGGAGTAAAAATAAATTTGCCCTCTTTGTCAGTAACCCCCGTTAACCAAGGTTCAGTGGAATTATTCGGGGCATAGACTAATACTTGGGCTTCGGCCATGGGTTGCCCGGAGTCATAATGGGCCGCCACGGCGATCGCCGCCACCGAATGATGTTCCACTTTAACTCCGTGGGCAAGGACGGAGACCGTCTGGGTAAGTATGCCTCCCGCTAAACAAAATAGAGCTAGGTTAAATTTCATCGGATTTACAGGTTGAAGGAAGTGATGGTGGTGAATGCCTTGGTTTGTCGGCAATGGCCTTCCCCCACATGGCCAAGGTTGGCTAAAACTTGTAAAAAGGTTTGATAATCTGCCGCCCCTAATCGAGCTTGCAAGTCCTGACTATTGAGATCAATGCCCTTTTCCCCGGCCAGGGCTGCTAGGGGATCAAAGCCAAAAGCACTAAGGTTAATGTCGCTATCGACGGGTTCTTGTCCGTCCCCAAATAAATGATCTAAATGAAAGGTGGCTTCCAAGTCTGCCTTGCCGCCAGCGGTGAGAATTCCCTTACGTTCATCGCCCACAAAATCACCGCAGACAAAACCCAACTCCTTCTTTACCCCTAGTTTGAATGGAATAGTCTGACCATCTTTAGTGGCCATTCCCTCCAGTAAAATTGAGTAACCTTGGGCTGGGCCTTCTGTGGCCAAGGGCATTTGCCAAGATAAAGCGTTAAATTTCCCCGCTGGAGCCGGAGTTTCCCCCACTAAAACCGTTTCTGCATCTTTTCCCGTCATTGCTAAGTCCACCACTGTAGGTCCTGGCATGGCGATCGCCACGGCGGTTTCCGGCAATGAAGCATCCGTGCTGGCATCAAAGGCCGACCCTACCTGGTAAGCATTAATGTCCGCCAGGGAAACATAAACGTGATTAAAGTCCAGAACCCAGCCATCCTTGGTGGTCAGACCTTCCCGGGCCCGTTCTTCTCCGTTGGCTCGCACCGTTAAAGTGCCTTGATTTGCCGAGGGAGAGGCGTTCATTTCCGGGGAGGAAAGATTTTCACCACCACAGCCCGATAGCAATACGAATAGCAATGATACTAAAGACCACCCACTTTTAAATGGCGATCGCATACTTTTCCTTGGAGGCACAAACAACGCTCCTAATGTTTTCTTCCCATGGTCAAAGGTAAAAAAATTTATTCAACATTGGAAAAATTAAAAGCACAATTTCTACTTAACCTTGGCCGCTTGAAAAGTACAATACCCTCTGGGGGGAAGGGGGATATGGATTTAACCATTATTTCTTGACAGTACAGCAGGGCAGTTGGACAAACCAAAAGTTATTTAAAACCAAGACCAATGGGGAAGCTCGAAACTTCTTATCGCACCGGACTTCCAGGGGAAGAGTTTAGACCGCGATCTCTATTCCTAAGGGTAGATTTTGCCCACGGTGGAAAAACCGCTTTTTCCCAGGCTAATGCCTCTTCCGTTCGGATTCCTGCCATACATTTTTGTTAACTTCAGTAACAATAGATACCGTTCTGGAAATTACCTATAATTTTATGTTATGTTGAATGTAAATCTAAATGTAAGTTTTTCACTGCCTTTCGGAGGGTAGAAGTAATGAATAATCGTAAACGTGTTTTGACTCAAACGGCGATCGCCCACAAAGAAACCCTGCGTCAAAACCTCCAGCACCGTTTAGAGCGGGCACGGGCCGCCGGCAATCAGTCCTTAGTTAGTCAATTGGAAGCAGAAGCTGCTTATCTCCACCTGTAAGTTTCCACAAGAATAAGCTCAAAGAATGTCAACAAGAGAGTTGACTGCCAGTTGAGACAAAGTTTGCAAGAAATTTCTAGAGTTAATGGCGATTTATCCCCGAGATAGGTCGCCTTTTTGCTGGGATCCGCACTACTGACAGCCTGCCCAGGGAAATATTATTTGAACTTTAACCGCCTGATGGTTTTCTAAAAATTTTGAGCATCAAACTTTAACAGATCTTAAGTCATCATGAGAGCTTTCTGCTCTTTAAAAAAACGCTCAATGTTCTCCCCATAGGGGGGGATGATGGACCATCCTTTGCTCAGTTCAGACCGAAGTGGAAACTCTTTGCCCTTGGCACAGATAATCACTCAAACTTTTCGGGGCAGACCTGCCGGGAAAACTCGTCCCAACTTTTTAATAACTCGGCTTCGGTATTTTTTCCGATAGTATCCAAGAGCAGCATAGGAAATAGATGTAGTTGTCGATGGCGATTAAAAGCATCCATTGCCGCCTGACTTGCTTGGCCACGGGCCACCTCTAGGACCGCCTGACTGCCGCAAATGGTTTCCGCATAGACATTTATCGCCAGTGTCTGATTGAAGTTATCCGGAAATTCGAGGGGCTGGAAAAACGCAAACAACATCACACCAGATTATCTCCCAGGCAGAATAACTTTAGACAATTCCAAACTTAAATCAAGACTTTATGTTAACTATCTTAAAATACTAGATAGAAAAATTTAAGTAGCGGATATAATTATTTTGCGATCAAACATTGGGGGATAAACCATGAAGGTATTACATTTGGCGCTGATGGCAACTTTCTCTGTGGTTTATGCAACCGTTGCTGTCGCCGTTCCCATTACCTACTATGGTCAAAAAGGCGAATATACCGTGGACTACGAAGCGGGAACCTACCGAGGCTGTGTTTACGGGACAGGATGTATTAAATTAGGCCGCAATCGCAAGGCCGGCATTTCGACCTGGAAAAATGGAGATTATACTTACTCAATTAATGACGACACAGTGGAGGTTTACTTAAAAGGTAAATTAATTTTTAAAGATACATTTAATTGAAATTAATCCCTCCATTTATTTTCTTCGATAATAGTTTTATTGTTGTGAACGATGTATGGAGTGCCGTATTTGATCAAGCATTTGGCATCACTATTTTGGAGAGTATAGACAAAAACTATTTTGGCCTCACGCTATTACCGCAATTTCTATTAATAAACTTCCCCTTCTGTTAATGGAATTATCCGTGTTGGTGTTAACCCCTATGTCGGTGGCATTATCGGTTATGAAACGTTTTTTGCCGTTAAAATCAGATTGGTCTGAACCGGTCGCCCAATTGCCAGTAGCAGTTCGTCAGGGGATTAGGTTGCCCTCATCTAAAGATACTTTGCCAATACTTCCCTAGTTAAATGTCCAGTTTTTTCCCAGGAAAATTCCCTTGCTCTGGCTAAGCTCTGTTGTTGTAACTGCTGACACAACCGGCGATCTTTCCACACCTGCTCCATAGCTTGATAAATCTCTTTAATACTGTAGGGATCGACCAATAGAACGGCATCTCCTCCCACTTCTGGTAAGGACGAGACGGAAGAGGTAATTACCGCCGTGCCACAGGCCATGGCTTCCAGCACTGGAAAACCAAATCCTTCCCATAAAGAGGGAAACACCAAGGCGATCGCCTGGCGATAAAGTTGTCGCAGTTGGTCATAGCTAACGTAGTCTAAACAATGTACCTCTGTCCCAACCCCCAATTCTGTCGCCAAGGCCATTAATTTGGGAGTGTAACGGCGATCGGTAGGACCGGCCAAAATTAACTCAATATCTTGGCTGTTGGTATTTTGCACAAATCGAGCAAAGGCTTGAATCAGCCGCCCCACATTTTTGTGCGGATCGTGGCGGCCCACAAAGAGAAAGTAGGGCTTTTTCCTTGGGGCTAAATTATCCTGTCCCGGTTGAAAATGTTCCCGGTCATAGCCCAAGGCGATCGCCGTAATTTTACTGGCGGGAATTTGGAAATAGTCCACCACATCATCGGCTGTGGCTTGGGAATTACACAAAATATGTTCCGCTTGCCCCAGCACCAACGGCAAATAAAACTTGCAATAGCTAGTCAGGGGAGATTTCCAGTTGGGAAACCGGAGGGGAATCAAATCATGCACCATCACCACTGTGCGACAATCGGCCCAAAGTGGAGCTTCCGGGATGGGGGAAAAAAGCAAAGAACCTTTTAATTGTCGGTAAAGTTCTGGTAGCTGAAACTGGGTCCAAACTAAGCGATTAAAATGGCCCCGACTGCCCTGGGCTGGGGTGAGATTATTCGGCACAGTTTGGCAGGGAAACTCCGCCACCAACTGGGAAGTTAGTAATGTTGGCTTGAGGGGTTTGAGATGGGGAAAAACATTACTGGCATAGACACTCAACCCCGTCGGTTGGGCCAGCAGAAAAGAAAGATTTACTAATAAATGGGAGCCGGTCATGGCACTGACCTATTTTTTGCCGGGGATGGGGCCCCGTCGCCCTTGGTCGTAGCTAGATTTCTGCAAAAAGCATTGGAAATGTTGCACGTAGGGATGGGCGGCCGATCGCCCTAATTCTTCCAAGGCCTGTTGGTAGGGGGTGTCAGAACGATAAATTAACCGAAAAGCTTGTTTTAACGCACTCAAATCCTCCGCCGACATACCGGAACGTTGCAGGCCGATTAAGTTTAAAGAACGCACCCGAGAAGGATTACCTTCAACAATGGTAAAAGGAGGCACATCCCGTTCAATGCGACTCATGCCCCCCACCATGGCCAAGCGACCAATGTGGACAAATTGGTGCACTCCTAAAACGCCGCTGATTCTTGCCTGGGATTCAATATAAATGTGCCCTGCCAAAGCTACGGAGTTGGCAATAATTACTTCGTTTTCGATCACACAATTGTGGGCCACATGAGCATAGGCCATCAGCAAATTGCGATCGCCGATGCGGGTCACTGCTCCTTCTTCCGTAGCCCGGTTAATGGTGACGTATTCCCGAATTTGGTTATCGTTGCCGATTTTGACCCAACTTTCTCCCCCCTTATATTTCAAATCCTGGGGTTCACAACCGATCACTGCACCGGGAAAAATTCGATTGCCCGTACCAATTTCCGTGGGGCCTTCCACCACCACATGGGGACCAATGACCGTATTAGCTCCAATGGTGACTTTCTCTCCAATCACACTAAAAGCCCCCACCTGAACTGTGGCGTGTAACTGGGCTTGGGGATGGATGATGGCCGTTGGATGGATAGATGGGGACAAGGTCGCTTCTCCCAAGCGGTTATCAGTCAACATTAATCTCTCGGAATGGGGGATAATCGGAGCAGGGACAAGGGCAAATAACTTCCCCATAGATTAGCAGGCATTGTACCCCTGGAGTGACCCCCGGTGGCTTGATCTTCTCTGCAACTCTGACTACAATCCAGTGGTCTGGTGATGGTGTCAATTTCGTCTTGGTGTTAACCCGTATGCTTAGCTCTATCGGTTCTAACGGCTCTAAACATAGCTTTAAAAATTATTTCCAACAACTCCGTCGTCCCTTTGCTCCCATTGGTTGTGGCCTGTTGATGGCCAGCGGTATGGTTTTTGCCCCGATCGCCGCCGTGGCTGGGGACTGGAACCAGTTTGATGTTTGTGTGACGGAACTGAAAAGAAACGGAGTTAGTGATGATGCGGCCGCTTCTGGTTGCTCCCAGGCGATTATTCCCAAGGAAATGTCCCAATGCGTCAACATGATCAGCCGTAACACCAACATTACTGGCATTGTGGCTCTGCAATCCTGTTTTCAAGTGCGTCGCCCGGTGGATTTGGGTAATTGTGTAGTGGATATTGACCGGGGCGTAGTGGGACGGAACCGTTCCCCCGAAGGGGAAGATGTCACCATGGCGGCCCTCAATAGCTGTCGCCAAAGTTTACTGCCAGGTCGCCATTCGGAATGTGTGCTGGCCCTGAGTCGGGAAGTTTCCGATTTCACTCCCCAAAAAGCGATGAATACCTGCCTAGCCGCAGAGGATTTCCCCCGGGATCTTTTCCCTGCCTACAGTGAAACCCAACCAAATTAGGAGAGCTTTAAATTAACCTTCAATGCCAGTCTGGCTAAAAAACTTAATTTCTCAAGAAAATCTCAATAAAACCTTGGATAGTTTGGGAAAGACTTTGAATATAGTTTTCCCAAGCTTTCTAGTAACATCCAGCCAAATTGACAATACCTATTTATTCAAGGCATGGTCTATAAAGACTAAGCTAACCTGTTACTTATTCAGCTTTCCCTGAAAATGAGCCAATCACCAATTCTGTTTTTCCAGCATGGTATGGGTGAAAGCAATCAAAATATGCAAATTTTGGCGGGAAGAGTTGCTTCAGAAAACGCATATGTTGTTGTTCCTAACTTAAACCTGCTCACTACTTTTTTAAATCTTGATCCCCTCATTGAAGTAGTGGAACGCTCTGCAAGTGAGACTCTGAATGATTTTCCTCAATCTACTTTCAGTGTGGTCGGCTTTTCCATGGGGGGCATTCTTTGGGTGGAAGTTTTATCTAGAAATCCATCTTGGCTAGAACGCTTAGATGCCTTGGTTTTAATAGGTTCACCAATCCAAGGAGCATCTTTGGCAAGAACAGTAGATCTGTTTGGTTGGGGGATTGGTATTGCTCAAGAGTTGGGACGCAATCGTCAATATTTAGCGGAAAAAATCACACAAAAGATACCAACTTTAGTGATTGCCGGAAGTGTTAATGGTGGTGGTGATGGTGTTATTCCTATCGAGTCAACCAGGCTAAATGGTACTCATTTTTTTACACGGAACAATGTAAAGCATCAAGATCTACCTATAGATCTAATCATCGGTGAAAAAGTTAAGTCGTTTTTATTACATCCATATCTAATTCCATCTGAGAATTCTAGAATAACCCGATTAATTGATCATTTTGAGCATGTAGAAGGAATGACACCGGCTGACGAAAGAGATTTTCCAAGAGCAACCATTAGCCATACATTCTCTGACGGTATTACCCTGCGAGAGTGAGTCAATCCTGTGGGTGTTAGGCATATTTTTATTGCAGATGTAACCGGCAAATGTCAATTTTCTGGCTTTACTGGATGGGTACATAATAAAGCCCTTAAAAGAGCCATCTTGGTAGCACAGAATTTTTAATTGACACCGCCCAGTATAGGTGCCAATTGCTGACGGAGATTAGCCGGATAATTAACCACTGCCCCGATGACCACGATCGCCGGGGCTTGAAAATTTTCTACTTCAATCTGGGCCAAAATGGTGGCAAAAGTGCCAACTAGTTTCTGTTGTTCTGGACAGGTTCCCCAACGAATTAGGGCAATGGGAGTATCTTCCCCCAACCCCGCCAGCATTAACTGGGGCAAAATGGTGGCCAAACTGTACACCCCCATATAAATCACAATGGTTTCCGAGCCCTTGGCGATCGCCGCCCAATTGACTTCAGGCCGATATTTTCCCGCCGATTCATGGCCCGTGACAAAGGTGACGGAGGAACTGTAAGCCCGATGGGTGAGGGGAATTTGAGCGTAGGCAGGGGCAGCAATGCCCGCTGTAATGCCCGGTACCACTTCCACCTCAATGCCAGCTTTGACTAGGTCTTCCATCTCTTCCCCCCCCCGGCCAAAAATAAATGGATCTCCCCCTTTCAAGCGCACCACCACGGCGTGTTTTTCAGCTAATTGCGCCAATAACTGTGTAGTTTCTGACTGTAATTTGGTGTGTCTGCCCCTCCTTTTGCCTGCATCAATCAATTCGGCTTGGGGATTAACCATAGCTAAAATAGCTGTACTCACCAAAGCGTCATAGACCACTGCTTCGGCATTTTCCAACAAAGTTTTACCCTTAACAGTTATCAAGCCAGGATCCCCAGGCCCCGCTCCAACTAAATACACTTTGCCCATCAATCCGTTTTGCAACCTAACAACCACCCTTTGTAGAAATTATAGAGATAGAAAAATATTCAACAGTTTTTAGAGCCTGTTTTAAAAGCCCCTCTGGCCCCTCAAATTAGGAGGAATACTGAGTGAAAGTCCCCCATTATTGGGGAATTTAGGGGGCGGAATAAAACTTTTTAAACACGTTCTTACGTCATTCACGTCAAATTTTTAACATTTTACCAGAGGCTATTTACCCACTAAAGTTTCCATTTTTGTTTCTGGTAAAGCCCCTTGCATCTTGCCAAACCAGTCAATTAAATTATCCATTTGCTTAGCTGGGGCCAACACTCCTAAACCCCGCACCACCACTTTTTTGGCACTGTAAACAAAGCGGGACTGGAGATGATTGGGTAAATTTTCCGCTAATAATTTCCAAGCGGGTTCCTCCATGGGCGTTTCCAAGACAAGATTTTGTTTACCCTCCACTTT